>CAUQVK010000008.1:0-32144 GCA_963521495.1 uncultured Streptococcus sp.
ACAAGACTTATTTTGCTAAATTATAATTTTCAATCAAAATTTCCACAGCTTTTTCAAGTTTTTTATAAAAACTATCGACATTTCCATTCTTTATGATTGCAAATTGACCATCTAATTCGGCAATTTCTCCGATAGATTTTTTACCAATAGTTAGAACATAACCTTCATAGCTATCTTTTCCAACAGTTACTTTCGCGTCTGCTAGCTGAATTTCAATTTTTTTATCTTTCTTACTCATTTCCTACCTCACTTCACTTGTTCTATTTTACAAGAAAATAAAAAAACTAGCAAGAAAAAACTCTATATCAGCTCATAGTGATATAGAGTTTTTTAGACTTATTTAATATGTTTTTCTAGTTCTTTTTGGTATTTACCATTTGATTCTAATTTTTCTTTTTGCCATTTTTTAAGAGCTTCTTCATATTCTTTTGTAGTGACAATCTCTTTTTGTAATCTCATACCTTTAAAGATATATGGATCTCCCTTGATTCCGACTTGTGAATATGGTTTTGAGAATGGTACTACATTACTTACTACTGGTGAACCACCTGATGAGGCTGTCGGCATCAATAATGAACTATCTGTCAACCAAGCTTGAGCCTTGGCATATTTTTCATAGCGTTCTTCAAGATTTGTAGTTTCTGAATCTGCATCATCCAATAATTTCTTATATTGGTCCAAACCAAGTTTAGCTACAACATCCTTATCTTTCCCTTTAGTGATACCGAGGTGCTTCATGGCAGAACCTGATTTAGGATCCATGATATTCAAGTAAGATGCTGGGTCTTGATAACTTGGAGCCCATCCTGTACTGTTCAAATCATAGTCTTTTTGAGAAGGAACACGCGCTTGTGAAGTGATTGTTTCCTTTTCATTATCTGTCATTTGAAGAACGTCGATGACAACATTTTCAGCACCCAGAGTTGATTCGATAGACTGTTTGAAAGAGTTGCTTTGTTGAACGGCGATGGTATCTGTTTGTTCAACTGGGACATCCAAATGAATTGGGAAAGTTACCCCTTTAGATTCCAAGTCTTTCTTAGCTTTTTCAAATGCTGCTTTAGCCTTGTCAGGGTTGTAGATAGAATCCTTACCATCCACTAACTCAACACCTTTCCATTGGTCACCATAGTTCACCAACTCAGCTTGGGCGATTTGACCAAAGTTCTTACCCCCTGCTTGTACAAAGTTGTCAGGAACAAGGCTGTTACGAATAATCTTGTCCGCACCGTCTTCACCATTTAGCTGGGCAGCATAAGAATGGCGGTTGAAGGCAAAGTTGATAGCCTGACGGAAGTCCTTATTAAGCATAGCTTCTTTAGTAGAAGTCTTTTGTTCTTCACTTGTTTTCGCAGTTTTATTATATGACTGACGATTTACGTTAAAGGTGAAGTAATAGCTACTTGAGTCCTGTGGGCTATAAGTGATTTTATCTCCGTATTGTTCCAAAGTTGAAGCAAAGTTTGAGCTACTTGGGAAGAGACGAGCTGTCGTATAGGCACCTGAAGAGAAACTACGGATCAACGATTCCTGATCAGAACCATCGTAGTAAGTCAATTTAATCTTCTCAATTTTTACCTTTTCTTTATCCCAGTAGTTTGGATTTTTCTCGTATTCGATTAACGATTTAGAAGTCAAGGTCTTCAAGATATAAGGACCATTGTAAAGAATCCCTGCTGGAGTAACTGCTCCATAATCTTTACCTGATGCCTTCAAAAACTCTTCATTTACAGGCAACATCGTCGCTGTTGTAACTTTAGAGTTCCAGAAACTTTCTGGTTTGTTTAGGGTATATTCAACTGTATAATCGTCCAAGGCCTTAACACCAACTGTAGAGAAATCATTGGTCTCACCAGTCATGTAGGCATCCAAGCCCTTAATTGAATTTTGGATGAGAGAGACACCGTCTGACTTACCGTCAGCTACGTGTTTCAATCCTGTTACAAAATCATGGGCTGTTACTTCTGCATATTCTTCACCTTCAGAAGTGTACCATTTAACTCCTTTACGAAGTTTGTAGGTATAAGTCAAACCATCTTTTGACACAGACCAATCCTCAGCCAAGGAAGGAATAACATTTCCGTACTGGTCGTTTTCCATCAAGCCATCAACCACGTTCCCGATAACATCTGTTGTAGATGTACGAGTCGCTATACTATAGTCCAAAGATGCTGGATCTACTGCATAGACATATGAAAATGTTGTCGGTGCATCTGCTTCTTTATCAGCTTTTCCACAAGCCACTAAAAGAGCTGTTGTGCTCAGGACCACTCCTGCTGTTAAGAGCCACTTTTTCGATTTCATCAAAAATCTCCTTTTGTTTATTTTAATCTACTTTTACAATCCAACCTTCTGGCGCTTCAATATCACCAAACTGAATACCTGTCAATTCATCATAGAGTTTACGAGTCACAGGGCCTACTTCTGTTTCACTATAGAATACATGGAAATCATCACCGTGCTGAATTCCACCAATTGGCGAAATAACTGCTGCTGTACCACAGGCACCTGCCTCTACAAAACGGTCAAGGTTATCAATTGGGACATCCCCCTCAATAGGAGTTAAGCCCAAGCGGTGTTCTGCCAAATAAAGCAAAGAATACTTAGTAATAGATGGCAAGATAGATGGACTCAATGGTGTTACAAATTCATTATCAGCTGTAATTCCAAAGAAGTTAGCTGAACCGACTTCTTCAATCTTTGTATGAGTTGATGGGTCTAGATAGATAACATCTGAGAAATGACGTGACTTGGCCAATTTCCCTGGCAAGAGACTGGCAGCATAGTTCCCACCAACCTTAGCCGCACCTGTACCATTTGGAGCCGCACGGTCGTATTCATCCTGAATCAAGAAGTTGGTTGGAACCAATCCACCCTTAAAGTAATTTCCAACTGGCATAGCAAAGATGGTGAAAATATACTCTTCTGCTGGTTTTACCCCGATAATATCTCCAACACCAATCAAAAGTGGACGAAGATAAAGTGTTCCACCTGTTCCATATGGTGGTACGTATTCTTCATTCGCGCGGACAACTGCTTTACAAGCTTCTACAAACATTTCTGTTGGAACTTGTGGCATCAAGAGACGGTCACATGTCCGTTGCAGGCGTTTAGCATTTTCATCTGGACGGAACAGTTGAACACTACCATCCTTAGTACGATAAGCTTTCAAACCTTCAAATGCTTGTTGACCATAGTGAAGACTTGGAGAAGACTCTGAAATATGCAAGGTTGCATCCTCTGTAAGCTCTCCTTGATTCCATTGTCCATTTTTAAAATGAGCAATATAGCGATAAGGTAATTTCATATAGGAGAAACCTAGGTTTTCCCAATCAATTGTTACGGTCATATTCAACTCCTTACTCTTAAAACATATTTCTTTTATTCTACACTATTTTTTTAAAATAGCAAGTATATTTTGTAATTTTCAGAAAATTTATTCAATAAAAATAGAACCAGCTCTTTGAACTGGTCCTTATTGTTCGTTTTATTTATCTTCTTTAAAAAATTCTTTTAGGTAGGCATCGAAAACTTCTTCATCTGAAATCGTGTCAGAAATGAAGCTTCCGTTGCTGGTTCGTTCTGACAGATTCAAGTCTTGTAGTCGACTTTCATAGATTGTTCCTTTGTTAGATTGAATAATCAGAGTTTGATCGTCCCCGTCCACTTCTGTACTAAAGAGGTCACCAACGAATCCTTGTTCTGCAACTGCTCCTGCTAAGAAGACACGATGCGGTTTGTTTTTCAACTCACGCAAGACTTGTAGTCCTCGTTTGGCACGGCTAGTTGCTGGAATTTCGTCAATAGAAACACGTTTTAAACTTCCACGTTGGGTCAAGAGGTAGAAGGATGAGGTGTTACAGATAAAGGCGGATTGGAGGACATCATCTGCTTTCAGGTTCATAGCTTTGACACCTGCAGCCTTAGCACCGACAACTGGTACCTCTTCGATATTGAAACGAAGGGCATAACCGTTTTGGCTAATCAAGAGAACATCATCCAGTTTAATCGGAGCCACTGCTACAATCTGGTCTGTCTCGTCTTTGAGCTTAGCATACTTGACAGACTTAGACTTGTAGGTTCGCCATGGAGAGAATTCTTTTCGTTCTACGCGTTTGATTTGACCAAGACGAGTTGCAGCAAAGTAAGTTGTCGCGTCATCAAACTGATCCACGACTTCCACATAAAGGATTTCTTCGTTAGTTTCGAAGTTTGTAATGGTTTGGCTCAGATGCTCTCCGATATCCTTCCAGCGAATATCTGCCAATTCATGGATTGGTCGATAAATGACATTTCCAAGAGTCGTGAACATCAAGAGATGCTGGGTTGTCTTGGCAGATTGAACAAAGATCAAACGGTCATCATCACGCTTGCCAATTTCTTCCAAGGTGGAAGCCGCAAAGGAACGTGGGCTAGTACGCTTGATGTAACCTGCCTTGGTCACGCTGACATAGGTATCTTCCTCGACGATCAGACTAGCTGTATCAATCTCGATTGCTTTCGCAGTGTCTTCTAGAGAACTCAAACGTGGAGTCGCAAATTTCTTCTTGACCTCACGAAGCTCTTTCTTCATGAGATTGTACATGGTCCGTTCATCACCGATAATAGCCGCCAGCGTAGCAATCTTCTCACGAAGTTCTGCCTCTTCTTCCTGCAAGACAACCACGTCTGTATTGGTCAAACGGTACAGTTGCAAGGTAACGATAGCCTCAGCCTGCTCCTCTGTAAAATCATAGCTAACTTTGAGGTTTTCCTTGGCGTCCGCCTTATTCTCAGAAGCACGGATAAGAGCAATGACTTCGTCCAAAATCGAAATCACGCGAATCAAACCTTCAACGATATGGAGACGTTTCTCAGCCTTTTCCTTGTCAAAGCGTGAACGCGCCAAAATCACTTCACGACGGTGGGCGATGTAGCTAGACAAGATTGGAACGATCCCAACCTGACGAGGTGTGAAATTGTCAATCGCCACCATGTTAAAATTGTAATTTATTTGTAGGTCAGTGTATTTGAAAAGATAATTAAGAACAAGCTCCGTATTAGCGTCTTTCTTAAGTTCGATAGCGATACGAAGACCATCACGGTCAGACTCATCACGAACCTCAGCAATCCCAGCTACCTTGTTATTGACACGAACATCATCGATTTTCTTGACTAGATTGGCCTTGTTGATTTCATAAGGAATCTCAGTAATAACGATTTGTTCCTTACCACCTTTTAGCTTTTCAATCTCAGTCTTGGAACGAACAACCACGCGCCCTTTCCCAGTTTCATAGGCCTTCTTGATTTCATCACGACCCTGAATGATTCCTCCAGTTGGAAAATCTGGTCCCGGCAAGAATTCCATGAGTTTATCAACCTTGGCAGTTGGGTGATCAATCATGTAAACCGCCGCATCGATGACCTCAGCCAAATTATGTGGTGGAATATCTGTCGCATATCCAGCTGAAATACCAGTAGAACCATTGACTAAAAGGTTTGGAAAAGCTGCTGGCAAGACTGTCGGCTCTTTCTCGGTATCGTCAAAGTTCCAAGCAAAAGGAACAGTCTTTTTATCGATATCTTGAAGAAGGTAGCCAGCAATTTCAGACAAACGCGCCTCAGTATAACGCATAGCCGCAGGCGGATCTCCGTCCATTGAGCCGTTGTTACCGTGCATTTCGACCAAAATCTCACGATTTTTCCAATCTTGTGACATACGAACCATGGCATCATAGATGGAACTGTCACCGTGTGGGTGGAAATTCCCCATGATATTCCCGACAGACTTGGCCGACTTACGATAGCTCTTGTCAAAAGTATTTCCATCTTTATTCATCGAATAAAGAATACGACGCTGAACCGGCTTCAAGCCATCACGAATATCTGGCAAAGCCCGGTCTTGAATAATGTACTTGGAGTAGCGACCAAAGCGCTCTCCCATGATGTCCTCAAGGGACATGTTTTGAATGTTAGACATAATAATTCTCTTTTTAGTGTTTTATTGTAAAGTAAATCTATATTTTATAAATTTAACTGTTTCTTTGTAGGTAGTGAGAAAAGAAGAGCAATCCTACTAATCCTAGAATGAATAAAAGATTAATTTTAATAACAAATAAGCTAAGTAGGGTATTAATTAGGCCGTGAAAAATGGCGCAATAAAGGACCGACTTAGTCTTTTTGAAAACAGCTGCTAGAAGAATACTGAGATAAATTGCAAATAGACTGAATAATATAAAAGGCATCCTACTTTGGGAACTTCCAATCACAAACCATAAAGGTACATGCCATATTGCCCAAATACAACCTGTTATCAAACCGGAAATCCAAAAGGAGAATCTAGTTTCCAAAGTCGGTTGCAAGATGCCTCGCCATCCCAATTCTTCTTCGCCACCATAAATACAGACTGCACTCAAAAAAACAACAAATAAATTTCCTAGTGGAAAAGCCGGATTAAGCTCCGTAGATGAGAAAGCAATGACACCTGTCTGCGCGAAAATTAGTAAAAGAAACAACAAAATATATTTCTTTGAGTCCCCTAAGATAAAAGAGACTATGCTTTTAATGGATTTTTGAGGCAAACAAGAAATGGCTGCAATGGTTGGACCGAAACCTCCTAGTAAATGGAGAAAAACTCCTAGTGGACTGTTAGACTTAAGAGGCTCATTTGCGTCAGAAAAGCGAGCAATCCCCAAGAAATGAGGAAACTAATCAGTAAAAATTTTGTTATCTTATTATTTTGTAAATGTTTCATTTGTTTCGAGTCTCTCCTCAGCATACTTAATCATCTTCTCAGCTACTTCTTTATCGTAGTCAAAACCCATCTTTTGAGCAAGGGACTGAGCCTCTTGGTGGAAAAAATTCATCGTAGCAAATAAAGATTGAGTAAGTTTCTCTACACTTGAAAAATCAATGAGAGCAGAGAACTCCTTCTCTTTCTCAACAGGCAAGTAGTTAAAGAGATACTTATAGTTCTTGCCGATATCGACTTCCCCCCTATCACTTGCGACCTGCCAAGCTAAGACCTTCAAGAGTTCTTGTTGACAAATACCATAAAGATGGTCAGTAGCGTAGAGAAGTTGCTTACGACAAATCCCTTTAACCACGTAAGCTGATACCCACCAAAATTCATTGCAGACTTTTTCAAAATCTATCTCACTAGCTGGACTTATCCAGTAACGCTCTATATTTGGGGAATAGGGTTCAAATAAATGCTCTGGATCTTCTAAAACAGTGAATCCGGCCTCACTGTCTATCCACTCTTGAATGTAGTCTTTGGGGCAGAGGGTCAAATCAATGCGATTGCCATCTTCAAAGAGCATAAGGTAGAGGTGGCGATGATCAACTACGACATGTTGCTCAATGATTCGTTTCCCAAACTGGTTCAACCAAGAAAGATTACCCGTCAGATTAGCCAAATCATCTACAATATAGACCACATCATAGTCTTGAAATTCATCTTTTAGAGCTTGATCCTCTGTTCTTGAACCAGATAGAGCCACGGCTTCGACTTTTAAACTTTCAGCTATTTGTATAATCAGATTCATCATTTCTGTTTCAGTTCTCATCTATGTCACCGTCGTTTGAAATTGAGTCAGGAATAGGAGCATCTTCTTTTCTTTGCTTAAGAAGTTTTTGAACTCTTTTTCTCTCTAGCTCACCGATTATAAATTGAATAATCGAACTGATCCCAAAAAGTGGTAGTAGCAACATAATTCTCATTTCTTCCATCAGCATTAAAAATAGGAAGTTAATAATCGAAAATATTGCTAAAAACCAGGCGTTTATCCTAAGAAGTTTTGAGTAACTACTAGGATAATACTTGAGATGTTTACTGCTTTTTTTAATTGCTATGAATCCAAAAACAAGGCTAATTGGTGTAAAAATATAAAAGTCAAAAACATAGAATAACAATCCTGCATAAAGATGAGATCTAAATGGATTATCAAATAGTGTCACACCAAAAGTCACTAGGGTCAATAATAAAAAGTTTAGATAACGGCTTTTCTCAGGTTTTACTTGTTTAGCAATCATATACGTAACTGCGCATAGGACCAGGACTATCACAAGAAAGGGAATAGGAAACGATAAACTTATCATGATTTATATCTCTTTTAGAGAGCTAAATTTATCAAGAAAGCAAACATCTCTAAAATACTGTTGCTTCTTCCAGCGTAAATTTAACATTATCCTCAATCCACTTACGGCGTGGTTCAACTTTGTCACCCATGAGGACATTGACACGACGTTCAGCACGAGCCAGGTCTTCAATTGTAACACGGATAAGAGTGCGGGTTTCTGGATTCATGGTTGTTTCCCAGAGTTGATCCGCATTCATCTCACCGAGACCTTTATATCGTTGGAGGGTAGCGCCTTTTCCGAACTGCTTGCGGAGTTCTTCTAGTTCACCATCCGTCCAAGCATAGGCTACTTCTTCTTTCTTGCCTTTTCCTTTGGACATCTTGTATAGAGGCGGAAGGGCGATATAGACCTGACCTGCCTCGACTAGAGGACGCATGTAACGGTAGAAAAATGTCAAGAGCAAGGTCTGAATATGGGCACCGTCGGTATCCGCATCGGTCATGATAATGATCTTGTCATAGTTGGCATCTTCAATAGAGAAGTCTGCTCCAACTCCTGCACCAATGGTATAAATCATGGTGTTGATTTCTTCATTTTTGAGGATATCTGACATCTTGGCCTTGGCTGTATTGATGACCTTACCACGAAGAGGCAAGATAGCCTGGAATTTGCGGTCACGACCTTGTTTAGCAGAACCACCGGCAGAGTCACCCTCAACTAGATAGAGTTCATTCTTGGCAGGATTTTTAGATTGGGCTGGCGTTAGTTTACCAGACAACAAGCCCTTATCTTTCTTATTTTTCTTACCATTACGGCTCTCATCACGCGCCTTACGTGCCGCTTCGCGAGCATCACGGGCCTTGATAGCCTTGCGGATGAGGTTAGAAGCCAATTCCCCATTTTCCATAAGGAAAAAGGTCAACTTATCAGCCACAATGCCATCCACAACGGGACGAGCAAGAGGGCTTCCTAGCTTGTCCTTGGTCTGTCCTTCAAACTGGAGGTGTTCTTCAGGAACCAAGATAGAAAGAACGGTCGCGAGTCCCTCACGATAGTCTGAACCTTCAAGGTTTTTATCTTTTTCCTTGAGAAGCCCCGTCTTACGCGCATAGTCATTCATGACCTTAGTGATAGCAGACTTGAGTCCTGTCTCATGCGTTCCGCCGTCCTTGGTACGAACGTTATTGACAAAGGACAAAATATTATCTGAAAATCCATCATTGTACTGAAGCGCTACTTCCACTTGAAAACCATTATCTTCGCCTTCAAAGTATAGAACTGGCGTTAAGGTTTCCTTATCTTCGTTCAGATAAGAAACAAAGTCTTGTACCCCATTCTCATAGTGAAATTCAATTGCTTCATCTGTTCGCTTATCCGTCAAGGACAAGGTCACATTTTTCAAGAGGAAGGCTGATTCATTAAGACGCTCTGAGATGGTATTGTACTTGAAGTCTGTCGTAGAAAAGATAGTCGCATCAGGCATAAAAGTAACCTTGGTACCTGTTTTAGACTTGGGTGCTGTACCGATTTTCTTCAAGGTCGTGACGGGTTTTCCGCCATTTTCAAAACGTTGCTTGTAGACTGCACCATCACGGGTGATTTCAACTTCTAACCAGCTAGAAAGAGCGTTAACAACGGAAGACCCCACCCCGTGAAGTCCACCTGATGTCTTGTAGCCTCCTTGACCAAATTTCCCTCCTGCGTGAAGGATGGTAAAGATAACCTCAACGGTTGGGATTCCCATAGCGTGCATCCCCGTCGGCATCCCACGACCATGGTCTTGTACAGTCAAACTCCCATCTTTATTGATGGTCACATCAATACGGTCACCAAATCCAGACAAGGCCTCATCGACTGCATTGTCGACGATTTCCCAGACTAGGTGGTGGAGACCAGCACCATCGGTCGATCCGATATACATCCCCGGACGTTTTCGAACCGCATCCAACCCTTCTAGCACCTGAATGGCATCATCATTATAATTGTTAATATTGATTTCCTTTTTTGACACAAGGAACCTCCTATTCGTTCATCTTTACTATTCTACAAGTTTTCCAAGGATTTTGCAAAATTTTTCTTTCTCCGGTGTGACAATTTCAGAAGAGATTCTCTGCCTTTCTTCTCCATTTCATGATATAATAGGAGTATGATTACAATAGTTTTATTAATCCTAGCCTATCTGCTGGGTTCGATTCCGTCTGGTCTCTGGATTGGACAAGTATTCTTTCAAATCAATCTGCGCGAGCATGGTTCTGGTAACACTGGAACGACCAATACCTTCCGCATTTTAGGTAAGAAAGCTGGTATGGTAACCTTTGTGATTGACTTTTTCAAAGGAACCCTAGCAACCCTTCTTCCGATTATTTTTCATCTGCAAGGGGTTTCGCCTCTCATCTTTGGACTTTTGGCTGTCATTGGCCATACCTTTCCTATCTTTGCAGGATTTAAGGGTGGTAAGGCTGTCGCAACCAGTGCTGGAGTGATTTTCGGATTTGCACCTGTCTTCTGTCTCTACCTAGCAGTTGTTTTCTTTGGAACCCTCTATCTTGGTAGTATGATTTCACTATCTAGTGTCACAGCATCTATCGCGGCTGTCATCGGAGTTCTACTCTTTCCACTTTTTGGTTTTATCCTGAGCAACTATGACCCTCTCTTCATCGCTATTATCCTAGCACTTGCTAGTTTGATTATCATTCGTCATAAGGACAACATCGCACGTATCAAAAACAAGACTGAAAATTTAGTCCCTTGGGGATTAAACCTAACCCATCAACATCCTAAAAAATAAAACGCCAGTTCTGAACTGACGTTTTTTGTATGCTTATTTTGATTTGATATAGTTGATACCATCTGCTTTTGGTGCAACTGCTTTTCCAAAGAAGGCTGCCAAGACAAGGATTGTCAAAACATAAGGTGCAATTTGAAGGTAAACTGCAGGTACTCCTTGTAAGAATGGTAATTGTGAACCAATAACTGCCAAACTTTGTGAAAGTCCAAAGAAAAGACTAGACAGCATTGCTCCAATTGGATTCCATTTACCAAAAATCATGGCTGCAAGAGCGATGAAACCAGGCCCTACAATAGTAGTAACTGAGAAGTTGACTGAGATAGATTGAGCGTAGATCGCTCCTCCAACACCACCTAGGAAACCTGAAATAATAACTCCTAAATATCTCATCATGTAGACATTGATTCCTAAGGTATCCGCTGCTTGAGGGTGTTCACCGACAGAGCGAAGACGAAGACCAAAGCGAGTCTTGAAGAGGATAAACCAAGCAAGGAATGAGAAGGCAATCGCCAAGTAACCAAGTAGACTAGTTGACTTGAAGAAGATATCACCGATAACTGGGGTATTTGCCAAGACTGGGAAGTCAAAGCGTCCAAAGGTTTGAGTCAAGTTGTCTGTCTGACCTTTATTATAAAGAACTTTGACCAAGAAAATAGCCAAGGCTGGCGCCATCAAGTTCAATACCGTACCGCTGACAACATGGTCTGCACGGAAATGAACCGTCGCTGCTGCGTGGATGATAGAAAAGATTCCTCCAACCAATCCTGCTACAAGCAAGGATAGCCATGGAGTTGCTGCTCCAAATTGTTCTGCAAATTCAAGGTTAAAGACAACTCCAGAAAAGGCACCCATAACCATAATTCCTTCAAGGCCGACGTTTACCACACCACCACGTTCAGAGAAAACACCACCAATACTTGTAAAGATGAGGGGGGCTGAGTAAATCAGCATAGAAGACACCAAGAGGGTGAGCAAGGTTGTAATAGACATCTTTACTTACCTCCTTTAACTTGTTTTTTCGATTTGACAAAGCGTTCGATAAGGTAATGAACACTGACAAAGAAGATAATAGAAGCTGTTACAATGCTGACAAGCTCAGACGGTACCTGCGCCGCATTCATACCAGGGGCTCCAACTTGGAGAACACCAAATAGGAAGGCTGCAAAGAGAATACCAATTGGTGAGTTGGCCGCAAGCAGACTAACCGCCATCCCGTTAAACCCAACAGCTAAAGATGCCCCTTGAACATAGACGTTCTGGAAGGTTCCAAGTCCTTCAACAGCTCCACCAAGACCTGCCAAGGCACCTGAAATAATCATTGATAGGATGATAGTCCGCTTGGCAGAAATACCAGCATATTCTGAAGCATGTGAATTAAGACCAACTGCGCGAATTTCAAAACCAAGAGTTGTTTTCTTGAGCATGAACCAAATAACTGCAACGGCAATGATAGCAAAGAAAATACCAATATTCATCCGTGAGTTACCAGTCAACTCAGACAACCAAGGTGTCTGATAGGTTGCATTAGCCCCAACACGAATCGTCGAATCTGTACTTTGCATGAAGTCTTTAGGGAAAGCATGGATAAAGGCATTCCCTACATACAAGACAATGTAGTTCATCATGATGGTTACGATAACCTCTGACGTCCCTAGATAGGCTCTAAGAATACCCGGAATCGCTCCGACAATCCCACCAGCAATCAAGGCAATCACGATGGTTGCTAGAATCATCAAGGGACGTGGCATATCTGGATGTGACAAGGCAAACCAACCACTGAGAATCCAACCTGCCAAAGCTTGACCAGGAAGCCCGACGTTAAAGAAACCTGCTCGACTAGCGACGGCAAATCCAAGACCAATCAAGACCAAAGGCCCCATTGCACGGAAGATTTCTCCAATCCCACGTAGACTACCAAAAGCTGTATAGAACAATTCTTCGTAGCCCCAGATGGCATCATAACCGAAGATCCACATGACAATGGCTCCGAGTAAAATTCCTAGGAAGACAGAAATCAAGGGAACCGAAATTTGTTGTAATTTTTTAGACATCACTCTTCTCCTTTCCCAAGTTTCCACCAGCCATCAAGACACCAAGTTCTTGTTTATTGGTTGTTTCTGGTGATACAATACCTTGAATCTTACCATCGTGGATAACGGCAATACGGTCTGAGACGTTTAAAATCTCATCCAATTCAAAGCTGACAACAAGGACAGCCTTACCATTATCACGCTCTTCAATCAAGCGTTTGTGGATATATTCAATGGCACCGACATCCAACCCACGAGTTGGTTGGCTGACGATAAGAAGATCAGGATCACGATCAATTTCACGAGCAATAATTGCTTTTTGTTGATTTCCTCCTGAGAGTGCCGCTGCAGGAACAAATTCACTGGCAGCACGAACATCAAACTCTTCCATTAGCTTTTTAGCATAAGAAGTAATATTTGAATAGTTCAAAATTCCATTTTTACTATGTGGTTCTTTATAGTAGGTTTGAAGGGCAATATTTTCAGAAATCATCATTTCCAAAATCAAACCATCACGGTGACGGTCTTCTGGAACGTGCCCAACACTCAACTCTGTAATCTGACGTGGGTGCAAGCCTACAATTGAATCTCCTTTTAGCTCAATGCTACCAGATTCAACCTTGCGAAGACCTGTAATGGCTTGAATCAGTTCAGACTGACCATTTCCATCAATCCCCGCAATACCAACAATCTCTCCAGCACGAACATCCAAGGATAGATTTTTAACAGCTGGGACACCACGGTTTTCATTGACCACCAAATCCTTGATGGATAAGATCACATCTTTAGGTTGTGCTACTTGCTTTTCTGTTTTAAAAGATACAGAACGTCCAACCATCATTTCAGCCAAGTCAGCATTGGTTGCACCAGCAATCTCAACCGTCTCAATAGATTTCCCACGGCGGATTACTGTAACGCGATCAGATACGGCACGAATCTCATCCAGTTTGTGGGTAATCAAGATAATTGATTTTCCTTCTTTGACAAGATTTTTCATGATAGCCATCAACTCATCAATCTCTGATGGAGTCAAGACAGCCGTTGGTTCGTCAAAGATGAGGATATCAGCCCCCCGATAAAGAGTTTTTAAGATTTCCACACGTTGTTGGGCACCAACTGAGATATCTGCCACCTTAGCAGAAGGATCTACAGCTAAGCCATACCGTTCAGAAAGAGCCTTGATTTCTTTGCTAGCTCCAGCAATATCTAGCACACCGTTTTTTGTGACTTCACTTCCTAAAATAATATTTTCGGCTACTGTAAAAGCCTCTACTAACATAAAGTGCTGGTGAACCATCCCAATACCTAAGCTAGCCGCTTTAGAAGGTGAGTCGAGGTTTACAACTTGGCCATTGACTGCGATTTCACCACTAGTTGGTTCTAAAAGCCCTGCCAACATATTCATGAGTGTCGACTTACCCGCTCCATTTTCTCCTAAAAGTGCGTGAATTTCACCTTTTCGCAGATGTAAATTGATCTTATCGTTGGCGACAAATTGACCAAAGACCTTGGTAATATTACGCATCTCAATGACATTTTCGTGTGCCATATCCTTTTCCTTTCAGAGGTTTATTTTATTTCAATAAAACTTACTAGTTTGTTGATTAGCAAGCTTTACTGATACAAAATAAATTTGCCTCAATTCTTAAAAAGCGGCCCATGGCCGCTTCCTAAGAAATGACTTCTGTTCCTTATTTATCTGGAACTTTTACGCTTCCATCAAGGATTTTAGCTTTTGCATCTTCAACAGCTTTCTTACCTTCTTCTGAAAGGTTAGTTATTGCTAAATCAACACCTTTATCCTTCAATGAGTAAACAATTGCTTGACCACCAGGAAATTCTCCTTTTTCAGCCTTGTTAGAAATATCTTTTACTGTTGTACCAACTTGTTTCAAAGTTGAAACAAGAACAAAGTTTGAAGCTTTTCCATCTTTAGATGTGTATTTACCTTCTGCTTCTTGGTCACGGTCAACACCAATAACCCAAACTTTTTCACCTTCAGGACGACTTTCGTTGAGTGATTTTGCTTCTGCAAAGACACCTGCACCTGTACCACCAGCTACTTGGTATACGATATCTGCACCTGCCGCGTATTGGGCAGCAGCGATTGTTTTACCTTTAGCAGCATCACCAAATGAACCTGCATAGTCTACTTGAACCTTGATAGATGGGTCAACTGATGCAACACCTGCTTTGAAACCAGCTGCGAAACGTGAAATAACTTCAGATTCGATACCACCTACAAAACCAACTTGTTTAGTTTTAGTTGTTTTAGCTGCTGCAACACCTGCAAGGTAAGCAGATTCGTTATCTGCAAATACTACACTTGCCACATTCTTTTGATCTTTGATAACATCATCGATCAAGACATAGTTCAAATCAGTGTGGTCTTTTGCAGCTTCTTCTACTGCATTGTGAAGGGCAAAACCAACACCGAAAATTAGGTTGTAACTTCCAGCCGCTTGTTGCAAGTTGTTAGCGTAGTCAGCTTCACTTGTTGATTGGAAGTAAGTGAAACCTTTATCTTTTGCAAGATTGTGCTCTTTACCCCAATCTTGAAGACCTTCCCAAGCTGATTGGTTGAATGATTTATCATCAACACCACCAGTATCAGTGACAATAGCTGCTTTTGTCTTCAAATCAGAAGATGAAGCAGCCTTACGAGCAGAGCGGTTACCACATGCAGCAAGTCCAACTGCTGCAATTGCAACTAGACCAAGGCCTAGCCATTGTTTCTTGTTCATTTCTGAACCTCCTAAATAAGATCTGCAACTAGGTTGCAAGTATGGATTGATTTGGTCACAAGGACCGATGTCACTCAAAGAGTGAGCCAGACTAGTTTAAGTCTGTAAATGAGTATGGAAGTAACTCCCCGACCGTCATCTCGACCGTCGATTTATCTTTGGCAACTAACGTTACCTTTAAATCTTGTTCAAAAAATTCTGCCATCACTTGACGACAAGCTCCGCATGGTGAAATTGGTTTTTCAGTTTGTCCATAGACAATCAATTCTGAAAACTCTCTTTGGCCTTCAGAAACTGCTTTAAAAATCGCTGTACGCTCTCCGCAGTTGGTCAGAGGGTAGCTAGCATTTTCGATATTCACTCCCGTGTAAACACTTCCGTCTTTGGCTACTAAAACTGCTCCGATAGGAAAGTGAGAATAGGGGACATAGGCCTGTTTGCTGGTTTCAATTGCCAGTTCAATCAACTCAGTAGTCGCCATCTGCCAGTTCTCCTTTTAAAATAGCTACCCCAGCTGACGTTCCGATACGAGTCGCACCTGCTTCCACAAAGGCAAGAGCATCTGCATAAGAACGAGCTCCACCGGCAGCCTTGACACCCATTTTAGGTCCAACTGTTTCACGCATTAATGTAACATCTGCTACCGTAGCCCCACCAGTTGAAAAACCAGTAGATGTTTTAACAAAATCAGCTCCAGCTTTTTGGGCTAATTGACAAGCCACAACTTTTTCTTGGTCTGTCAGAAGGCAAGCTTCAATAATGACTTTCACTAACTTGTCACCACTTGCTTCCACTACTGCGCGAATATCTGACTCGACCAAGGCTAAATTACCTGATTTGAGAGCCCCAACATTGATCACCATATCAATCTCATCCGCACCATTTTGGATAGCTTCTTTGGTTTCAAAAGCTTTCACGACTGAAGTTGTTGCTCCCAAAGGGAAACCTACTACTGTGCAAACCTTGACATCTGTGCCTTCAAGTCCTTTTTTAGCATGTTCAACCCAGGCCGGATTAACGCAAACACTAGCAAAATCATACTTTCTAGCCTCAGACAACAAACAATCAATTTGTTTTCCTGTCGCATCCTGCTTTAAAAGCGTATGATCAATGTATTTATTAAATTTCATATTCGGATTCTCCTGCGGTTTATGAGATGATTTCGATAATTTCCCGTAAACTTTGTACCCTATCATTTATTTTAACATATTTTTGAAATTCTGTAACTAGTTGCGGGGAAATTTTCCCATTTGTATATACTTTTGCAACAATTTCACCCTTTTGAACGGAATCGCCAACCTTCTTTTCAAAAACAATTCCAGTTTCATAGTCCAAGGTATCAGTCTTAACTGCACGGCCGGCCCCCAGTCTCATTGCATAAAGACCAAATTCCATTGCTGGAAGTGCTGAGATAATACCCGTCTCTTGAGCTGGGATATCAACAATATGAGCTACATTTACTGGACGATACAGATCCTCTAAATGACCACCCTGGGCTTCTACCATTTGTTCAAATTTAGCAAGTGCTTGACCATTTTCAAGATGTTGGCGAACTTCCTCAACAGTCTTTTCCACATTAGCCAACCTCAACATAATTTGCGCCAATTCACAAATAAAATGGGTTATATCTTTTCGACCTTGGCCTTGTAAAATTTCAAGTGCTTCAAGGATTTCAAGACGATTGCCAATAGCTCTACCCAAAGGTTGACTCATATCCGTAATAACTGCAACTGTTTTTCGTCCAACAGCTTTTCCAAGTTCTACCATGGTTTGAGCCAATTCACGCGCCTCATCAACAGTCTTCATGAAGGCACCCTCTCCAACTGTGACGTCTAGTAAGATTGCATCTGCTCCTGCAGCAATTTTCTTACTCATAACAGAGCTCGCTATCAAAGGAATGGTATCAACAGTTGCCGTTACATCCCGAAGGGCATATAGAAGCTTATCGGCTTTAACTAGCTGATCTGATTGCCCAATGACTGAAACTCCAATCTCTTGCACTTGACGGATAAATTCTTCTTGACTACGTTCTACTTGATAGCCCTTGATTGATTCTAATTTATCAATCGTTCCACCAGTATGGCCGAGACCACGACCACTCATTTTTGCAACAGGCACACCAAAACTAGCCACTAAAGGAGCCAAAATCAAGGTTACCTTATCACCAACACCACCAGTAGAATGCTTGTCAACCTTAACCCCATCAATAGCTGATAAATCAAACTCCTGACCTGTATGAACCATGTTCATTGTCAAATCAGAGATTTCTCGAGTCGTCATTCCTTTGAAATAGACAGCCATAGCAAAGGCAGACATCTGATAATCAGGAACAGTTCCTGACACATAGCCTTCAACTAGCCATTCAATTTCACTCGAAGTCAGTTCTTGACCATCTCGTTTCTTTTGGATTAAATCAACTGCTCTCATTCTTTCACACTTCTAAGGATATAGTATCCCTTATCTTTTTTGACGATTTCGCAATTGCCAAACACATCTTCCATTTTTGACTTAGCACTTGGAGCCCCTTGTTTTTTTTGGATAACAATTGTTAAATCCCCACCAGCTTCCAAGAAATCTTTACTTTTCTCAATGATTTCATGAACCACTTGCTTGCCTGCACGGATAGGGGGATTGGAAATGACATGGTCAAATGTGCCTTCAACTTGTTCATAAATATTAGACTGAAAAATCGTCGCTTCTACTTTATTTCGTTCAGCATTTTGTCGCGCCAAATCCAAGGCACGATTATTAATATCAACCATGGTGGCCTGAACTCCGTAGGCCTTTACTAGAGACAAGCCTAAAGGTCCATATCCACATCCTACATCTAAAACAGTCTCACCTCTGTTGACCTCTAATGATCTAAGCAAAAGCTGGCTACCAAAGTCAATCATTTTTTTACTAAAGACTCCTGCATCTGTCATAAAGGTCATATTTTCCCCCAACAGCTCCACTCTCAACTCATGAATGTCGTGAGCAGCGTCAGGATTTTCTGCATAATACATTTTACTCATGAAACTATTTTACCATATTTCAAGGAATTATTAAACCGTTTACAAGAAATTTGACAGGACGATTGGTTTAATCTCAAATCTTTCTATAAAATAGAGTATTTCATCAAGCTTGCTACTGTTTTTAGTTCTAAATTATGCTATACTTAGATATCAAACACGAAAGAAAAGAATATGACTAACGAATTTTTGCATTTTGAAAAAATCAGTCGCCAGACCTGGCAATCTTTGCATCGAAAAACAACTCCGCCATTAACAGAAGAAGAGTTAGAATCCATCAAGAGTTTTAACGACCAAATTAGTCTTCAAGATGTTACTGATGTCTATCTTCCCCTAGCCCATCTCATCCAGATTTACAAGCGTACCAAGGATGATTTGGCCTTTTCAAAAGGAATTTTTCTTCAACGTGAAAGTAAAGCTCAGCCTTTTATCATTGGAGTTTCTGGCAGTGTTGCCGTTGGAAAATCAACTACCAGTCGCCTCCTTCAAATCCTATTATCACGGACACTGTCAGATGCAAAAGTTGAGTTAGTAACTACAGATGGCTTTCTCTACCCTAACAAAACCCTCATTGAGCAAGATATTTTGAACCGTAAAGGATTTCCTGAAAGCTACGATATGGAAGCCCTCCTCAGTTTTTTAGATCGGATCAAAAATGGTCAGGATGTAGACATACCGGTTTATTCACACGAGGTCTACGACATTGTCCCTGAAAAAAAGCAACGTGTTAAAGCAGCTGACTTTGTCATTGTTGAAGGCATTAATGTCTTTCAAAACCCACAAAACGAGCGTCTTTATATCACTGACTTCTTTGATTTTTCTATCTACGTAGATGCTGCTGTGGATGACATCGAGAGTTGGTATCTTGACCGTTTCTTAAAATTACTCAGCATAGCTCAAAATGAACCTGATAATTACTACTATCGCTTCACACAAATGCCGATTGGCGAAGTGGAATCTCTTGCCCACCAAGTCTGGTCTAGTATCAATCTAGTTAATTTACAAGATTATATCGAACCAACAAGGAATCGGGCAGAAGTCATTTTACATAAAAGCAAGAATCATGAAATCGATGAAATTTACTTAAAAAAATAATTTTCCCTTGTCAAAACGTAAGTTTTCATATATAATGGTATAGTTAGTAAATATGGAGGTAAGAACATTGGCAAACATTAAATCAGCTATCAAACGCGCTGAATTGAACGTTAAACAAAACGAAAAGAACTCAGCTCAAAAATCAGCTATGCGTACTGCTATCAAAGCTTTCGAAGCAAACCCATCTGAAGAACTTTTCCGTGCTGCTAGCTCAGCTATCGATAAAGCAGAAACTAAAGGTTTGATTCACAAAAACAAAGCAAGCCGCGATAAAGCTCGTCTTTCAGCTAAACTTGCTAAATAAGAAACAGTCCATAGAGGCTGTTTTTTTGTCCTCAGATAGGAAAAGGTAGAAAATGAAAATCGCAATTATCGGATATTCTGGTTCTGGCAAGTCAACTCTAGCAGAAAAATTATCTAACTACTACTCCATTCCAAAACTGCACATGGACACACTCCAATTTCAACCCGGTTGGCAAGACAGTGACCGAGAATGGATGTTGACCGAGATGAAAAACTTTCTCAATAGTCATTCTGACTGGATTATTGATGGCAACTATTCTTGGTGTTATTTTGAAGCAAGAATGAAAGAAGCAGATCAAATCATCTTTCTCAATTTTTCCCCATTGACCTGTCTCTTTCGAGCCTTTAAACGTTATCTCACATACCGAGGCAAAGTCAGGGAAAGTATGGCAGCTGGTTGTCAAGAACAATTTAATTTGGAGTTCATTCGATGGATTCTCTGGGATGGACGGACTAAAGCTCAAAGAAAAAATTACCAAAAACTTTGCCAAGAATACTCACATAAAGTCACTATTCTTCGAAATCAAAGAGAGCTAGATCAATTTCTAGATAAGAAAAGGAAGTCCTCCAATTCATAAAGAAGGGCTCCCTTTTTGGCTAAAATTATTCTGCAATCAAGGTTTCCAAACCAACCTTCATCATATCAGTGAAGGTGTTTTGACGTTCTTCTGCAGTTGTATCTTCATCTGGATTGACCAAACTATCTGAAATAGTCATGATAGCAAGGGCGTCAACATGATGTTGGGCTGCCAGATAGTAAAGGGCTGCTGCTTCCATTTCCACAGCCTTGACTCCCCATTTACCAAGCTCGATGTTCTTTTCAAAATAGTTTGAATAAAAGACATCAGAAGACAAAACGTTCCCAACGTGGGTTGTCATACCAAGTTCTTTGGCGATATGGTAGGCCTTGTCCAGCAAATCAAAGCTAGCGATTTGTGGGAAATCGTACTGTGGCCAGTCATTGCGGATGATGTTAGAGTTGGTTGCCGCTGCCTGCGCCAAAACCAATTCACGAACGTGAACATCTTCATTCAAAGAACCTGCAGTTCCCACACGGATTAATTTCTTCACGCCGTAGTCAACAATTAACTCACGCGCATAAATCGAAATCGATGGCATTCCCATCCCAGTTCCCATGACAGATACACGGTGGCCCTTGTATGTACCAGTGTAACCAAACATGTTACGCACTTCATTAAAACAAACAGCATCTTCAAGGAAATTCTCCGCAATAAATTTCGCACGAAGAGGATCCCCAGGAAGAAGAATTTTATCAGCAATTTCACCCTGCTGAGCAGCAATATGGATAGACATAATTTATGATACAAAGAGCGACAAGAAAACGACTGAAAATTAGGAATCTGACGAGAAATCCTGATTTCTCAGTCAGATTATCTATTTTCCAAGTTTTCCGCTCGTGTTCAAATCAAAACACACGCTCTACCTTTCTTTTTTGTATATTTAGGATAGCGACAGAGAACAAAGTAAAAATAGGAAACTGACGACGCATCGCAGATGCTAGACAGTTTATCTTTTTTACACAGTTCTCCGCCCATATTCAGTTCAATGAATACAGTTAACCCATCCTTTCTTTATTCTAAAATTTATAATCAGAAAGATACCAAACCCGTCAAAAAGCGAAGGGAAAATAGGAGTTGGGCGCAGTGAGCGATGCGCGCTAGACCAACTATCTTTTTCCCACTGCTTTTAAGGTGGGGGCAATTCCTTTCTTTCTTAATTTTGATGATATTGAGAAGATTAGACCGGCTTCAATTCGAACCCGAACTCCCCTTCTCTTCTGATTTTTTAGAAAAGTTTTTCCGCTCGTGTTCAAATCAGAACACACGCTCTACCTTTCTGTTTAATTTTGTTCTTTCACAGAGAGCTACCTGAGTTCTATTCAAGCTCAGGTAGTACTTTCTTATAAACTAGACAAACTAACTGTCATTGTACCATCAGATTACAAGACATCATCGTCACTCACCTTAGAATTCAATGTTGTTCCCCAGTGAGTAATTTTGCGATGTGGTTGGGCGAGAAGAGGTCTGTTGTCATAGATTGTTTGCCATCTATTCCAGATAAGACCTGTTCTCTTTTCAATCTTAATTCGAAGATTACGCATATTAGATTTAATCGGGAGATTGAGGATAGAACCTGCGATTTGATTGCGTCCATTCCCTTCCCAAGAATAACTGCGAACAGCTGAATGACCATTTTTATCTACTGTAACTTCTTCCCAAGTTATAGAATAGCGTGCAATGTAAGCTCCACTATGCTGAATAGTTAAGGTCTTATCTTTTACAGGAGTGTAATTTAACACTTGTACTGGCTTAGAAGTTGGTGTTGTCACAGCATTCTTAGCTATAAATCGAAACACTTCTACTTCAGCAAGACTGAGAGCTTGATTTTTCTGACGCAATTGAATACGGACACGGCGGCCCAACTTGCCATCCAACTGAAGATCTAAACGATTTCCTTCTAAACGAGAAACATATTTTCTAGTAACTTCTTTCCCTTTTTCATCATATAAAATCACATCAAAATCTGCCAAACGTTTAGAAAGTTCGCCATCTCCACGATTATAAAGACGGACAAGTCCTACCTGTTCTGTACGACCTAAATCAACTTCCCACCAAGGCTGATTTTCAAATTTTGTATGGGTAATTGATTGCTGGCTATAACTACTATTGGTATTGCCATCCAAGGCACGACTAGCATCTCCTCCAAACTCGGTAGAGCTTTGGCGTGCTTGCTTTTTCCATGCGATATTCTCAGCACGCAAGACTTGAACTTCTGCGAGACTGAGAGCATTGAAACCATCTAACTCAATACGGACAAAACGAGCTTTTTTATAGTCAATTGCAATTTGTGCAGAGATATCTTTCAGAGATGCAATGCGCTTTCTTTCAATTTCTTTCCCAGAACTATCTAAAAGAATCACATTAAAATTGGTAAGCCTATCCTGAGCAGTATCTGTTCGATTATAAATATTAATTTGACGAATCGTTTCTTCTTTGTCTAAATCAACTTGCCACCAAGGTTTAGATTGAAAATCTGTATGCGTTACAGAATGATGAGCATAATTCCCATCAACTTTTCCATCCACAGCCCTTCTAGCGTCACCTCCAAAAGCTGTCGAACTTTGGGTAACCCGTTTCCCTAGAGCTATATTTTCAAGAGGTTCAGTGCTTGGTTGACTAGATGACAGAGGGAGTTGTTGTTTCTTAAAGAAAGAAATTTTTTCCAGTTTTGGATCACGGTAACCCTGCTTGTCCAATGTTGTTCGTTTTCCAATATTAAAGTTTGGAATATCATTCATGCGACTTTCAAAATAGCCACGCGAACGGTGTTTAACATTGGCGCTTCCTGTAGATGTCACAACATCACTATCATTTTGTAGCACAGATGTAACCACATTGTCGTTATCCACTACATAATGTTTAATTTTTCCATTTACAGCAAGCTTCCGACTTTCTAGTCCTACATCCCAGAAACCATTCTTAGCATTCCAAATAGTTCTGGAAGTAATCACTTTAGGCGCACTGAAAGTCGTCACTTTCCTCAATACATGGTTATAAAAATCAGGATATTTTTGGTAAGCTTCAACCGCTGCAATCTGAGCTAGGTAGCCTCCAAGAGAATGACCTGTCATATACAACTTGGTAATACTTGTATCCTTGGCTAATTCCCCAACAACCTTACGGATATCATCCGCTTGAGCTGGTTTATTTCCACCTAATAAAACCAAATCTGCACTTAAGTCCTTGGCGTCATTAACTCGCGTTCCACGAATAGCCAACATGTGCACCGTTCCATCTTTGAGATAAGGAAGGTCGCTCTTGGTCTCAAATAAGAAAGCATCCAAGCCACTATCTGTATGGTAGGCTTTTTTCATTTTCCAGAAAGGAGCCAATTCATTGTGCATCATCTTATATTCTTGACGATTCAAATAAAGACTCGGAAATGGATTTTTATGATCTAGAATTTTTTCGATATAGTCATCATCACGATAGGATAACTCCATGAAGAGAAGAGCATCTCGATCTGTAACATACCATTGTTTCTTATTATCATCTTCCCCATCTGCTAATCCATCCCCATCACTGTCTGCCAGTAATGGATGACTGTTATATCCTAAATAGTCCTTACCATCTTTACGATAAACATAAAGCTCATCCTTATTTTTGATACCATCCTGATCGTCATCGCCTTCTAAATTAAGGACTTTTTCACCATAAAGAGAATTGTCAAGCAAATCATTTTCTGAGTGCAGTTCTCCTTTTGAGATTTTCAAAAGATCTTCTGCTGTCACAGGACGAGAAGTTGTAGACTCATTCTTTACATTTTCCTCTTTATTCACTTCTTCAGGAACTAGAGCAGACTCTGTTTTATGAGATTCCAGCTTTTCTTCTTCCTTCTGATTTTTAAGGACTTCTTTTGTTTCTGGACTTGGTTGGATAACTGCCACACTTTCCTCTATAAGAGGTGTTTCCTGTTTTTTATCAGTATTTTCTACTTTTGTCGGACTATCCGTTGCATTTACTACTAGAGGACTTTCGTTTTTCACAACTGGACTTCCTTCATTGGCAGAAATTCCTGTCGGTGCTAAAAAAGCAAAGCCAACTGCAACAGATACAACTCCGATACTTAATTTTTTTATGCCAAAACGCATTATTCGTTGACCGATTTTCATTCTTTTCTAACTTTCTTTTATTTTCCCCTATTTACCAATAATTGATAAATAAGCATGTGATAAATTTTTACTAAAGATATAGTAGTTGATTGGATTTTTGTTCATCTTTTAATCACAACAAACCCAATCTTCTCTACTAAAGGTGATGAGAACTAAAACCTTCATCTCTAGTCTGATTTCACCACTAATTTTTTACAATTCAGCAAGAATCGCTTTCAGCAAGCCTTTGAAATCACCTTTAACACGTTCAGTCACTTCTACAACTTCTTCGTGGTTGAGTTCTTCTTGGAAACCAGCCGCAAAGTTAGTAATACATGAAATTCCCAGAACTTTCAAGCCAGAGTGGGCTGCAACAATAACTTCAGGAACTGTAGACATACCAACTGCATCTGCTCCCAATGTCTTATAGGCACGAATCTCTGCAGGTGTTTCATAAGTCGGACCAGTAACGCCGATATAGACACCTTCATCAAGCTTGATACCAAGTTTTTTAGCCACTTCATGGGCAGTAGCACGGTATTCTGGTGTGTAGGTCTTGGACATGTCTGGAAAACGAGGGCCAAAGTCATCCAAGTTTTCACCCATCAATGGGTTTTGCCCCGTCATATTGATATGGTCAGAGATAGCCATCAAAGTACCAGGCCCATATCCAATACCACCAGCAGCATTGGTTACAATAACACCTTCACATCCAAGAACTTTCATGACACGTACTGGGAAAGTCACGACTTCCAGAGGATTTCCTTCGTAGAAATGGAAACGACCTTGAAGAGCCAAAACCTTGCGACCTGCAAGTTCCCCATATACTAATTTACCAGCGTGACCAACTACTGTTGAACGGCCCCAGTTTGGAATCTCAGCATAGTCTACTACAACTGGATTTTCAATTTCTTCTGCCAATTCTCCAAGTCCTGACCCAAGGATTAGACCGAACTCAGGGGCTGCAATTCCCTTTTCTTTCAGGAAAGTAGCAGTTTCATGGATTTTGTTTAAAAATGTCATTGTGTGTCTCCTTTATTATTTTTTTAGCATTTGGCCAATTTTGTCAAAGGTTTTAGCATTACGAATAGTAATGTGGAGGTAGAAAGGCATCTTGAGCAAGTACTTGTGATAGGCAGTCTTAGAGTAGGATTCTTCAGAGAATTTCCCCCAGAAAATCCCAAGTCTTCCAAAATGAAGCACCTCATCTTTCAGCTCTAAACTTTCAACTGTCGCGATGACTTGCTCCACGTCCAAACCCTCAGTGTAAAAGAGGACATCTTTTCGTGCCAAGTCCTCGTTCCACCAAGCTGGTAGATTCTCCACTTCTGCTTCATAGTCTTCTTGACTCAGTAAAGAAAAACTCTGAATAAATGGATAATGGGCTCCAAAGAAAAACTCTAATTTTTCAATCAATTTGACTTTTAGGTCAGACGAAGTAAAGAAAATATTGCCACTGTTGATGTAGGTCTCAACCTTTTCCAGTCCCAAGTCTGTCAATTCTTGCCGAAGCTCCGCCATGACAACCTTATTCTTGCCTCCAACATTGATACCTCTCACTAGTAAAGCATACCGGTTCATCTTATACCAATTTATCTAAGAAACTTTCCCCAATCATAGCAGTTTCCACACCAAAGTTATCCGCAACTGTTGCTGAGATATCTGCAAAATGTCCAACTGGAATGACACCATTTCCCTTAAAGCTAGGACTGTAAGTTAAAAGTGGAATATATTCGCGAGTGTGGTCTGTTCCTGCGTAAGTTGGGTCGTTCCCGTGGTCCGCAGTAATCAAGAGAAGGTCGTTCTCTCTCATGGCTGCGATAATTTCAGGTAAGCGTTCATCAAACTCATGCAAGCAATCACGGTAACCATGAGCATTGCGGCGGTGGCCGTAAAGGGCATCAAAGTCAACCAAGTTTGTGAATGAGAATCCTTTTTCAAACTCAGCAAGGCCCATGGTCTTCAATAGTGTATCAATTCCATGGCTGTTTGACTTGTTGTGGCCCATGTCATGGTTGATACCAGCACCGTTAAAGATATCGTTGATTTTACCAACAGCATAAGTATCGATACCAGCTTCATTCAATTTATCCAAAACAGTCGGTGCAAATGGGGATAGGGCCAAGTCACGACGGTTGGCTGTACGAGTGAAGTTACCTGGTTCACCTACATAAGGGCGAGCAATGATACGACCTAGAAGGGCAGGACGCTCAAGTGTAATTGAACGAGCGTATTCACAGATACGGTACAATTCGTCCAAAGGAATAATATCTTCGTGGGCAGCAATTTGCAAAACAGGGTCAGCTGAAGTATAGATAATCAACTCTCCAGTTTCCATCTGACGAGGTCCAAAATCATCGATAACAGCTGTTCCTGAGTAAGGTTTGTTGGCTTCACGAATGACCTTACGTCCTGAAAATTCTTCGATTTTTGTCAAGATTTCTTCTGGGAATCCGTTCCAGAAAGTATCGAAAGGCTCCGTAATGTTGAGTCCCATGATTTCCCAGTGTCCAGTCATAGTATCCTTACCAAGAGATACTTCTTCCAATTTTGTTGCATATCCTGTTGGATTGCTTTCCGCCGGTACAGTCTTAAGAGGAGTTTCACGAGGAATATTTCCTAGACCGATTTTAGCCATGTTTGGCACATTCAAACCAACTGTTTTTGAAATGTGTCCCAGTGTGTCAGAAGCTCCATCTGGAACCCCTGCATTGACAAAGTTATTAGCATCTGGTGCTGCACCGATTCCCACAGAATCCAGTACAACCAAGTGAATACGATTAAATTTTGACATAGTGTATCTCCTTATTATTTTAGTTATCTTGCTTTTGTTGAAGTTAAAATCTGAACTCCATCTCGTCCAGCAACGATGACCTTATCCACCATTTGATTGAATAAGCCGTGCTCTACAACACCAACGATATGGTCCAATTCTTGCCCGAAGGCAATTGGATCTTCAATGACATCCAAGGCAAGGTCAATGATAAAGTTCTGCATATCGGTCACAAAACGTTGGCCGTCTTTTTCACGGAAACTTGGTTTGTAGCCAGCTCGCTCAAAACGACGAAAGACCTGTTCTGCGCCATACTGAACCACTTCTACTGGCAATTTAAAAGCACCTAGTTTCTCTACCAGTTTGCTTTCATCTACCACCCAAATGTATTCTTTTGAGGGCGTTGCCACAACCTTCTCCATCAGAAGGGCACCACCACCACCTTTGATTCCGTTAAACTGACTATCCACTTCATCCGCCCCATCAACCGTCACATCAACAGAGTCCACTTGGTCAATAGACTTAAGAGGGATATTGAGTCCTTCAGCCTGTTTACTAGTCACACTAGAAGTCGTTACAGCTGTAATCTGCAAACCTTCTTCCTTGATTCGACGACCTATTTCTTCTACGAAATAGTAAGCAGTAGAACCAGTGCCAAGTCCGACAACCATACCATCTGTCACAAACTCAGCAGCCTTAATTCCTGCCATTTTCTTTAGCTTTTCCACCTAAACACCTCCATTAAAGAGCTACTTTCATTATAACATGTATCTTATTTTATTTCATGGATACACTAGAAAAATCCGAACATTTTTATTTTATGCCTGAGTTTGATTTGTTCTATAAGAAGTGTAATTATATAGCACAATTTCAAAAAAGTACAAGTATTCTAAAATCTGCTTCAGTTGATTTATTATCAAAAAATGATTAAATACAGAAAAGGAGAAATAAGATGAACCCATTAGATTTGTTGAATCAACTAAAAGAATGAATTGAAACAAAAGACTTCGAAGCTGCTAAAACATTTGTTGCAGAAAATCAAGATCAACTTGGAGAATACCTCTCTCAAGCCCAGCAGCTGATTGCTGGTTCAGAAGGTCTAGATGGCCTAGTTGGCAAGATTAAAGGATTATTCTAAAAAATATAAGGCGCCTGAACAATCAGGTGCCTTTTTGAGATATTTTTTTCATCATTTTAGGAATCTCGTGACTAATTTCAGTCGGTAAGACGACATAATGTTCTTGAGCTAGTTCTTGAGCTATAGCTGAATGAAGATGAGTTGCAACTACAACTCGCTCAAAGAGACTGGCTTGCTGGAATTGGCCTACAAATCCTGCGATCATCCCAGCTAGTGTATCTCCCATCCCTCCGGTTGCCTGGTAGGGACCGCCAACCTGTAACTGGTAATGATCAGACTGACCAGCTTTCCAGATACGAGTAGCTGGACTTTTCTCCACCAAAATTGTTCCTTGAGGAAGGGAAGTTAGGGCACTAGCTGTTGCATCTTCGTTTTGCTTTTCAATCGTAATTCCAGACAGTTTTTCCCATTCTTTTTGGTGGGGAGTTAAGATAAGCTGGTTAGATGGAAACGACAAACTTGTCCTAGCAAGGATGGTTAAGGCCCCTCCGTCTACAATCAAAATCTGATTCTTTTTTAAGCTAGCAAAGACCTGTTTTACTAGATTTTCTCCAAAAGCATCGTCTCGTAAACCAGGCCCCAGCAAGACAACTTCTGCCTTCTCCAATTGCTCTTTTAACAATTGCTGGTCTTGAAGAGAAAAGGCCATAGCCTCAGGTAAATGACTGTGCAAAGCTGAGATATTTTCTCTATCTGTTCCAATAGTTACCAATCCTGCACCGCTTTTTACAGCTGCTAAAGTAGCCATGATGATGGCACCACCATAAGGATAAGTCCCACCCAGCAACAGCAGACGACCGTAGTCTCCTTTATGACTTGTACAAGAACGTTCAATAATGACTTTTTCTAGTAAGGCTTGATCAATCACTTTCATCGTTTTTTCCTCAACTATCCTTTACCTGATCGTTTTAAAACAATCCGATATACTTTTTTAACCCACTCCTCCAAACCTTCTCCATCATGGTCAAGATAATACACCCTATCCAGTAATTGACTTGGAATAATATTTTCAAATTGGCTCTTATTATGAGTTGGAATAATGCAAATATACAACTCACTAAACAAATTCAACATGTCCTTAATTTTTGCAACATGATAGCCATCAAAAATATAACCAGTAAGTTTAATTAAATCTGTATAGATAAAATGAAAACTCACTCCAGGAATAAACTTGTCTTGTAATTCTTTCTCTGAAGGAGCTCGACCTAATAAACGCTCCATCGCTAATCGATAACCAGAACTTGTATTTGACCACCCTAACATGACATAGTCAAAATAATCTATCGGATCCGATGCAGCATTTCGACTATCCAAAACCAACTCCTCAGCATCTCGCCCAAAGGCTTTCACAGCAGATAAGAGCTGACCTGTTTTAAAGATAGAAATCGCTGCATCTATAGTCGTAGTATGACTACAGTAGTCTGAAGTCACTAACCTCTTATGTAGATCATAAGTCGAGGCTACTATTTTATCTGTAGGGGTAAATGGTGGCAGAAAGGGATGCTGAAAGATGTAATCTGAAATCTCTTTTTTTAAACAAGAATCAGCACACTCAATACTTGTTTGACGTTTATGAAGTTTTTCGTAAGCTATAAATTTAGCAATTTTTTCTAATTCCCACTCTTGAATATTTGGATAATCAATTAGTGATAAGTAGTATATTCCATCCCATTGTAAACTATATTCCCCATTATAAATTTTTAAAATCATCTAATCACCTCACTCCATTATACAACAAAAAGGAGGTGCAGACCTCCTTTTGTAATCTTATATCTAAAATTTAATATTCATTTCTGCCATTTCAGATATAGCTATAGAAAATACACTCTCTTCAGCGAATTTTCTCTTATTTTCTATCCAATGTCCGAAGTGCTGCTTGATAAGTTTGCTCCATCAGCATAGTAATGGTCATAGGACCGACACCTCCAGGGACTGGCGTAATATGGCTAGCAAGTGGGGCAACTGCCTCATAATCAACATCCCCACAGAGCTTACCATTTTCATCGCGGTTCATCCCAACATCAATGACTACCGCACCTGGTTTGACAAAGTCAGCAGTCACAAACTTAGAACGACCGATTGCTACAACAAGGATATCTGCTTTCGATGCTACTTTGGCAAGATTATGGGTACGTGAATGGGTCAAAGTCACTGTAGCATTCTTTGCCAAAAGAAGCTGTGCCATTGGTTTTCCAACAATATTTGAGCGGCCAATAACAACTGCATTTTTACCATCCAACTCAATCCCATATTCATGAAACATTTCCATAATTCCTGCAGGTGTTGAAGGAATCATGACTGGATGCCCAGACCAGAGACGTCCCATGTTTAGTGGATGGAAACCATCCACATCTTTTTCTGGAGCAATAGCTAATAAAACTGCCTCTTCATCAATATGTTTAGGTAGAGGCAATTGAACCAAAATCCCATGCCAAGCTGGATCTTGATTGTATTTGGCAATCAAGTCTAACAATTCCCCTTGGGTAATGGTTTCTGGAACTCGCACAACTTCACTACGGAATCCTGTCGCAAGGGCTGAGCGTTCTTTGTTGCGAACGTAAACTTGACTAGCAGGATTGTCCCCTACTAAAATCACTACCAAACCAGGCACTAGGCCTGTTTCTTCCTTTAGTTTTGCAGTCTTTTCAGCCAACTGCCCCTGCAATTTAGCAGCAAGAGCTTTCCCATCAATTATCTGTGTCATATCATTTCTCTTTTCTTTCAAATATCTTTAATTATACCAAAAAATACAATGTAGCTCTAACACTTCTTGACTAGGTCATCTTATAGTTTAAAACTATAAGAAAAAGCCCGATGCGGACTTTAAATTTTTTAAAAAGATTCTCTGAGTAATGCAATCATTAAAATGTTTGGCGTTTGGCTTTACGCTCTGCACGTCCACGAGCACGATTTTCTGCACGTTTGGTTTTACGGCGTTTTTCGTCCACTGCCCACTGGATTTTCTTCTTATAGCCTGGTTTGACTTTTTTCTTTTTCTTTTTAACCAAACCAATCATTTCGATATCAAGCTTATCTTGTTTTTTCTCACGGTTGGCACGACGATCACGGTCATAGGTATCTTGAAATTCCCCGTCTTTGACCATCTTAGGAGTAAACTTGATTCCCAATTTCTCCAACTCACGGATATCCGAGTCGTCACTTGGTTGATAAAGAGTAATGGCTGTACCAGGAAAACCATTGCGCCCAGTACGTCCAACTCGGTGAACAAAGAAAGACAAATCTTGTGGAATGGCATCATTGATGACATGACTAACCCCTTCAATATCAATTCCACGCGCGGCTAAATCTGTTGCAACAATATACTCAAAATCAAGATTTTTCACCTGATTCATGATTCGCTTGCGTTCACGAGGGGCAATATCTCCATGGATTTTTGCCACCTTCAACCCTTGAGCAGTCAAGTATGAATGCAATTCATCAGCACGCGTTTTAGTGTTCACAAAAATCATTGCTAAATAAGGCTGCATCAACTGAGTCAACTGGTAAATTTGAGCATTCTTGTCACGTC
>CAUQVK010000009.1:0-30884 GCA_963521495.1 uncultured Streptococcus sp.
CCAAGGTTTTCATGATGTTATTCTGGTTGTTGGAGATAATAGAGGCGAAGGTATCCGTCATAGAATGAAGGACATTTCCATAGATGTCTGCCATCTCGATGGCCTGTTGGGTTTCAATCAAGGTATCTTCAAGCAAGTCTTCGTCTTCTAGATATTTTTTGATATTGCTAGTGGAACTAGTCAGCTTTTTAATCACGCGTTCATTTGTCTTGAGTGAGGCTTTAAAGTAGACGATGGTTTTTTCCAACTCCATGAGCTCAATCAATTCTTCGTTACGTGTAGACTGGTGAAGTTGACTTTCAATCTGGTCACTCTTACGATCGATGGAACGAAGGGCTGTTAGGTAAAGCTCTGCATTGCGGTAGAGAATTTGGAAAATGAAGCGTGAACGCATGAAGGTGTAGAAATTACGTAGTCTACGATTGATAAAGACGTCAAGGACAGGAAGTTCTTCCAAGCACGTAGTGATAATCGTTTCTTCAGTGATGATAATTCCTAGAGGGATAGTAACGTAGTAAGTACGATTATTTCTTTCTTCTGTGATAGGAACGTCCACGATAATCAGAGTGTATTCATCCTCTATGGTCACACGAGAAGTTTCTTCCGCATCGAGCGGTGCTCGAAGGTCGGCAATATCAATATCAAAAGCATTTGCGATTTCAATAGATTCATTTTGAGTAGGATTGACGAGATTGATCCAAGTACCCGGTTCAAGCGTATCGATCTCTTTAAATTCAGTTGTTGTTGAAAGAAAAACTTGTTTCATATCTCCTATCCTTTCTCATTTTTCATATTTTTTCACACCGTACTATTATACTACAAAATCGGCTTTTTTCAAAATAAATCTAACAAAAATCCTGTTGCTATTGGATTTTTACTTTGTCTTGAAATGTTGATTTTTAAATTTGCTCCCCTTTTTGCTCCCCCTATAGTGCTTTTAGTGCAGTTTCGTAGAATGAGACTGCTTTTTTTGCGTTCTCTTTTGAGAGGTGGCTATATGTGTCCATGGTCATGCTGATTTGAGAGTGACCTAGACGGTGTTGGAGTTCCTTGTAAGGTATTCCAGAGTTAAGCAGTAAACTAGCGTGAGTATGACGGAAACCATGAAAACCTATATTCGGAACATCAGCGCGTTTAAAATGTGTTAGTAATCTTTTTTTAAGTTTTACAATGCTAGTATATTCATGAATGAAGTCAGAAAATACTACACTTTCACGTTGCCCTATCTTCCAAGCCTCTTTAGTTTGGCGTAGTTTGTACTGCTTCAGCATGCTAACAGTCGCTTGATCTATATCTATATCCCGATAACTAGCCTTAGATTTTGGGCTATTGATTTCTAGATCCCGATTTAGTGTTTTGGTAATATGCACAACGGCATTATCTAAGTCTATATCAGACCAGCTAAGCGCTAGAGCCTCATTGATACGGCAACCAGTAGCCAGTAGGAACTTATAGAGCGTTACATCATAGTAATAACGATATTTACAACTATCTAAATTATCAAGATAAACAAGAAACTTTTTTAACTCTTGATTATCAAAGTGCTTTAGCTTTTGTCGCTTTGCTTTCTGAGTGTTACGAGGTAAAACCACATCACGCGCAGGATTGGACGGTATTGCCTGCATGGTTACGCCATACTGTAAGATACGTTTATTTAAAGCGTGGATCATATCATAGTGTAGAAAAGCGCCCTCTTCCCCTCTATTAGCCTTATCAGCAAGTTTATTGATAATTGACTGAATAAGTGGAGTAGTGAGCTTATCGAGCTTATACTCCCCGAAAGTAGGCAATATGTGATTATCTATTAGCGCTCTAACGTTTCCTTGAGTGTTTGGCTTAACTGTATTCTTATAGCTTTCCCACCAGAGAGTTGCCAATTCTTGATAGTTTTTTATGGTAATAGCCTTTTGTCTGGTAGATCCTGCTTTTTGAAAAGCTATTTTTTCTTGATTGGCTTTCTGCTTAACTTCCTTTTGTGTCCGACCTGTTACTTTGGTTTTTACTTTCTTTCCTGTTACCTGGTCAACTCCTAGATATACATTAGCACGATAGACTTTACTACCGTCTTTTTTTATAACTTCAGTTATTTTCATGATGATAAACCTTTCTAAAATACATCAGCAGGCAAGCTATTATCAAAAAGGTTTTAGATTGTGGTTTATATCATGCCAGGGCTTCACAGTTTGCCCCACATTCGATTTTAAAGAGTCAGACAGTAAATAATACCAGAATAAAAAACAAGGCGGATATGGGGCTTATATAGGCTTGTTTATAGTAAACAGGCCTGTATTTAAAGTTTTTTATCGTCAGTTAGCTGTTTTAAAGTTTTTTCAAAGTCCGAGTTTATTTTTTGAGTTTTGTTGAATAGTTGGTATTCTGCTTTTGCTTTATCTTTCGCAACCTTGGAAGTGATTTTCCCATGACCTTCTAAAATATCGTATTCTTGGAAAGTCAAAAAGCGGTCAATGCTTTGGGCTAGTTGTTGCATTGTCTGAGCTTTTCGCTGTTCTATCTGTCTTTCCAGGTAATCAAAATAGCTAGATATTCCTCTTTCAAGGGAACGGATTTCTGTTTCTGAAAGGTAATTCTTTGCTATTTGGGTATCTGCTTGCAGTATGCGACCGTTAGGGGAGTTTTTCCATGTTGTAAGTCCCATGTTGTCTTTTGTGTGGTCAGCTTTCGTGTAGATAATTTCCGCAGCAGTTTGGCCAGTGATTGCATAATGAAACTTATTCTGTACATCAGCATAGAATTGCTTAGTCAACGTACTTTGTGGATCATAGTCAATAGAGATTTCTGCAAAAATATCTGTAATCTGCAACCATATACGACGCTCACTAGCTCGGATAGAACGCACGCGCTCCAAGAGCTCACGGAAATAGTCTTTTTCCAGCAAGTTTTCGTCTTGTTTCAGACGGTTGTCATCCATGGCGAACCCTTTTATCATGTACTCACGAAGTACCGAAGTAGCCCACTGTCTAAACCGCGTGGCTTTTTGAGAATTGACACGGTAACCAACTGAAATGATGGCGTCAAGATTGTAGAAATCAACTTGGCGGACAACTTCACGACTACCCTCTATTTGAACTGTTTCCATTTTGGAAATAGTTGCTTTTTCTTCTAATTCGCCCTCTTCAAAGATATTTTTTAGGTGTTTACTAATTGCAGGAACACCGACATCGAAAAGTCTAGCCATTTCTTTCTGACTAGCCCAAATCGTTTCGCCTTTGATGATGACACTAGCTGTCTCGCTATCGTTGTCAGCGGTATAGATTAAGAATTGTAATTCGTTCATGAGATCCTTTCTAAAATATTGTAAGTGGTTGACATTTGTTGACATCAACAAAATTAGTAGCTATGGAGCTTATATAGGCTTGAAGCTCGAACGAAGCTTGAGAAATCATGCGCCTTTGTTGGTATAATCGGACTTTTCGGCTACCCTAAAAAAATATTAGGGATGAGGTTCCAGGGATTTTTATGTTACAATACTATTAAAGACTATTGGGAGCGATAATATGAAAACAATGAAAATTACTCTTATAATTACCTCACTATTATGGACATTTGTGAACTTTTGTCAAGCTTTACATTCACCTACTGTGGTAAATCTGACTAGTTTTATCGGAATTGTTCCCATTATTACAGCTTTGTATTCCGAAATTGATTGGATTTATATTCATTGGAATAAATGTATAGCCAAGATATTTTTAAAAACAGTTTCTTTTACCCCAAAAAGTTCTAAATTGTTAAAACAAACTATTACACTTAACCAATTAGAAAAGCAAATCCGATCCGTACTCAAGGGAAACGACTATTCCATAAATGAAGCTACTTTCAGAAAAACTCATGAAGATATCTATATAGACATAGAGTCAACAAAAGGTATCAAGAATAAGTTGAGTATTAGTTTACATCCAGAAAGTAATGGCCAGAGATTAATATTCAAGGCTGACTATCAATTAGCGTACAGAGATGTAAAAGACCAGTGGGACTCTTTTTTGTCACTAAGAGATAATCTGTTTTCTATTTATTCTATGGAAGAAAGTAGCAAAGAACGGTTTGATGTAACCATTAAGACTGATAAACACAGGAAATATAATCCATTTTACAGACTGACTGTACGGCATCTTGGAAAGAAAGAGGTAAAGAAATTTGATTTGCAATTTAAGGACAATGATCTATCGGTCAAAACTACCCTAAATAAGATTTATGGAACATCTAATAATCGTCAAGACATAGAAAAATTAATTAATGAATATATACCATTGTCACGTTTATGATAGCACTCCAATTTTAATTAGTGTTGCGATAGAAAATTCTAGCATCGGATATTCTTTTTGTTCGGAGATATCTGTCAAAGACGTGAAAGAGAGAATAGTACCAGATTGAGTCAGCATTATCGTTCTTGATTTACCCAATATATCCAATGTCCCTATTATTTTTGTTGCTTCATCATTTGACAAAGCTTCGATTGCTTCATCGTTTACATCGACCTCGTCTCCTGAAAATGACTTGCTTGAGACACCAGCATCAGTACTATTAAAACTAACTCCTTTTGTTTGTGGCATCATGTTGGAAATTGCCATTAAATCAAATTTTAGCGATGTATAATTAATATTTAGTGAATCAATTTTTTCCAATTCTTTTAAAAATTTTTTTGCGGTAGGAGTTGTTGTAGTCAAAAATAATAATTGATCAGTTGGCGAATAAAAAATATCGAATTCAAAGGCTTTTTGGTAATTGTCGTATTGTTGATATTCGTCAGCATCGGAGTTATATACTAAGATTTCATCGTCGATTGTCTTTGTATAACTTCCTTTAAATTTAGTGTATACTTTTCCTTCTATGGTCAATGTTTGGCCAGTTGTTGTAATAGAGCCAATGGTAACATTGGCTTTTTTGATATCTGTAGTCCCGTTCGGTATTTCAAATTCAGAGACTTGCCTAACAGAAATAGAAGTAGCTCCCATAATTTTTTCTCCTTTTTTAATCTGACAATTTCATCAATAATTGATATTTAGGTATATAGATTGAGATGATTAAAAATCTTCATTTTTCCAATCCCTCACAAGAGGAAAAATTTCTACTTTTACTTCAGGAGTAAGATAGTTACCAGACTCACAATAACTTGAGATTTTTACCTCTAATATATTTTTTATATCTGTTTGAAATTGTACAGGGATAGTTGATAAAAATTTTAAATTATCTTTATAATCCTTTGCTTCTTTAGCTAAATTTAGGTAGATATGTGGTTTTAAAGTCATATCAAATCCATTGTATATAGGTTCCTCATCAAACGAACCAGAGTATTCAATGGTTTTTATTTTTGAGCCATTTCTATAAACATTCAAGAATGCATAAGCAGGATAAGTCCCCCATTGCCATCCTTCTTCAGGAATTTCATTACTTTGACTGACATCCTCAAAATCAATATCAAAAGTAAAGTCAAAATCGTAGGGGATATAATCAAAAAAATCAGACGGACGAACGTCCAAAGCCCCAAGCAACTTGTTTATTGTATCGATACCTATTTTATCACTTTGGTTATTTGCTATTTTAGTTATTGTTGAACGAGCAATTCCAGTTTCATTCGATAAATGGAGAGTTTTTATTCCTCTATCAACCATAAGGCGGGCAAGATTATTTCTTAACATAATTGAACTCCTTTATTGTTTAATAGTATTGTAGCACAAACACTACAAAAAGAGAACTATAACTGTCAAAAAAATATAAAAAACTACATTTTGTTATTGACAACTATCAAAAAATATTGTAACATACACTTATCAAATTGATAGCTATACGCTTCAAAAACATGCTTTGACTTAACAAAAAACGAAAGGAGGTTATCAATGAAGAACAATTTTCGCGTGATTTTAGCAAAAAAACGCCTAAAAATTTCAAAAGTTTCGACAGAGACAGGTATAGCGAGAAGTACACTTATACCTTTTTATTATGAGCGTGATGTTAATCCAACCACAAAAACCTTGCTAAAGATTGCTGACTATTTAGGAGTCACACTTGATGAACTACTGACACCAGAAGAATAGAAAGGAGCAAACAATGGAACTAGTCTACATGGACGGTAAGAAAGAGCCGTATACTACGAGTGCAATCATAGCTGAATGTGCTGAAGTTAAACACGATACAGTGCAAAGCTTAATAAGAAATCATCAAGAGGATTTTGAAAGCTACGGAATAATCGGATTTGAAATCCGAAAATTAGATGGGCGAGGGCGACCAATGAAAATCTATCGCTTGAATGAGCAACAAGCGACCTTGTTGATCACTTATCTAAAGAATACTGCACCAGTTCGTAAATTCAAAATGAACCTAGTCAAAGCATTCTTTGAAATGCGTGAGGAACTTTCTAAGTTTCGTATGCAGAGGGCGCTAGAAAAGCCAAAAAGAAAAACACTGCATGACAGCATTGAGAATTGGGAACAAGCCCCAAAGTACCCGCATAGCACCATGAATAACCTGCTACTGAAGGCAGTAACCAACAGGAACGCTAAGCAGTTAAGGGAAGAACGTGGGAGCTATAATGGCATTGATAGCTTGACCAGTGACGAGCTGGAGCAATATCAGGTATTTGAGGATATGGTAATAGCCATGATTGGCTTGAATATGAGTTATCAGGAAATCAAGGCTATGGCATCCAGAAATAAAAAAACACGCCAAAGAAGCGCGTGATTGCAACAAAAAAGGCTTACCGAGACCAATCAGCAAAGCCTTTCACACTATGACTAAAACGAATTTAACAAAAAGCAGGCAAGCTATTATCAAAGAGGTTTTAGTAAAGATTTATACCTAGATTATAGCATATTTAGGGCAATTTGACCATACGGAGAGCGCCAACTCTTAAAACTGGTACTTTCTCACGCTTTCAATTTGGCGAGTCTGAGCGTGAGGATTAGCGTTATAAGAAACAACTCAAAAATCCCCACGTTCAGAAATTTGGCGACCGAGAGCATGAGGCTGTAGGCAAGAAAAACTGTATAAGAAACAACCATTCAAAATCCCCACACTCAAATTTTGGTCGAGGAGAGTGTGAGGATATCCAGTATAGTAAAAAGCATTAAAAAGCCCTTAGGGCAATTACACAACATAGAAACAAAGGTAAAAAACATGACAGAAACAACATACGAGAATTTAACTAGACATATAGACAGAATTAGCGCAGAAATGCGAGAAATTGGCGAAAAAAAATGGGCTTAGTAGACTTTCATTATTGGCAAATCAGACAAAATTCATCAAAGAAAATTTACACCGTTTACTTTGGATTGAACTTCCTGAATTGAATGACAGCCATAAAATCGAGGCAGTTTCTAAAAGCACTACGGGAATGTTTTTCCACGCTGGTATTTTTGAAATGGACGCTATGCGACAAGCATTCTTTAAACGCCAAGCCAAGCACTTTTTTGACAACGAAGCAGAGCAACAGGCGTATATAGAACATGCTGAAAAGGAGTATTTAGAGGCTACTATAACCTTAAAAGATATTCTTTTTAACTCTAAAAATGGAACTCAGAGAGTAAATAAAAGTTGTCTTATAGAGAAGTTTGAGGAGGCAATGCAATGACACTAGACCTAGACAACATGACACAAGCAGAATTTGATAAACAAATGGCTGAAATCAAGGAGAGAAATCCGAATCTCTTCCAGTTTATTGCTGATTTTGTAGATAGAAAGGTAAGTACCGAAGAGGTGGATGAGTTTTTGAAGATGGAGCGAACTGATCAAGTGGAATACATCAAGAATTACAAAGCGAGGGCATAACATGAATGAACTAGATTTGACCAATACACAATCGGTAATCTTTATGGTGGTATTGATTGGCTTACTGCTTTATCTAAACCACCGAGACCGCAAAAAAAGTGCCCAATTTGAGCGAGAAAACCAACAGAGGATAGAAACACCTAGCGAGGATTTAAGCCCTGATTATGGGCGTTATATCCAGCTTGCAGGGGTAAGAGTTTACGGAGGAACTGAATGAGTCTATCAGAGAATGACAAACGAGTATTAAAACTAATCAAGGTAGGGGCTGAGAACTCCATAACAGGGGCAGAAATCAGCCTGATCACTAAGCTAGCAGAAAGAACCGTGCAAGATATTATCAGCCGTCTAATCACGCGCCATAGTGTTCCTATTGTTGGGGTTCGCCATGGGACATTTAGAGGATATTTTATCCCAGCTAACAAAGAGGAGCTACTGGACGGAGCAAAGGCATTCTATAACCAAGTACAGGAAGAACAGAAACGCCTAACTGTCCTTTTGAATGCTGATTTAGAGAGTTACAAAGAAACCTTGAAGGAGGTGGGCGGATATGTTTAGCCTAAGCCGAGAAAGCGAGCAAGACCTAGCGCATGGCATTCTGGAGGTAGTGGAAAGATACCTGGAAGCGCGTGATACAGTCAAACCACGACTGACAGGCTTAATATCAGCCCAAGAAGTTATGGATGAGTTAGATATTAAGTATATGACGCTCCAAAAGTGGGAAAAAGCTGGGCTAAGACGATACCAGCCCCCACTAGAAGATACTAGGAAAATCTATTATAGAATTTCTGACTTGATGAAGTTTCTGGGGGTGGAGAATGGCAATTTACGAGGCTAAAGGATTTCAAAATAATCTAGTCTATCCATTTGATAAGATTGAGCCATTCGAGTATATTGAGCGTTTTAAGCTTCTGGTAGTCCCTGAAGGGGCAAACATTGAAGACTTCAAACGTACACAAGCACCATACTGTATCAGTGGGAAAGTGACACCAGAAAAGAATGGCAGTTACAAGCGAAATAACTCCAGTCTAATCTATCGGGATTTGATTTTCCTTGATTATGACGATATACAGGGGACGTCTGAGGACTTCATAAAAGCCGTCTCTAGCACTTTATTTGGCTACTCCTATATCTTATACCCGAATATTAAACATAGCTTAGAAAAGCCCCGTTTTCGCCTTGTAGTGAAGCCTGACAACGTGATGAACGAGGCAACCTATAAGCAGGTAGTGAAAGAGATTGCTGATAAGATTGGGCTACCCTTTGACATGGCCAGTTTAACATGGTCACAACTTCAAGGGCTACCAGTAACAACAGGCGACCCAGCAAGTTATCAAAAAATTGTAGAGCATGGACTTGATTATCCAGTACCACAGACAACGGCTGAACCAGTCAAACAGAATGCTACAAGCCTTCCATATACTCCAAGGCCAAGCGGTCAGAAATCTATGACCATGAGGATCATTGACACGCTTTTCAACGGATTTGGAGACGAGGGAGGACGAAACGTAACATTGACACGCTTTGTAGGTTTACTCTTTAATAAGTGGGTTGATTGTGACCTAGAGACCGCCTATGAACTTACAAAGATAGCCAATAGCGTGACAGTTGAACCATTGCCTATTGATGAGCTAGACCGCACTTTTAGCAGTATAGCACGGGCTGAATATAGAAAGAGAGGTTAGAATCATAGAACTAGAAGAATTAGCAAACCTAAAAAGTGAAATCATGGAGGTCAGAGAGCAAGAACAACCTCCAAAAACAATGTGGGAACTTTATAGTAGGATTTGGGAACTTGGAGATCAATGGCGTAAAGAAAACTCCTATATCGTCAATGAAGGAAAGAAAAATGAGAGAGTAGAGGTTCCAGTGCCTAGCGTCGCAATAGTAGCCAAAGCGTTACAGGAAATTTGCCATTTTACCTTTATAGGTGAGGGTGCAATAAGTGATATTAGTAAGCTATATCTTTACCACTTGGATTTAGGCCATTATGTATCAAGTAACGACATTTTCCGAAAATTGCTTTTAAAATATGACTCACGTTTGACCTCTAACAAGTTCTTCACGGAACTTATATCTTTTATCCGTACAGAAACAAAAATGAAAAAACCGCTAGACGATTATCGATATATTCCCGTAGCGAATGGGGTTTATAATATTAAAACTCATAGACTAGAGGAATTTAGTCCTAATTTTGTCATTACCAGTAAGATACAAACGGAGTACAATCCTAACGCTAGAAAGCCGATTTTAGATGGTTGGTTTGATTTTGATAGATGGTTAGAGACATTAGCGGTTAACGATAAAGAAGTTGTAGCTTTATTGTGGCAAGTCATAAACGAGGCTATCAATCCCAACCGAACACGTAAGAAAATGGTGCTAATGGTTGGAGATGGTAATAATGGGAAGGGGACTTTCCAAGCCTTACTGGAGAATTTAATAGGGCGGTCAAATATTAGTAATTTGAAACCTGACCAGTTTGGGAAAGAGTTCTATTTGGGCGCTTTGGAAGGAAAGGTTTGTAATATCGGAGATGATATTTCTAATAAATACCTAGATGAAGTTTCTGATCTTATGAGTGTAATTAGTGGAGATCCAGTGCAGGTCAATAAAAAAAGTTTGCAACCAGTGGAGGCACGTTTTAGATTGTTGTGTATCTTTTCGGGCAATGATTTACCAAGAGCAAGAAATAAAACAATGGGGTGGTATAGACGGCTTTGCATTATTCCTTTCCGTGCAGATTTTAACGGTCAGAAAGAGCGCCATGAAATCAAAGACCGATTTATAAAGAACAAAGAACTATTAGAATGGATTTTATTTAAAGTTTTAAATATGCCAGATTTCGATAGCTTTATAGAACCAAAAGTAGTACAAGAAATGCTTAGCAAGTACAAAAACGACAATGATTATATCAAAGTTTGGGTAGAGAATTTCTATATCCCTAATGGTTGGCATAAAGTAAATCATGTTCCAATGTTTATAGCAAGAAACAAACTAAAAGAATTTGCTGAGGATATAGGAATAGACAAACCTAAACTTGGACAATTTGGTAATGCAGTAATGGCCGAATTGGAAAAAACAACGTCATATAAGTACTCAGCAAAAAATGGAACGGTTAGCCCTAAGTTTTATGAAGTACTTGACCCACAAGGTTTTCAACGTAAAAGATTTGTCAAAGGGGTATGGGGAATACACTTAGAAGATGAAGATTTAGGTTAGGAAATTTAATACTAAAAAACCAATTACACCAAGGGTTATAGCAATTTAGGTTATGCAAAAAATAGAAACATAACCTAAACGCTAACCTTTGTAAACGTTGATATAAAAGTCTTTGCGAGTATTTAGGTTAGTAGGTTAGTTTTTATTTCTAATATCTCTATATAAAAAAATAAATATAAACGTGTTATATAGGCGCGAACTTGAAAAGTAAAACTAACCCTAATCTAACACCCTTGAAGCGCTTATATAATAGGCTTTTAAAGGGTTATTTTTTAAAACTAATCAAAACCTAATCTAAGAGAAAAAAGGAGAAACAACATGAAACCTAAACTATTTTTTTATTATAAATGGCAACAACCGCTTGAAGAATTTGAGCAGGAAGTAAATGATTTTATGGCGACCGTGGAGGTAATTGATGTAAAATATTCAACCGCAACCGTAGGAGATAGTGATGGTATGGGTGCGATTGCTAGTTTGCTAGTATTATACAAGTAAAAGGAGAAACAACATGACATTAAAAACATTTTCAGATAAAGCAAAAACATTTACTTTCACTTACGAATTTAAAGACCTAGATACTGCTATGGTAGCAGGTCACGCGCTACTGGGATATATGACTGGGACTTATGAAGTACCATCTATTTCAATAACTCACAAGGATAAAGGCACGCTAGTAGCTGAGTATGTGGAAGATAAGAAACTAAACAAGACCTTCAAACGTATTTGTGACAGTTTTAAAGACTACTACAACCAACCAGTGGACGATGAAGCATTTGAAGAACGTTACAAACGGGAGCGCGTGCTTCAACTCAAAGAGTCAGAGGATTTTGAGAGTTTGCTGAATAAGGTCATAGACTACGAGCTGGAACTATTAGACTATGCTGATCGCTTGCTTTCTGATAAACCTATCCCTATGGACTCTATGACAGCTTTTGGTACGTTGGAAATGCTGGACGATGAAAGTATTAACCTACTTAAGAAATTGGACGTAGAGGGCGAATATAAAGGTCTTGCTGATTATGTGGCAGAGGCAGAAAGCTAGAACTATCAAGAGAGGCACCAGCCTCTTTTTGTGGTTTTATTGCTACTTAACCCAATCGATTTGGGTTTTTCTATGTAAAGGTATTTTGAGTGAATGGAAATTATAGAATCAATAACCATAGAAACGTTTATAAAGCCAATGAAAGACAAGAACATTAGTCATGGTATAGCTGAGTTGGACGGTAGAAAATAAGAAATAGACTTAGATAACCTGTACATCATCTTTGAATGCAATCATTTTGATTTAGCAAGAATACCAGGAACCAAGGGAGGTAATCGATATTTCTTTATCTGTCCTATTTGTGATAATCGTTGCAGAAAACTCTATAAGAGACTTTTCCTTTATGGTTGTGGATCATGCCAGGAAATACACAAGCAAACACTGAACCGAAGTAAGACAGATTGCCAATACTATTGGGAGAGAGCGCTGAGAGAAGCTAGAAAGGTGGAACCAAATTGGAATCCTAGACGTGGTGGATATATGTTTGATAGTTTCCCAGAAAGACCAAAGTATATGAAACGTGACAAGTATTATAAGCATTATCAAAAGTTTGTTAACTATACTAGAAAGGGAGATAGATTTTGGCTGAATGGATTGAGTAATCTGAAGTAGTGATTTGGAGGATTTACAAACAAACAAATCTAAATAAAGATTAATCTAAAAAGGAATAAGATAAACATTGTTTGTCTTTACAATTAGAAAACTTCAATTACAATATACTAAACAGGCATGAAGGTTAGACAGGAGGCAGAGATACCCCCGTTATTTTTAGACGGGGCTAGTTATTGTTCGGATATAGGAACGCTGCCCTCTTCCGTGCAAAAAATTCCCTTTTTGAAGTGTTTTTAATTTTTGTAGAATGCAGTATTACTAAGTGTTTAGCTTGATTTTTTGACCGATAAAGCTACTCCAATTTTATAACATAGTGGGGGGGTACCTCCCCTATACACGCGCTTCAATGAGCTTCACCCGTCATTGTACATTTTTTCTCACGGGAAAGCATTTGAAGCTAGAGCGAACATAGAGAAATAGCAAAAAAAGCCAGCACAGGGCTGACTCCTTTGTGATATTCCGATAAAAATATTATATCATAGAGGAGGCCGAGGCATGACACCAGAGCAGGTAAAAGAAAAACTAGAGGGCGTTAAGTGGATAAGCAAGGAAATCAAAGGCTTATATTTGGAATTGGAAGCCCTGGAAGGTGGTATTATCAAAAAGCCAACACTAAGCCATAGCAGAGTACAAACAAGCAGGGGAAATACAGCAGAGAATAACCTTATAAGTGTTCTAAAACTAAAAGAGGATACGCTTCAGAAGATCGAGCGACTTACTGAGGAAAGAATGGCAATATCTGGGCTAATCGATAAGCTGGACAATCCGCTTGAGCGTTCTGTTCTAAGACTTTTTTACTTGAATGATCTTGTAGCTTTGGAAGTAGCTGAAGAAATAGGAAAATCAAGAACAAATGTATACTTAATTAGGCAAAAAGCTATAGAACACTTGAGCAAGGTGGAAGGAGCGAACTAATGGAGCTGGATAAGTTTAAAACGATGATGAACGTCAGAGAGCGGATGACTTACTTTCTACGTTTCCAGAGGATGGCAGGAAGTGAAAACTGGTTAGCGATAGATGAAGAGGCTTGGGAACTTATCTTACCTGATCAGTGGAATTTGAGCGGTGAGCATGAAAAAGCAATCCGTGAGGGGTTGGAAATATTCGCCCAAGACATCAATGGCATAGAGAACAAGCGAGCCAGAAAATACTTTATTATCCATTATTGCTATATGAGAAAGAAAACAATGAGCGAATGCGTAGAAATGGCAGGTACTAGCTCCACTAGCTACCACCGATACAAACAGATAGCCGTCTTAAACTTTGCGAGAATCCACCAGAACGGAGAACTAGAAGCATATAAGTAGGCGTTTGTGGTGTTTTGTTGAGAAATGTTGAGATTTAAGTGAGGGGGAATGACATGATTGAAGATTTTTTGATTGATCTGGAGAATATCCAATTAGAGGATATGGAGATAGATTTAAACATGGATATAGACATAGATTTAAACATAGATTTTGAAATAGATGTTGACCTTGATGATTTAGATTTAACCTTACTACAAGAATTAGAAGCGTAAATGTTGGCAAATGTAGGCTGAGGCTTCATATTCGCCCCCTATTTTGCTTTGTTTCAAAACACCATGGATAAACTACAAGCCCTCAGAAACGAATCTGGGGGCTTTTGTGAGGTCATAATCTTATAAACCACGCGCTTCATGGTATAATATACCTATCGGCAACCAGCAATAAAAAAAGCACGTTTGACCGTGCTAGTTTCTTGCCTGCTGAACTCGTCAAATCCTAGCCCTTTTGTGGGGCTTTTTTGCTCCCCTTTTTGCGTACTTTGGGGGAGCAAGTAGTAAAAAGTAATGTTAGTATTTTTTGTTAAAAAGCGCGTGATATAAGGGTTAGGAAGCCCTAAGGAAACATAAAATAAGAAGTTTTTTATTATACTACAAAATCGGCCTTTTGGGTAATAGAATCTCACTTTTTTTGATATAATGGTAAGCAACAATAGACTAGAAAGACTAAAGATGCAAGATAAAATTGTTATTCATGGGGCGCGTGCCCATAATTTAAAAAATATTGATGTGGAGATTCCGCGTGACAAGCTGGTTGTAGTGACTGGTTTGTCGGGTTCAGGTAAGTCTAGCCTTGCCTTTGATACCCTTTATGCTGAAGGTCAACGTCGCTATGTGGAGAGTCTATCTGCCTATGCCCGTCAATTTTTGGGCAATATGGAAAAACCAGACGTGGATTCGATTGATGGTTTAAGCCCAGCTATTTCTATCGACCAGAAAACCACCAGTAAAAACCCTCGCTCGACAGTTGGTACGACGACTGAAATCAATGATTATCTGCGTCTCCTCTACGCACGGGTGGGTACGCCTTACTGTATTAACGGACATGGAGCTATCAAAGCTTCCTCTGTGGAGCAGATTGTAGACAAGATTTTAGAACTACCAGAGCGCCAACGCCTGCAGGTTTTGGCCCCGGTCATTCGTAAGAAAAAAGGTCAACACAAGAGCGTTATTGAAAAGATTCAGAAAGATGGGTATGTTCGTGTCCGTGTGGATGGGGAAGTCTATGATGTGACCGAAGTTCCAGAGTTGTCTAAGAGCAAGCAACACAATATTGATGTCGTAGTTGACCGTATCGTCATCAAGGAGGGCATCCGTAGTCGTCTCTTTGATTCTATTGAGGCAGCCCTTCACATCGCAGAAGGTTATGTCATTATCGATACTATGGACGATTCTGAGTTGCTTTTCTCAGAGCATTATGCCTGTCCAGTTTGTGGCTTTACGGTTCCCGAGTTGGAACCTCGACTCTTCTCCTTCAACGCACCATTTGGTTCTTGTAGCGAGTGTGACGGTCTGGGTATTAAGCTGGAGGTAGATACTGATTTGATAGTGCCAGATGCCAGCAAAACCTTACGTGAGGGGGTGCTAGCACCTTGGAATCCTATCTCATCCAACTACTATCCAAATATGCTGGAGCAGGCTATGACAGCTTTTGGGGTGGATATGGATATGCCTTTTGAGGCCTTGTCAGAAGCAGATAAACATTTGATTCTCTATGGATCAGATGGTAAGGAATTCCATTTCCACTATGAGAATGAATTTGGTGGTGTGCGCGATATTGACATTCCTTTTGAGGGAGTTGTCAATAATATCAAGCGTCGCTATCACGAGACAAACAGCGATTACACTCGCACCCAGATGCGTCTCTACATGAATGAGCTGACCTGCGGGACTTGTCACGGCTATCGTCTTAATGACCAGGCCTTGTCTGTCCGTGTAGGTGGTGAGCAAGGACCACATATCGGAGAAATTTCAGACCTGTCTATCGCAGACCACTTGGACTTGGTGAGCCAGCTAACCTTGTCTGAAAATGAAGCTATTATTGCTCGCCCCATTCTCAAGGAAATCAAGGACCGTTTGACCTTCCTTAATAACGTGGGACTTAACTATCTGACCTTGTCTCGTTCGGCAGGTACCCTTTCAGGTGGGGAAAGTCAGCGTATTCGCTTGGCGACCCAGATTGGCTCCAACCTCTCAGGTGTCCTCTATATCCTGGACGAGCCGTCAATTGGTCTTCACCAGAGGGACAATGATCGTCTGATTGCTAGCCTCAAAAAGATGCGTGATTTGGGGAATACTCTCATCGTGGTGGAACATGATGAAGATACCATGCGTGAGGCTGATTATCTAATTGACGTTGGTCCTGGTGCAGGTGTTTTTGGTGGGGAGATTGTTGCTGCAGGAACGCCCAAACAGGTGGCTCGCAACAGCAAGTCTATCACAGGTCAGTACTTGTCAGGTAAACGTGCCATTCCAGTACCAGATGAGCGCCGTGTAGGAAATGGTCGTTTTATCGAAGTGACAGGAGCGCGTGAGAACAACCTGCAAAATGTCACAGCTCGCTTCCCACTAGGAAAATTTATCGCAGTGACAGGTGTGTCGGGCTCAGGGAAATCAACCTTAATCAACAGTATCCTCAAAAAAGCCATTGCCCAGAAGCTCAACCGCAATTCAGACAAACCAGGTAAATTCAAAACCATTACAGGGATTGAGCATGTAGACCGCTTGATTGACATTGACCAAAGTCCTATCGGACGAACGCCGAGGTCCAACCCAGCTACCTATACAGGAGTTTTTGACGATATACGTGACCTTTTTGCTCAGACAAATGAAGCTAAGATTCGTGGTTATAAAAAGGGTCGTTTCAGTTTCAACGTCAAGGGTGGTCGCTGTGAAGCCTGCTCAGGTGACGGGATCATCAAGATTGAGATGCACTTCTTGCCAGATGTTTATGTGGCTTGTGAAGTCTGCCACGGGACTCGCTACAATAGTGAAACCCTAGAAGTTCACTACAAGGAAAAAAATATCTCGCAGGTCTTGGACATGACCGTCAACGATGCGGTGGAATTTTTCCAACATATTCCAAAGATTCAACGCAAACTTCAGACCATCAAGGATGTAGGGCTAGGCTATGTGACGCTAGGGCAACCAGCTACCACACTGTCTGGAGGAGAAGCCCAGCGTATGAAGTTGGCTAGCGAACTTCACAAACGATCGACAGGAAAATCTTTTTACATTCTGGATGAGCCGACGACAGGGCTTCATACCGAGGATATCGCTCGCTTGCTTAAGGTTTTGGCTCGCTTTGTAGACGATGGCAATACAGTCCTTGTCATTGAACACAATTTAGACGTTATCAAGACAGCAGACCATATTATTGACTTGGGACCTGAGGGCGGTGTCGGCGGTGGAACCATCATCGCAACAGGAACTCCAGAAGAAGTAGCGGCCAACGAAGCCAGCTACACAGGACATTATTTGAAAGGAAAGTTACATCATGAATAAACGTGTACAAGCATTTCTAGCTAAAATGCAAGAAAAAGAACTAGATGGTATCATCATCAACAACCTTAAAAACGTCTATTATTTGACTGGTTTTTGGGGTTCAAATGGAACAGTCTTTATCAGCCGTGACCGTCAGGTCTTGGTGACAGACTCTCGCTATATCATTGCAGCCAAGCAAGAAACCAGTGGTTTTGAAATCGTGGCTGACCGTGATGAATTGGCTGTCATTGCAGGAATTGTCAAGGATATGGGCTTGTCTCGCATCGGTTTTGAAGATGAGATTTCAGTGTCTTATTATCACCGTATGCAGGCAACCTTTGAAGGAATTGACTTGCTTCCACAAACTCAGTTTGTCGAAGGTCTTCGAATGATTAAAGATGAGGCAGAGATTGCAGCGATTCGCAAGGCTTGTTCTATCTCAGACCAAGCTTTCCGCGATGCGCTTGACTTTATCAAACCAGGAAAAACTGAAATTGAAATTGCGAACTTCCTTGACTTCCGCATGCGTGAGTTGGGAGCATCTGGCTTGTCTTTTGACACTATCCTAGCTAGCGGTATCAACTCTTCCAAACCTCATGCCCATCCTATGCATAAACCAGTACAACTAGGAGAAGCCATTACCATGGACTTCGGTTGCCTTTATGACCACTATGTCAGTGATATGACACGGACTATCTATCTGGGGCATGTCAGCGACGAGCAGGCAGAGATTTACAATACGGTTCTCAAAGCCAACCAAGCCTTGATTGACCAGGCTAAGGCAGGATTAGGTTTCCGTGACTTTGACAAAATCCCTCGTGATATTATCATCGAGGCAGGCTATGGTGACTACTTTACCCACGGTATTGGACACGGTATTGGGCTGGATATTCATGAGGAACCATACTTTAGCCAGACTTCTACAGAAACTATTAAGGCAGGTATGGCATTGACAGATGAGCCAGGTATCTATATCGAAGGCAAATATGGCGTTCGTATCGAGGATGATATCCTGATTACAGAGACAGGTTGTGAATTGTTGACCCTAGCTCCAAAAGAGTTGATAGTCATTTAGTTATTTGTCAAGAAAAAAGTACGAAAATGACGAAAAAAGTTAAAAAAATTTAAAAATAGGTCGCAAGTCGGATGTTTTTTATGGTATAATAGACTAAACTGATAGTAACATGTAGCGAAAGGGGTAGGTACATGATCAAAATTTATACAGTCTCAAGTTGTACTAGCTGTAAAAAAGCAAAAACCTGGCTCAATGCCCACCAGTTAAGTTATAAAGAACAAAACCTTGGTAAAGAAGGAATTACGAGAGAAGAATTACTAGACATTCTTACCAAAACAGATAATGGAATCGCTAGCATCGTATCGTCTAAAAACCGCTATGCTAAAGCTCTAGGAGTTGACATCGAAGATATGAGTGTCAACGAAGTGCTCAATCTAATCATGGAAACACCACGGATTTTAAAAAGTCCGATTCTCGTAGATGAGAAACGTCTACAAGTTGGGTATAAAGAAGATGATATTCGTGCTTTCTTGCCACGCTCTGTTCGTAATGTAGAAAATGCAGAAGCACGTTTACGTGCAGCTCTATAAACATCAAGGCTGGGAGAGATTCCTAGCCTTGATCTATTTAAAAACGTAAAAAGCAGGAAAAAGAAATGAAAAAAATTATGCTTGGAGGTTTAGCTCTTCTCTTTGTACTTGTTGGATGTGGACAAAAAAAAGAGACTAGCACGCCTACAAAAACAGAAAAAGACAAGATTCAATCAGTATTACCGGTTATAGAAAATGCAGAGAAGAATACGGTTGTCACCAAAACATTAGTCTTTCCAAAAGCAGAGGATGGAAGTCAGCAGACGCAGACGATTACATATAAGGATAAAACTTTTTTAAGTTTAACTATTCAACAAAAGCGTCCAGTTTCTGATGAATTAAAGGCTTATATTGATCAAAATGGTGTAGAAGAAACGCAAAAAGCTCTTCTTGAAGCAGAAGAGAAGGATGAATCCATTATAGAGGCTCGTAAACTAACAGGTTTTAAATTAGAAACTAAGTTATTAAGCCAAACTGAGTTACAAACGACAACTAACTATGATTTTCAAGTTTTAGATATCAAGAAAGCATCTCGGCTAGAATTCCTTAAAAATATTGGCTTGGAAAATTTAGTTAAAAATGAACCAGCCAAATATATTTCAGATCGATTAGCAAATGGGGCAACTGAAGGATAGAAAATCCAAATAAATAGGCTGACTTATTTGTAGAACGTAAGGAATTATGCTATAATAGTAATATTCTAGAGAAAGAGGGTGTTAGAATGGGATTTACTGAAGAAACAGTACGTTTTAAATTGGACGATTCCAATAAAAAAGAAATTAGCGAAACTCTGACTGATGTCTATGCTTCGTTGAACGATAAGGGCTACAACCCAATTAACCAAATCGTAGGTTACGTATTGAGTGGAGACCCTGCCTACGTTCCTCGTTATAATAATGCACGAAATCAAATCCGTAAGTATGAGCGTGATGAAATCGTTGAGGAATTGGTCCGCTACTACCTTAAAGGACAAGGAGTCGATCTATAACCTATGAGAATTATGGGATTGGACGTCGGTTCAAAAACGGTAGGGGTGGCTATTAGCGATCCGCTCGGTTTTACAGCTCAAGGGCTTGAAATCATCCAAATCAATGAGGAGCAAGGTCAATTTGGTTTTGACCGCGTTAAGGAGTTGGTTGATACTTACAAGGTGGAACGATTTGTAGTGGGCTTGCCTAAAAACATGAACAATACAAGCGGACCGCGCGTGGAAGCTAGTCAAGCATACGGAGCAAAGCTAGAAGAGCTTTTTGGTTTACCAGTAGACTATCAGGATGAACGCTTGACAACAGTGGCTGCTGAGCGCATGTTGATTGAACAAGCAGATATCAGTCGCAATAAGCGCAAGAAAGTCATTGATAAGTTAGCAGCTCAGCTGATTTTACAAAATTATTTAGATAGAAAATTTTAATATAAAGGAGAGGCTATGTCACACGATCATAACCACGACCACGAAGAACGTGAATTAATCACACTAGTAGATGAGCAAGGAAATGAAACCTTGTTTGAAATCCTTTTGACGATTGATGGAAAAGAAGAATTTGGTAAAAACTATGTTCTTCTAGTACCAGTTAATGCAGAAGAAGACGAAGACGGACAAGTTGAAATCCAAGCTTACTCATTCATCGAAAACGAAGATGGAACAGAAGGCGAATTGCAACCAATCCCAGAAGACTCAGAAGACGAATGGAACATGATTGAAGAAGTCTTCAACAGCTTTATGGAGGAGTAAAAACGTCCGGGGGACGTTTTTAGCCCAGCGCTAGAAATTAGAAACGCAGGTAGTCTGGGAGACTGTATCAGCCCAACTCCCAGAAATTGGGAAGAGTTGGAACGTCCGGGGGACGTTTTTAGCCTTACGCTAAAAATAAAGACCGTAAGTAAGTCCAGTGGATGTTTTTAGCTCCATATTGGAATTTAAATCCAGCTAGGGTCTAGCTAATAAAGTAAGAGGTTGGGACGATAAATCCCGACCTCACTTTTTATTATCAATGAAACTTTGATGCGGTAGCTGATAGGGCTTTTTGTTGGGCGTTTATACTCCAAAAAGTTTTTTTGATAAAAAATTTCATTTTTTCTATCCGGAATCTTCAACAATCTGTTTGATTGTTGAGCCCTCGCGAGGCAGGGAATAGGAAATCGATATTTTGTCTATCTATTTTTATTCCACCCTCTTTTTGTTAAGGAGATGTATATGTTTGAAGTAGAAGAATGGCTCCATAGTCGGATTGGTTTGAATTTTCGATCAGGCTTGGGCCGAATGCAACAAGCGGTAGATTTGTTAGGAAATCCTGAGAACTCTTATCCCATTATTCACGTGACAGGGACCAATGGGAAAGGGTCGACCATTGCTTTTATGAGGCAATTGTTTATGGGTCATGGAAAAAGAGTCGGAACTTTTACTTCTCCTCATATCGTTAGCATTCATGATCGAATCTGTCTTAATGGTGAGCCGATAGCTGATGAAGATTTTATCCGTTTGGCAGAGCAAGTTAAAGAGATGGAAGAGAGACTTTTAAAAACTCATGATCAGCTTTCCTTTTTTGAATTGTTGACCTTGATTGCTTTTCTTTATTTTAGGGAGCAAGAGGTGGATTTGGTTTTACTAGAAGTGGGAATTGGTGGCTTACTTGATACGACTAATGTGGTAACTGGAGAGATTGCTGTCATCACCTCCATCGGACTTGACCATCAGGAGACCTTGGGCGATAGTCTAGAAGCAATTGCAAAGCAGAAAGCTGGTATTTTTAAGGCTGGTAAAAAGGCAGTGATTGCTAAGTTGCCTTCAGAAGCTAGGCTTGTTTGTCAGAAAAAAGCAGACTCTTTAGCTGTTGACCTTTATCAGGCAGGTCAGGATTTTTCAATGCTGAATGGGGATTTTTCAAGCTCTTTGGCTAACCTTTCACAGTTGAAAATAGGTTTAGAAGGAGCTTATCAGCAGGAAAATGCGGCCTTGGCGCTACAAACGTTTCTTCTCTTTATGAGGGAAGGAAAGGAAGTTGTTGATGAACAGGCTGTAAGACAGGCTTTGGAGAAGACCCATTGGGCTGGGCGTTTGGAGCGTATTCGTCCTCAGATTTACTTGGATGGTGCTCATAACCTCCCTGCCTTGACTCGCTTGGTTGAGTTTATCAAGGAAAAAGAGCAGGAAGGCTATCGACCTCAAATTCTCTTTGGAGCCTTGAAACGGAAGGATTATCAAGGGATGTTGGGTTATCTGACTGAGAATTTGCCTCAGGTGGAACTCAAGGTAACTGGCTTTGATTATCAGGGTTCTTTAGATGAGACAGATATAACAGGTTACGATGTAATTCCTTCTTATCGCGAATTTATCAGCAGTTTTGAAGAAAGAGCAGACACTCAAGGCTTGTTATTCATTACAGGGTCTCTCTATTTTATCTCAGAAGTACGGGGCTACCTACTGGGGCATGAGCAGATAAATTGACCTCCTTTTTTGAACTTGTTATACTAGGGAAACTACTAGTTAGAAGGAAAAACTTCTGTAAATTGGTAGCAGAAAGGAAATTCATCATGAAATTAAAAACATTCACACTTTCTCTTGCTTCTTTAGTAAGTCTTAGTCTTTTAGCAGCTTGTTCGCAAAAACCTCAACAGATTCAATAACCTGTAGCCCAACAACAAACTCAGCAATCACAACCTGCTGCTTCATCGTCTACAGAAAATAGCAACCAGGTAGCAACAAGTTCTTCACAAAATGCACCTGAAGCTCAACCAACTAATATTGATGGAACTTATACTGGTCAGGATGAAGGAAATTATATTACTCTGGTAGTGACTGGAACAACTGGTACATGGACAAAAATAGCATCTGACGGAGATCAAGAAATTAAGCAGGTTAGCCTTGATGTAGCAAACCAACGTATTATTGGGGATGATGTCAAGATTTATGCAACCAATGGCAATCAGATGATTATTGATGATATGGATAGAGAAGCGCCTGATCGCATTATTTTATCAAAATAGACTGGGAGGAGACTGGATTTTTCGGTCTCTTTTATGATTACTCAGAAAAATGATTATAAATACTTGCCTTCCAATGAATAACTGGGTTATACTAGTATCAATTACTTTTTTACAAAAAATTAAGGAGGAGATATGAAGTATAGGAAATTTCAATTACTAATGTCCAAGTATGGATTTAGTCTTTCGATTATGTTACTTGAACTTTCGCTCGTTTTTGGTCTCTTTCTTTATCTGGGACGAATGGCCCCTATCTTATGGATTACTCTATTAATCTTAATGACGATAGCTACGATTGTATCTATTGTGAATCGTTCAATGACTCCTGATAGTAAAGTGATGTGGCTTGTGGTGACTTTTGTTCCTGTAATTGGCCCTTTGCTCTATCTAATGTTTGGTGAGAGACGACTGTCTAAAAAAGAAATCAAACAGTTAGAGAAGTTGGGCTCTATGCATTTCCGAGAGGGAAATAGTAAGATTATACGCCAAAGATTGAAAGCGGAAGACAAGTCAGCTTACGGAGTCATTAAATCTTTGTTGAGTATGGATACAAATGCAGATGTTTATAACCGGACAGACTCACAATTTTTTTCTTCGGGTGAAAGTATGTGGAGTCATATGTTGGAGGATTTAAAGAAAGCTGAGAAATTTATCTTCTTAGAGTACTATATTGTCGAAGAAGGCCTGATGTGGGATAGTATACTAGAAATACTAGAGCAAAAAGCAGCCCAAGGTGTGGAAGTCAAGATGCTCTATGATGATATCGGCTGTATGGCTACTCTACCAGTGGATTATACAATTCAGCTTCGAGGTCGAGGGATTGAAGCTCATAAGTTTAATAAGGTGGTTCCTCGCCTAACTGTGGCCTACAACAATCGAGACCATCGTAAAATCCTTGTTATAGATGGACAGGTAGCCTATACAGGAGGAATTAATCTAGCTGATGAGTATATCAATCATGTAGAACGTTTTGGATATTGGAAAGATAGTGGAATTCGATTAGATGGGCCGGGTGTAAAGGCTTTAACACGTCTTTTTTTGACGACTTGGTACATTAACCAGGGGGAAATTAGTGATTTCGACCAATATCATTTGGAAAATCAATCTCGCTCTAGTCAGGGACTATGTATTCCTTATGGTAGCGGACCAAAACCTATTTTTCGTACACAGGTAGGGAAAAAGGTTTATCAAAGTTTGATTAATCAAGCAACGGATTTTATCTATATCACAACCCCTTATTTGATAATTGACTATGATTTGACAGAAAGTATAAAAAATGCAGCCATGAGAGGCGTTGATGTTCGTATCGTGACACCTTTCATTCCAGATAAAAGACTAATCCAGTTGATCACAAGAGGAGCTTATCTGGACCTACTGTCTGTAGGGGTAAGAATTTTTGAGTATACTCCAGGTTTCATCCATAGCAAGCAAATGTTAGTTGATGGTGATTTTGCAGCAGTGGGTACGATTAATTTGGATTACAGAAGTTTACTTCATCATTATGAAAGTGCAGTATTGTTGTATAAGGCGGATTCAATCGCAGAGATTCAAGAAGATTTTGAGGAGATTTTTTCCATATCACAAGAAATTTTCCCTCAAACGATAAAAATTGCTTGGTATCAAAAATTGGTTAAGGAAGTTGCTCAGTTGCTCGCACCTATTTTATAATTTTTGAAATTGAAATTTATATAAGAAAAATAGGACTTAGGATATGACCAAGGTCCTATTTTTCTTTTTATTTCGCGAATAAAAGAGATAGAGGAGGAACTATGTTAACCCAGAAAGAAGTAAATTACATAATCACATTTAAACAAACGCATATGCACAGATTTCGGGAAATTGAGACCTTTGTTAGACTACATAAAAAATTGCTCAAACAACCATCGCCAGCTGACAATTCTAGGTCTTTTTGATATACTAAGACAGATAAATTGAATAGGAGAAATAATATGGCTGTATATGGGAGAATAGAAAAAGCACCCGAAACGATACAGGAAAATAAAGTTGATCGTAGTAGTAAGTTTCATTTTGAAAATGAGGAACAAGGAACATTTCCGTTTTTCGAACTCATCATTGGGAGCACAATTGCTACAATTTTTTCCGTAGTCCTTCCCTTACTTTTGGATATGTTAAGCTCCCATCAGGCTCAGGATTTATATATAGGGTGGGCTCTTCATAAGGTCGGGGATCTTTATAGTAACTATTATGCTAGTCGAGGTTTTCTTTATTACTTATTGCTTTATATCACAAAGGGAAGTGTCCTTTTTGCTTTGGTAGAATGGTTGGCTTTTCTGGGCAGTGGTTATTTTCTATATCGGTCAACGAGCCATTTGACAGGGGCAAGCGAACAAGCTAAACAACTATTAATCATATTTTATATTTTAGTTTCTGGTCTTGGTTTTGGTGGAGGTTATGCTAGTATCTTAGCTATGCCATTCTTGTTTGCTGGTTTTTACTTAATAGCAAACTATCTGTCGCATCCCAACCATGATAAAGGATTTTTAAGTCTTGGAATCCTATTTGGCATATCTTTCTTCATAGATTCCCTAACAAGTTCCCTATTTATTATAGCCGTCACTATAGGTTTAATTATATTTAATATTAAGAATGGACGATTTTTGAATGGAGTTTATCAATTTTTTGCCTCTGCTCTAGGTTTCTCTCTTGCTTTTTATCCATTAGCCTACCTTGTCCTTATTTCAGGTGGTGTTGAAAAGGCTTTAAGTAGTATGTTATATCCGATTGATTCCATCCGTATTTTTACGAATTCGCAGTTACTAGACAATACTTTATTTTATGGCCTAATAACTTTAGGATTAGGAGGATTTTTACTGATTTTTCTTGGGTTTACCCAGTCCAAAGTAGGTAAGCTACATGCTATTTCTATCCCGGCTTGCTTGGTTTTCTTGTTATCGCTATTTTTGATTATTTTTTCTCAAGAACCTTTAGAAGCTTCACGTCTGATTGTTTCTCTTCCTTTCTTGGCTCTTCTTTTGATAGCTACTATTCAAGTGAAGGATTCAGGGAAAAGAGTAGGTAGCAGAAGGAGAGAAGGGATTCCTTCTTTATGGAAAAAATTCATGAAAGGAAGTCTTTATTTACCGATTTTAGTTGTTGCTTATCTCATTAGCTTTCCTTTTGTAAATCGTTTTGTTTTACATGCAGATAGTTATAACGAACAACACCGAGTAGTTGATAGGATAAGGCAAGAGACTGGGGAAGAAAATCGAATCTATATATGGGATCAAAATGTTCAGGTTTACAAAGAAAGCCAAAGACTGGCTGGTTCAATTTTCCCTTCGCCAGTTCTCTATACGACTACTACAGAGAATAAGAATATCCTGATAAATGACCTTAAAGACAATCAACCAAAGATGATTATTGTTAATGACAAGGTATCCCTTTGGTCTGAAGTTGAAGCTCTTTTGAAGGAAAATTATCAAGTTGAAAAGACAGATTTACCGAATTTCAAAGTTTATAAATTAAAATAAAAAAATCAATATCTTGTGTAATTTTAAAAATTTTATGATTTTTAACACAAGATATTGATTTTTCTTTTTAGAGTGGTATAATACTTTCTAGAAAGAACAATTTAGAAAAGAGAATGTATATGATTGCATTTGAAGAAAAAATTACCCCCTTGCCAACCCTATTTGTTGAAAAGCGTGATGGTAGACGAGTTGTGTTTGATGTTGATAAGATTGACAAGGCTCTCCACAAGGCGGCCAACAAGGTCATGGATGTGACGCCCTTGGTTGAAAAGCGCCTAAATGCTCTATTAGAGCGAATTATTACAGAAATTCATAACCGTTTCCCTCAAGGTGTGAAGATTTATGAGATTCAAAACATCGTAGAACATGAACTACTTGAAGCCAAAGAATATGCTTTGGCTGAAGAGTACATCACATATCGGACTCAAAGGGATTTTGAGCGTTCAAAAGCAACAGATATTAATTTTAGTATCCACAAACTTCTAAATAAAGACCAGTCAGTTGTTAATGAAAATGCAAATAAAGATAGCGATGTTTTTAATACCCAACGTGATTTGACAGCAGGAATTGTTGGGAAATCAATCGGGTTGCAAATGCTTCCTCAGCACGTGGCCAATGCTCATCAAAAAGGGGAAATCCACTATCACGACTTGGATTACAGCCCTTATACACCTATGACCAACTGTTGTTTGATTGATTTTAAGGGTATGTTGGAAAATGGTTTTAAGATTGGGAATGCTGAGGTGGAGTGTCCTAAGTCTATCCAGACTGCGACAGCGCAAATTTCGCAAATCATCGCTAACGTTGCATCTAGTCAGTACGGAGGATGTTCAGCTAATAGGATTGATGAAGTTTTAGCCCCTTACGCAGAGAAGAATTACCAAAAACATCTTAAAGATGCTGAAGAGTGGGTTTTGCCGGAAAAACGAGAAGATTTTGCTTGGAAAAAAACACAAAAAGACATCTATGATGCCATGCAATCTCTTGAGTATGAAATCAATACTTTATTTACTTCAAATGGGCAAACACCTTTTACTTCGTTAGGTTTTGGTTTAGGAACAAATCGTTTTGAACGGGAAATTCAAAAGGCTATCTTGACCATTCGTATCAAGGGTCTTGGTTCAGAACATCGCACAGCTATCTTCCCTAAACTAATTTTTACTCTTAAAAGAGGGCTCAATTTAGAGGAAGGTTCGCCTAACTATGATATAAAAGAGCTGGCTCTTGAGTGTGCAACCAAGCGAATGTATCCAGATGTCTTATCTTATGATAAAATTATCGAGTTAACGGGTTCCTTCAAGATTCCTATGGGTTGTCGTTCATTTCTTCAAGGGTGGAAAGATGAAAATGGCATCGAGGTCAATTCAGGAAGGATGAACCTAGGCGTTGTGACGGTCAATTTGCCTCGGATCGCCCTCGAGTCAGAAGGGGATATGAACAAGTTTTGGGAAATCTTCAACGAGCGCATGAATATCGCAGAAGATGCTCTTGTTTACCGTGTTGAGCGTACCAAGGAAGCTACACCAGCCAATGCACCAATACTCTACCAATACGGTGCTTTCGGACGACGTCTTGGTAAAGAAGAGAGTGTTAATGAGCTTTTCAAAAATCGCCGTGCAACGATTTCACTAGGCTATATCGGACTCTATGAAGTAGCAACTGTTTTCTTTGGTAACAGCTGGGAGAGTAATCCAGAAGCAAAGGAATTCACGCTAGACATCATTCGTGACATGAAACGCCGTGTGGAAGAATGGTCGGATCAATACGACTACCATTTTTCTATCTATTCAACACCTTCTGAAAGTCTTACAGATCGCTTCTGTCGTCTAGATACAGAGAAGTTCGGTTCTATTCCTGATATTACAGATAAGGAATACTACACTAACTCTTTCCATTACGATGTTCGTAAAAATCCAACACCGTTTGAAAAATTGGACTTTGAGAAAGTCTATCCAGAAGCAGGTGCGTCAGGTGGTTTCATCCATTACTGTGAGTATCCAGTCCTTCAGCAAAATCCAAAGGCCTTGGAAGCTGTCTGGGATTACGCTTATGACCGTGTAGGCTATCTAGGGACTAATACTCCAATTGATCGTTGCTACAAGTGTGACTTTGAAGGGGATTTTGAACCGACTGAGAGAGGATTTGCTTGTCCAAACTGTGGCAATAGCGACCCTAAAACAGTAGACGTTGTTAAACGGACTTGTGGCTATCTTGGCAATCCTCAAGCGAGACCTATGGTAAATGGACGTCACAAGGAAATCGCTGCGCGTGTCAAACACATGAATGGTTCAACTATCAAAGTAACGGGCCAAAAAATAATGAATTAGAAAGACAAGGTATGGGAAAATATCAATTAGACGATAAAGGACGTGCTCAAGTGACTCGTTATCATGAAAAGCATTCGAAAGGTGGAGTGAGCAAAAAAGAACGCTTGCTCAACCTCAGAGAACAATTTTTAAATAAGAATAAGAAAAAGTGAGGGATTTCTCTCGCTTTTCTCTTAGTGGGAGGTGAAAATGGAACTACGCAGACCAAGATTAGCAGATAAAGCAACAGTTTTAGAGATGATGGCAGAGTTTGAAAAGAACCAACCAGCCCATGATGGAGGATTTTGGGATACAGAGAACTTTGTATATGAAGAATGGTTGGAAACAAATATGCAAAAAGAGATGGGAATAAATTTGCCTGAAAATCGTGTTCCTTCTATTCAATTTGTATCATTTGACGATGTAGGTCATGCTCTAGGTTTTTTGAATCTGCGATTGAGACTGAATGAGGATTTACTGAATTATGCTGGTCATATTGGCTACTCCATTCGTCCGTCAGAAAGAGGCAAAGGTTATGCGAAAGAAACTCTCCGTCAGGGCTTGCAAGTTGCTAAGGAAAAGAACATCAAAAAGGCTCTTGTGACCTGTAGCGTGAATAATCCTGCTAGTAGAGCAGTCATTCTAGCAAATGGAGGTCTCATTGAGGATGTTCGTGATGGAGTCGAGCGTTATTGGATAGGGGTGGCGAATGAATAATCCAAAACCAGGCGAGTGGAAGAGTGAGGAGCTCAGTCAAGGACGTATCATCGACTACAAGGCCTTTAACTTTGTAGATGGAGAAGGTGTGCGAAACTCCCTCTATGTAGCAGGTTGCATGTTTCACTGCGAGGGATGTTATAATGTTGCGACTTGGTCTTTCAATGCTGGAATTCCCTATACAGCAGAATTAGAAGAACAGATTATGGCAGACCTTGCCCAACCCTATGTTCAAGGGTTGACCTTACTGGGAGGGGAGCCTTTTCTCAATACTGGGATTCTTTTGCCACTCGTTAAGCGCATTCGGAAGGAATTGCCAGACAAGGACATCTGGTCTTGGACCGGCTATACATGGGAAGAAATGATGCTAGAGACCCAAGACAAACTTGAACTCTTATCACTGATTGACATTCTGGTCGATGGGCGATACGATCGTAGCAAGCGAAATCTCATGCTTCAGTTTAGAGGTTCCTCTAATCAACGGATTATCGATGTACAAAAATCTATCAAAAGTGGGCAAGTGGTGATTTGGGAGAAGCTAAATGACGGAAAAGAAAGCTATGAACAGATGAAGAGAGAGTAACTTTCTTCTATAATAACACTTAAAATAAATGACCTATCAAAAAAGAAAACATTTTCATGTTAAAAATTTAAAAAACAGCAACAAATCCCTTGCAATCGCAGGGGCTTTGTGTTATTCTATTATGGTGCTGTAAATTACAGCCTTAGCTTTGATGCAAGAGGTTGCGACACGCTCGGTTGCATTGCCACGCAACGCGCGTCGGTTTTCTTGTGGAGCTAGCCTATTATCTTAAATAGACGAAAAGGAGAAAAAGATGGCAAACAAAAAAATCCGTATCCGTTTGAAAGCTTACGAACACCGTACGCTTGACACAGCGGCTGCAAAAATCGTAGAATCAGCTACTCGTACAGGTGCAGAAGTTGCAGGGCCAATCCCACTTCCAACTGAACGTAGTCTCTACACAATTATTCGTGCGACTCACAAATATAAAGATTCTCGCGAACAATTTGAAATGCGTACACACAAACGCTTGATTGATATCATCAACCCAACTCAAAAAACAGTTGATGCTTTGATGAAATTGGATCTTCCAAGTGGTGTAAACGTAGAAATCAAACTTTAATCTAAAATATAAAAGAGCAGAGGCTGGTGTTTCAATCTAATTGAACACGGGCTAAAATCGGTGTGAAAAAGATAAACTTCCTAGTGTCTGCTAGACACTGCGTCAGTTTCCTATTTTCACTTTGAGTTTGACGCCCTTTGTATCTTAGACTTGAGCATAAAAAACGCTCGTTAAAAACTTTTTGAATAAAAAATATAGAAAAGG
>CAUQVK010000010.1:0-30554 GCA_963521495.1 uncultured Streptococcus sp.
AATTCGCCGTGGCTCGCAATAATGATTCCGATACTCATTATTGTCATTCCTCCTTTTTTGTTTTAGTTTTCGTTTAAGAAAACTTTAAGACTTTTTAAGTATAAACCGTTTTCATCTAAAAATCAACTATTTATCATAAAATGATTAAAAAGCTTACATTTAGAAATGTTGATATGTTAATCTTTTGAGAAGTTTTTTTGAATCCATATTTAAAAATTTAATATAAAAAAGTTGGAAGCGCATTCCAACTTTTAAAATAAGTTTCTAATAGATTAGTGGGTGAAGTCGAGTACCATACGTCCTTGGATTTGACCTTTTTCCATTTCATCGAAAACAGCTACGGCATCTTCTACTGGACGTTTTTGGACAACTGGAACTACCAAACCTTCTGCACCGAATTGGAAGGCTTCTTCCAAGTCTTTACGAGTTCCAACAAGAGAACCGATGACTTGGATTCCATCTAGAACGGTTTTCACGATGCTGAGTTCCATCATTTCAGAAGGAAGACCAACAGCGACTACGCGACCACCGGCACGAACTGAGTCAACAGCCTGATTGAAGGCAACTTTAGATACAGCAGTTACGACAGCTGAATGAGCTCCTCCATCAGTTTTTTCCCTGATGAGTCCTGGTACATCATCAACTTCTAGGCCGTTAATAACGACATCAGCACCTACTTCTTTTGCAAGGGCAAGTTTGTCGTTATTGATATCAACTGCGATAACATGAGCATTGAATACTTTTTTAGCGTATTGAACAGCTAGGTTACCAAGTCCACCAGCACCGTAAAGAACAACCCATTGGCCTGGTTCAACTTTGGCCTCTTTAATAGCTTTATAGGTTGTTACACCAGCACATGTGATAGAAGAAGCTTGGGCTGGATCAAGTCCGTCAGGAACTTTAACAGCATAGTCTGCAGTTACGATACATTGTTCAGCCATACCACCATCTACTGAGTAGCCAGCATTTTTCACTGTACGGCAAAGGGTTTCGCGACCAGTTGTACAGTATTCGCAAGTGCCACATCCTTCAAAGAACCAAGCAACGCTGACGCGGTCACCGACTTTAAGGCTTTTCACATCTGGGGCAATTTCTTTGACGATACCAACACCTTCGTGACCTAGAACACGTCCTGGTACTTGACCGAAGTCACCATGGGCAACGTGGAGGTCTGTGTGGCAGACACCACAGTATTCAATTTCTACAAGTGCTTCCCCAGTTTCAAGTGGACGGAGTACTTTTTCTTCAACAGCAACACCAGTGCTTTCTGGATTTACAACAACAGCTTTCATAGCTATCCTCCTTGATATTAATTGAGAGCAGGAGAAACAGGACTGGATTGATTTTGCGTCAACAGAGTCGAGTGTGACGAGCTCTCTTGTATTTATATGTGAAGTATATCACAAAAGAAAGCCTTTTCCAAGGTTTTGGGGGTAAAAAATAGAACAATCGATTAACTGGTTGATGAGACTGTGAAAAGAGCACAAAGACCAGCTTGCAAGCTGGTCAGAATGGACTATAAGAATAAATCTTGCAGGGTTTTGGCAACCCCGTCTTGGTCGTTGGTCAGGACAATTTGCTCATCTGCATAAGGGAGTAGGTCTGGATTGGCATTTTTCATGGCATAGCCTTTCCCTGCAAAAGCTAGCATTTCGGTATCATTGTGCTCATCTCCAAAAGCAATCAAATCCTTTTTATCTCTATTCATAACCCTTAGCAAGTATTCTAAGCCAAAAGCCTTGTTGACACCCTTAGCTGAACATTCAAGGATATTAAGAGGTCCTCCCCAAGTATTGATAGCTAATTGATGCTTGTAAAAAGCATTCATTTCAGCTGCGAGAGCATATTTATCAGCTGCTCTTGTTTGAAGGAGAAGGGCGTTAGGGTTTTCAGAAACTAATTCTTCCTGAAAGAGGTGGCCGTTTGAGAAATTTTTTATTCCAAAGAGGGCTGGATTGACAACGGATTCATCGGTATTAGTAATGTAGAATTGATTGCGATATTCACTGGCTATAAAGTCAGCTTGGATTTCATCTGAACGTTTGACCATGTCCAATAAATAGGATTTATCCAAGGTAACAGATTGTTCAAACTCCCATTTTTTGTTAGGGATAAGGGTCAGGGAGCCGTTGAAATTAATCATAGGAGTGTCTAAGCCTAATTCACGGTAGAAATCTTTTGACATGCGGTAAGGGCGACCTGTCGTAATAATGACCTGATGTCCTTTTTCGGTAACTTTTTTTATGGTTTCTTTGGTAAAATCAGAAATTTGACTGTCTGAGTTGAGCAGGGTTCCATCCAAGTCAACTGCAATTATTTTTTTAATCATATAAACCTTTCTAGTGTGATTCCAGATAAGATGTCTACTATTATAACAAAAAGAAGGAAGAAAAGCAGATTAAAAAACAAAAAAATAAAAAATACATCAATTTATTAAATAAATCAAACAAAGATATTGAAAAAGTGAATGATAAATGATATAATTCTATTATTGTTCGTAAAAATTAAAAGGAGATTGATAATGGACAAATTATTTAAACTAAAAGAGAACGGTACAGACGTTCGTACAGAGGTTCTCGCTGGTTTAACAACTTTCTTTGCAATGAGCTATATTCTCTTTGTAAACCCACAAATTCTTTCGCAAACAGGAATGCCTGCTCAGGGTGTATTCCTCGCAACGATTATTGGTGCAGTAGCGGGTACCTTGATGATGGCCTTCTATGCTAACTTACCTTATGCTCAAGCGCCAGGTATGGGACTAAATGCCTTCTTTACATTTACAGTTGTATTTGGGCTTGGCTATTCATGGCAAGAAGCCTTGGCTATGGTCTTCATCTGTGGGGTCATCTCATTGATTATTACCTTAACAAATGTTCGTAAAATGATCATTGAATCGATTCCAAACGCCCTTCGCTCAGCTATTTCAGCTGGTATCGGTGTCTTCCTTGCCTACGTGGGGATTAAGAATGCTGGACTTTTGAAATTCTCTATCGATCCAGGAAATTACACGGTTGCAGGAGAAGGGGCTGATAAAGCTCAAGCAGCGATTACAGCAAATGCTTCAGCAGTTCCAGGATTAGTCAGCTTTAATAATCCAGCTGTTTTGGTGGCTCTTGCAGGACTTGCCATTACGATCTTCTTTGTCATCAAAGGGATTAAAGGGGGAATTATCCTCTCTATCTTGACAACAACTGTTCTTGCTATTGCAGTTGGTTTGGTAGATTTGTCTAGTATCGATTTTGCTAATAACCATGTTGGTGCAGCCTTTGAAGACTTGAAGACAGTCTTTGGTGCAGCTCTTGGTTCAGAAGGTTTGGGAGCTTTGATTTCAGATACAGCTCGCTTGCCTGAAACTCTGATGGCCATTCTTGCCTTCTCATTGACAGATATTTTTGACACGATTGGTACCTTGATTGGTACAGGTGAAAAAGTTGGGATTGTAGCGACAAATGGTGAAAATCATCAATCAGCTAAGTTGGACAAGGCTCTTTACTCTGACTTGATTGGTACTTCAATTGGTGCCATTGCAGGTACTTCAAACGTAACGACTTATGTTGAGTCTGCTGCTGGTATCGGTGCAGGTGGACGTACTGGTTTGACAGCCTTGGTTGTGGCAATCTGTTTTGCGATCTCAAGCTTCTTTAGCCCACTTCTAGCGATTGTACCAACAGCCGCTACAGCTCCAATCTTGATTATCGTTGGGATTATGATGTTGGCTAGCTTGAAAAATATCCATTGGGACGATATGTCTGAAGCGGTTCCTGCTTTCTTCACATCTATCTTTATGGGATTCAGCTACTCTATCACTCAAGGGATTGCAGTTGGTTTCTTGACTTACACTTTGACTAAGCTTGTCAAAGGTCAAGCTAAAGATGTTCATGTCATGATTTGGATTTTGGATGCTTTGTTTATCCTCAACTATATCAGTATGGCACTATAAATGCTATAATATAAAAAGGGGGTCTCCCCTTTTTATATTATAGTTACTTGAGAATTGCTTCAAACTGGATAGGTGATTTTGATTAAATGGTAGGAGGATTGATGATAAAAAAGAATATTTGGAGTGAAGTATTAAATAGGGGGAAGTGGCTAATAATCTTTCTAGTAGGGCTTTTGTTTTCTCAGTTTCCTTTAGCTCTAGCAACTTTTCTAACTAGCAGAAAATTTCCACTGCTTCAAACTGGACTATTAGTAGGGGCCTTATCTCTTGTGGTTTTAACTGTATTTATAATAGGTGCTAGGAAAACACAGTTGGCTAGTTTTGGTTTATCGTTTTTCAAGGCTAAGGATTTGGCTAGATTGGCCTTAAGCTATCTAGTGATTCTTGCCTTTAATATTCTTGGTGTGGTCTTACTGCGTTTGATGAATGAAACAACAACCAGCAATCAATCAAATATTAATGATTTGGTCCAGAATAGTTCCTTAATTTCCAGTTTTTTCTTACTGGTTCTAATAGCTCCTATTTGTGAGGAGATTTTATGTCGAGGAGTGATTCCTAAAAAACTCTTTCGTGGTAAAGAAAATGTGGGTTATATAGTCGGTGCTATTATCTTTGCCTTGCTTCATTTACCGACAAATCTACCTTCTCTTCTTATCTATGGAGGAATGTCAACTGTGCTAACTTGGACAGTTTATAAAACCCAACGTTTGGAAATGTCTATCTTACTTCACATGATTGTTAATGGGGTTGTTTTCTGTTTGTTGGCTCTCGTGGTGATTTTGAGTCGGACATTAGGGATTTCTGTTTAAGATTTTTGACAATTGCTTACTTGTTTCTACTGGGAAAAAGATGAATGCAATCGTGTCCATCTTTTTCTTTTTATGGTAAAATAGAGAAATAATATGGTGAAAAGCCTTGAGGGAGTGACCGATATGTCAAGTAAAGCCAATCATGCAAAGACAGCTATTTGCGGAATTATCAATGTAACCCCAGACTCCTTTTCGGATGGTGGTCAATTTTTTGCTCTTGAGCAGGCACTCCAGCAGGCTCGTAAATTGATAGCAGAAGGGGCTAGTATGCTAGATATCGGCGGAGAATCGACTCGTCCAGGTAGTAGTTATGTTGAAATAGAAGAAGAAATTCAGCGCGTGGTTCCAGTTATTGAAGCTATTCGTAAAGAAAGTGATATCCTTATTTCCATTGATACATGGAAAAGTCAGGTAGCTGAGGTTGCCTTGGCTGCGGGTGCTAATCTCGTTAATGACATTACAGGACTCATGGGAGATGAAAAGATGGCGGATGTAGTTGCTAAGGCTTCAGCGCAAGTAGTGATTATGTTTAATCCAGTAATGGCTCGACCTCAGCATCCTAGCTCGCTCATCTTTCCTCATTTTGGTTTTGGTCAAGCTTTTACAGAGGAAGAGTTAGCTGACTTCGAAAAATTTCCAATCGAAGACTTGATGGAGGCTTTCTTTGACAGAGCCTTAGCGAGAGCAGAGGAAGCTGCTATTGCACAAGAAAATATCTTGTTGGATCCAGGAATTGGCTTTGGTTTGACCAAGAAAGAAAATCTGCTTCTTTTACGGGATCTGGATAAACTACATCAGAAAGGCTATCCAATCTTTCTCGGAGTGTCGCGCAAGCGGTTTGTCATCAATATTCTTGAAGAAAATGGTTTTGAAGTCAATCCTGAGACAGAACTTGGTTTCCGCAATCGAGATACGGCTTCGGCTCATGTAACTAGCATCGCTGCGAGACAGGGTGTGGAAGTGGTGCGCGTGCATGACGTAGCTAGTCACAGGATGGCAGTTGAAATTGCCTCCGCTATTCGTCTGGCTGATGAAGCGGAAAATCTAGATTTAAAACAATATAAATAAGATGAAAGAAATTGAAAACAATCAGTGGATTGCTAACTATCGGACGGATCAACCGCATTTTGGCTTGGAACGAATGGTGGAACTGTTAGCTTTGCGTGGCAATCCCCATCTCAAACTCAAGGTCATCCATATCGGAGGGACCAATGGCAAGGGTTCGACCATTGCTTTTTTGAAAAATATGCTAGAAAAGCTAGGCCTGAGAGTTGGTGTTTTCAGCTCGCCCTATCTCATTCATTATACAGACCAGATTTGTATAAATGGGGAATCTATTCCAGAAGAAAAACTGGAAGCTTTGATGACAGAGTATCAAACTGTATTTGAGGGCAATCTCAAAGGGAGCTTGAAAGAAACGACTGAGTTTGAAATATTGACGGCCATTGCTTTTGATTATTTTGCTTCTGAAAAGGTCGATGTGGCTATTATGGAAGTCGGTATGGGTGGACTCTTGGATAGTACCAATGTTTGCCAGCCTATTCTGACTGCTATCACGACCATTGGATTGGACCATGTAGCCCTTCTAGGAGATACCTTAGAAGCAATTGCTGAGCAAAAAGCTGGCATCGTTAAACAAGGGATTCCTTTGGTTACGGGTCGTATTTCCCAAGAAGCTTTGGCTGTTATAGATAGTATTGCTGATGAGAAGAATGTGCCAAGACTTACCTATAAAAGAGATTATCAAGTCAATCATCAAGAAAGTGTGGAGACAGGAGAAGTATTTACCTATACGAGTCTTATCAGGCAAGGCCGTTTCCAAACAGGTTTGCTTGGTTTGCATCAGATTGAGAATGCTGGGATGGCCATAAGCTTACTAGATATCTACTGTAAAATAACTGGGCGAGAATTGCTGAGCAATGACTTGTTGGATCAGGCCTTGGTAGAAACAAGATGGCCAGGCAGATTGGAAGTCGTTTCCCAAAATCCACTGCTTATTTTGGATGGGGCTCACAATCCTCATGCTATCAGGGCGCTAGTGACAACCGTGCAAGAAAGATTTGCGGATTATCATAAGGAAATCCTCTTTACTTGTATTAAGACAAAGGCCTTGGAGGATATGTTAGACTTGCTTGAGACAATTTCGGATAGCGAATTGATTCTAACTCATTTCGATGATGGTCGAGCGACAGATGAAATCGTTCTGAAAGAGGCAGCTAAGTCTAGAAATTTCAACTACCGAGATTGGCAAGATTTTCTAGAGCAGAAATTGACAGATCAAAATGAAGAAAAAAGAACAGTTAGGATTATCACAGGTTCCTTATATTTCTTAAGCCAGGTGAGAGCCTACCTAATGGAGAGGAAAAATTAGAGAATGGATACACAAAAAATTGAAACAGCTGTCAAGATGATTATTGAAGCTGTTGGTGAAGACGCAAAACGCGAGGGTTTGCAAGAAACACCTGCCCGTGTAGCTCGCATGTACCAAGAGATTTTTTCAGGTCTTGGACAGACTGCAGAGGAGCATTTGTCAAAATCCTTTGAGATTATCGATGATAATATGGTAGTGGAAAAGGATATCTTTTTCCATACCATGTGTGAACATCATTTCTTGCCTTTTTATGGTAGGGCTCACATCGCTTATATTCCTGATGGGCGTGTTGCAGGTTTATCAAAATTAGCTCGTACAGTAGAAGTTTATTCGAAAAAACCGCAGATTCAAGAACGTTTGAATATAGAGGTTGCAGATGCTTTAATGGAATATTTAGGTGCGAAAGGTGCCTTTGTTGTTATTGAAGCTGAGCATATGTGTATGAGTATGCGTGGTGTCAGAAAACCAGGCACTGCAACACTTACAACAGTAGCTCGTGGTCTATTTGAAAGGGATAAGGATCTTCGTGATCAAGCTTATCGTCTTATGGGACTTTAAGAAATCCACCTAGAGCTGATTTTTCTAGAAAGGACTAGTTATGGATCAACTGCAGATTAAGGATTTGGAAATTTTTGCCTATCATGGTCTTTTTCCTAGTGAGAAGGAATTGGGGCAGAAGTTTGTCATTTCCGCAATCCTATCCTATGATATGACCAAGGCGGCTACAGACTTGGATTTAACGGCTTCTGTCCATTATGGAGAACTGTGTCAGCAGTGGACGACTTGGTTTCAGGAAACGAGTGAGGATTTGATTGAAACGGCAGCATATAAACTGGTAGCACGTACTTTTGAGACTTATCCTCTTGTTCAAGAAATTAAGTTGGAACTAAAAAAACCTTGGGCGCCAGTTCATTTACCACTAGATACTTGCTCAGTAACCATTCATCGCCGTAAGCAGCGAGCCTTTATTGCTCTAGGAAGCAATATGGGAGATAAACAAGCAAACTTGGAACAATCCATTGAGAAAATGCGAACTAGTGGCATTCATATTCTCAAAGAGTCCAGTGTTTTGACGACGGAGCCTTGGGGTGGTGTGGAGCAAGATTGTTTTGCTAATCAAGTAGTCGAGGTGGAAACTTGGTTGCCAGTTCCTGTCTTGTTAGAGACCTTGTTAGCCATTGAGTCGGAAATGGGACGGGTGAGAGAAATTCATTGGGGACCACGTTTGATTGATTTGGATTTACTCTTTATGGAAGATCAAGTGATCTATACAGATGATTTGATTTTGCCCCATCCTTATGTAGCTGAGCGCCTCTTCGTACTTGAATCCTTGCAAGAAATTGCTCCTCATTTTATTCATCCAGTACTCAAAAAACCGATTCGTTACTTATATGAAGAGTTGAAAAAATAGAAAAACTCTAGTTTCCTAAGTATGTTCAAAGGAGACTAGAGTTTTTAAAATAGATCATTTTCTTCTGGAAGGAGGATAGTTTCTTTGCCATCCATATCAAGTACAAGTACCCTGGGCGGATATAGGGGGTCAAAAGGATGATTAAAGTCAAAATCAATGGATGTAGGAAGGTGTTGACTAGAGAAATGAAAGGTAATAGTCCCATTTTTATTTAGCAATTGAAACTCAAGTTCTTCTTCCAATTCAAAGACATTTTTTAAGAAATGATCGATGATATACCAAAAAGAGTCGATAACATCATCTGGCAAGCTGGTAACAATGCCAAAACTCGCAGAACGAGCATGAGTATTGGTGAAAGCCATAGCCCTACCCTCCTTTCTTTTTCCTTATCATACAGCAAATAAACTTAAAAATCAAGAAAAGGTAATGTTTTCTTCAAAGCTTTTTATTGAGTTTGGTGAAGGAAAAATGGAGTAGGGGGTTGACATAAGAAAAATGAAGATAATGATGGTTTAAATTGCTTAACTAGGATTGAATTATTAAATCTAGGTAGAGCTAGGCCTGTTTTGTTAAATATGTCGATAACTAAATGCATTTCTTCCTATTCTCTTGATAAAAATACTATTTTCTTTATCTAATACACATTTTAGTATTGAATTATTTGCGAATTTAAAATTATCAATGCTCACCATTTTGTATTTTTAAAATTATATTATATATAATAAGTTTTTCTTTTTTAAAGCCATTCCGCATGTGGTCATGTTATTTTTTCTGTATCAGACTAATTAGGATAAGGAAGTCTTGGAAACATTTTATTTAAAACTCCAATTGTCAAATCAAGTGCAACAAAGTTGTTCCTCTGATTAAGTGAGTATCTTTCAAGAGACTGGGACAAAAAGATTTTGATTTTAGGAATTCTTTATTATATAATTGATTGAAGATAGAATAGTACGTTGTGGCTGTTAAAATATTTCTAGAAATTAATTTAACTTTCCTAATCGATTTGTGCACATCCTATTTCAATATACTATAAATTTCTAAAATTGATAGATTAGACAAAAAAGCGAACAAGACAGAATTCTGAGTGTCAGATAACTTGTTTTGTTCGCTTTTTATATTTAAGGTTAGCCTTTTTCCCAGCCTTTTTGTGGCCTAATAGCCATGAATTTGTCTAGGTATTTCATTGATAGTCTTTGTATAGTCCTCTAAAAGCGTTGGATTTAGTTCTTTTAGTGAGGATCCCTTTGGAATGAACTCTCTTAACAATCCATTGAAATTCTCATTTGTACCTCGTTCATAAGATGAATAGGCATGTGCAAAATAAACATCTAAGCTCTCTATCTTACTCAATGATGAAAATTCGTTTCCATTGTCTGCAGTTACGGACTTAATGGGATAAAGTTTCATACATCTTAGACTGCTTGATTGCCATACTCTGCTTTCTTTTTCATGAGTTTTTTTGTGACAGCACGGCGTGTTTGTCGTTCTACTAAGGTCAGGATAGAAGGCTCTTCTACTGTCTTTCCACCCAAAACAGAATCGATTTTCCAATCTCCAAAACGGGAACGATTATTAATCTCTCCTGGTCTTTCTTCAATTGACTATAGTAGAATGATTTCTCCCCAATCTACGAGCAATCTCTGCAGGTTTTAGTCAGATACACAAATAAGCCTCAATTTCACCTCGTTCAGCTTCAGATAAGTGCTTGTATGATTGATTTGTGGGGACAAGTTCGTTTTCCTTTATACCTTTTTGCAACTCTAGTATATCAGACGAACATATCTTTTTTGTTGCACTTTATTTTACAACAGGGCATTTTTTATTTTCTAAAAAACATTGGTCAATTAAAGTCAAAATCCTTGACCTTTTCTGACTAATGTAGTATATTATGAACGTAAGGTAAATGAAAGCCTTACTAGAACACTTATTTAAAGTAAAATAGAAAGAGGTGGGGTCTATGTTTAATCTAGAAATCTTCAGAAGTAAAGATAGTCTACTCCTGCTTGAAAAAGAAAAACCAGAAATAGTACGTAGAGTAGCAATCTAGCTAGTCTAAATTTTTTAAAACAAAAGTCAAAGATAGTCAATGTCAATAATAATAACTAAGTAAACAAAAAGAGGTAAAGAAGATGAACAACAACTTTAACAACTTTAATAATTTTAACAACATGGATGATTTATTTAACCAATTGATGGGTGGTATGCGAGGATACAGTTCTGAAAATCGCCGTTACTTGATTAATGGACGTGAAGTCACACCTGAGGAATTTGCTCACTATCGTGCAACTGGTCAATTGCCAGGAAATGCAGAAGCTGATGTACAAATGCCACAACAGGCTTCAGGTATGAAACAAGATGGTGTCCTTGCAAAACTAGGTCGTAACTTGACAGCAGAAGCGCGTGAGGGCAAGCTGGATCCTGTTATCGGACGAAACAAGGAAATTCAAGAAACATCTGAAATCCTTTCACGCCGTACCAAGAACAATCCTGTTTTAGTTGGAGACGCAGGTGTTGGTAAGACAGCCGTTGTCGAAGGTCTAGCACAAGCCATTGTGAATGGTGATGTTCCAGCTGCTATTAAGAATAAGGAAATTATTTCCATTGATATCTCAGGTCTTGAGGCTGGTACTCAATACCGTGGTAGCTTTGAAGAAAACGTTCAAAATTTAGTCAATGAAGTAAAAGAAGCAGGGAATATTATCCTCTTCTTTGATGAAATTCACCAAATTCTAGGTGCTGGTAGTACGGGTGGAGACAGTGGATCTAAAGGGCTTGCAGACATTCTTAAACCAGCTCTATCTCGTGGAGAATTGACAGTGATTGGGGCAACAACTCAAGACGAATACCGTAACACGATTTTGAAGAATGCTGCTCTTGCTCGTCGTTTCAACGAAGTCAAGGTCAATGCTCCTTCAGCAGAGGATACATATAAAATCCTTCAAGGAATTCGTGACCTCTATCAACAACATCATAATGTAATCTTGCCAGACGAGGTCTTGAAAGCAGCGGTGGATTATTCTGTTCAGTATATTCCTCAACGTAGTTTGCCAGATAAGGCTATTGACCTTGTGGATGTAACGGCAGCTCACTTGGCAGCTCAGCATCCTGTAACAGATGTGCATGCTGTTGAACGTGAAATTGAGGTAGAAAAAGACAAGCAAGAAAAAGCTGTTGAGGCAGAAGATTTTGAAGCAGCTCTAAACTATAAAACACGCATCGCAGAATTGGAAAAGAAAATCGAAAACCATACAGAAGATATGAAAGTGACTGCAAGTATCAACGATGTGGCTGAATCTGTAGAACGAATGACTGGTATTCCAGTGTCACAAATGGGAGCATCAGACATCGAACGTCTGAAAGATATGGCTCATCGTCTGCAAGATAAGGTAATCGGTCAAGATAAGGCAGTTGAAGCGGTAGCTCGTGCTATCCGTCGTAACCGTGCCGGTTTTGATGAAGGTAATCGCCCAATCGGTAGCTTCCTCTTTGTAGGTCCAACTGGGGTTGGTAAGACAGAACTTGCTAAGCAATTGGCACTGGATATGTTTGGAACTAAGGATGCGATCATTCGTTTGGATATGTCTGAATACAGTGACCGCACAGCTGTTTCTAAGCTAATCGGTACAACAGCTGGTTATGTGGGTTATGATGACAATAGCAATACCTTAACAGAACGTGTTCGTCGTAATCCATACTCTATCATTCTCTTGGATGAAATTGAAAAGGCTGATCCTCAAGTAATCACCCTTCTCCTCCAAGTCTTGGATGATGGTCGTTTGACAGATGGTCAAGGAAACACAGTAAACTTCAAGAACACTGTCATTATTGCGACCTCAAATGCTGGATTTGGCTATGAAGCCAACTTGACAGAAGATGCGGATAAACCAGAATTGATGGATCGTTTGAAACCATTCTTCCGTCCAGAATTCCTCAACCGCTTTAACGCAGTCATTGAGTTCTCACACTTGACTAAGGAAGACCTTTCTAAGATTGTGGACTTAATGTTGGCTGAAGTCAACCAAACCTTGGCTAAGAAAGACATTGATTTGGTAGTCAGTCAAGCAGCTAAAGACTATATCACAGAAGAAGGTTATGATGAAGTCATGGGTGTTCGTCCACTCCGTCGCGTGGTTGAACAAGAAATTCGTGATAAGGTGACAGACTTCCATTTGGATCACCTAGATGCCAAACACCTAGAAGCAGATATGGAAGATGGTGGTTTGGTTATTAGAGAGATAGCTTAAAACAGATGTTCAAAGATAAAAAAAGAGGAATCATCGTAAAAGATGGTTCCTTTTTTACGTTTAAATCACATGACGTTCAAAGGCATCATCTGAAATTCCTTGTTCCAAGATGAGTTTTGCCCATTCTTTAGCAGAAAAGAGGCTGTGGTCCTTATAGTTTCCGCAAGATTCGATGGTTGTTCCAGGGACGTCTTCCCAAGTAGTAGTTTCAGAGATTTCCTTGAGCGAATCCTTGATAACAGCCGCAATTTCAGCGCTGGTATGACGCCCCCACATGATCATGTGAAAACCAGTACGGCAACCAAATGGTGAGCAGTCAATCATCCCGTCAATGCGAGTACGGATGAGTTTAGCTAAGAGGTGCTCAATTGTATGAAGTCCAGCAGTAGGGATAGAGTCCTCATTAGGTTGAACGAGACGAATATCATAGTTGGAGATGATATCTCCCTTTGGTCCAGTTTCTTCTCCAATCAAGCGGACATAGGGTGCTTTCACGATGGTGTGGTTGAGTTCAAAACTTTCAACAATAACTTCTTTTGACATAGCAGTTCCTTTCAGTTTTCTTCTTTACATTATATCATAAAGGCTATTATTGAGATAGAGAGAAAACCTCTCCGGAGGAGGAGAGGTTCGAATCGTTACTTACGATACAAGCGATCGTATTGGTAGTAAGGGTCAAAAGTCACATTGATACCAAGTTTGCGAAGGACGTTTTTGTCTTCGTCTGTCAAGATGATGGTAGAGTGAGCTTCGCTTCCTTTAAGATTACCCAGCTCTTTCATGGCGCGAGCTGCATCAGGATTTTCCATGGCAGTGATTGCAAGGGCAATCAAGATTTCATTTGAGTGGAGACGTGGGTTTCGGCTGCCCAAATGATTGATTTTAAGGCCTTGGATTGGTTTGACAACCTCTGGTTCAATCAGTTTGACTTGCTTAGCGATAGCTGCTGATTTCTTGATGGCGTTAATAAGAGCAGCGGCTGTTGGGCCAAAGAGTTCGGAGTTTTTACCAGTGACAATTTCCCCGCTTGGCAATTCAAGGGCAAGGGCTGGTCCGCCGGTTTCTTCTGCTTTTTGGCGAGCAGCAACAGCGACTTTACGGTTTGCTGGAGTGATGCCTAGGTCATTCATGAGGAGTTCAATTTTCTTGACCGCAGCTTCGCTAACTTTTTCAGCCTTAAAATCAAGGACTGTTTGGTAGTAGCGACGGATAATCTCTTGTTTAGAAGCTTCGATAGCAGCCTCATTATCCGTAATAGCAAAACCAACCATGTTGACACCCATGTCTGTAGGCGAAGCGTATGGAGACTCACCTAGGATGCGTTCTAACATGCGTTTTAGAACTGGGAAGATTTCAATATCACGGTTATAGTTGACAGTGGTTTCTCCGTAGGTTTGGAGATGGAAAGGGTCAATCATGTTGACATCATCAAGGTCTGCTGTAGCAGCTTCATAGGCCAAGTTAACAGGGTGGTGTAGGGGTAAATTCCAAACTGGGAAGGTTTCAAATTTAGCGTAACCAGATTTGATACCATTGATTTGGTCGTGGTACATATTGGACATACAAGTTGCCAATTTTCCAGAACCAGGTCCAGGAGCGGTTACGACGATCAAGTTACGACTGGTTTTGATGTAGTCATTTTTTCCCATACCTTCTGGAGAAATGATATGATCCATATCTGTAGGGTATCCTTTGATAGGATAATGAAGATAAGAATCGATGCCATTTTTCTCAAGCTGATTACGGAAGGCATCTGCAGCAGCTTGACCAGCGTACTGTGTGATGACCACTGAGCCGACAAAAATTCCCAATTCATTGAATTTGTCAATCAAGCGAAGAACTTCTTGGTCATAAGAAATACCCAAGTCACCACGTGCTTTGGAATGCTCGATATTGCTAGCATTAATAGCAATCACAACCTCAACCTGCTCCTTCAATTCCTGTAAGAGTTTGATTTTATTGTCAGGTTCATAACCAGGAAGGACGCGAGCAGCGTGGAAATCTTCTAACATTTTGCCACCAAACTCCAAGTAGAGTTTGCCGTCAAATTGGTTAATGCGCTCCAAAATGTGGTTGCGCTGTAGATTCAAATATTGTTCAGAACTAAAAGCTTGTTTTTTCATTTTTTTACCTCTGAGCTCTATTATATAAAAAATTTGAGACTTAGGAAACTATGGAGTTAAAAAAGGAATCAAAAAGATTAGGCAAACGATTGCACAAAACTTCAAAAAGCGCTATCATAGATTGTAGATTATTAAACTAATGAGGGAACAAGATGCAAGAAAAATGGTGGCACAATGCTGTGGTCTATCAAGTCTATCCTAAGAGTTTTATGGACAGCAACGGAGATGGAATTGGCGATTTGCCGGGAATTACTAATAAGTTGGACTATCTAGTCAAGTTAGGAATCACAGCGATTTGGCTTTCTCCCGTTTATGACAGTCCTATGGATGATAATGGCTATGATATTGCTGATTATCAAGCGATTGCAGCTATTTTCGGAACCATGGAGGATATGGACAAACTGATTGCGGAAGCTAAGAAACGTGATATTCGTATCATCATGGACTTGGTGGTCAATCATACCTCAGATGAACATGCTTGGTTTGTCGAGGCCTGTGAAAATCCTGACAGCCCTGAGCGAGACTACTATATCTGGCGCGATGAACCCAATGACCTAGATTCTATCTTTAGCGGATCTGCTTGGGAATACGATGAAAAGTCAGGTCAATACTATCTCCACTTTTTCAGTAAGAAACAGCCTGATCTCAACTGGGAAAATGAAAAGCTTCGTCGGAAAATTTATGAGATGATGAACTTCTGGATTGATAAAGGCATTGGCGGTTTCCGTATGGATGTTATTGACATGATTGGCAAAATTCCTGATGAGAAGGTAGTCAATAATGGTCCTATGCTCCACCCTTATCTCAAGGAGATGAATCAGGCTACCTTTGGAGATAAGAATCTCTTGACAGTGGGGGAAACCTGGGGTGCAACTCCAGAGATTGCTAAGCTCTACTCTGACCCGAAGGGGCAAGAATTGTCTATGGTTTTCCAGTTTGAACATATTTGTCTTCAGTATCAAGAAGGAGAGCCTAAATGGCACTATCAAAAAGAGCTGAATATCAGTAAGTTGAAAGAGATTTTCAACAAATGGCAGACAGAACTAGGAGTTGAGGACGGCTGGAATTCGCTCTTCTGGAACAATCATGACCTTCCTCGTATCGTCTCAATCTGGGGGAATGACCAAGAATACCGTGAAAAATCTGCCAAAGCCTTTGCAATTTTGCTTCATCTCATGAGAGGGACACCTTATATCTACCAGGGAGAGGAGATTGGGATGACCAATTATCCGTTTGAAACACTGGATCAAGTAGAAGATATTGAATCTCTCAACTATGCGCGTGAGGCTCTTGGAAAAGGCGTTCCAATGGAAGAAATCATGGACAGTATCCGTGTCATTGGTCGCGACAATGCCCGTACCCCTATGCAATGGGACGAGAGCAAAAATGCTGGTTTCTCAACAGGTCAACCTTGGTTGGCAGTGAATCCAAATTATAAAGCAATCAACGTTCAAGAAGTGCTGGCAAATCCAGATTCTATTTTCTATACCTATCAGAAACTGGTTCAAATCCGTAAGGAGAATAGCTGGCTGATTCGAGCTGACTTTGAATTACTTGATACGGCTGACAAGGTATTTGCCTATATCCGTAAAGATGGCGACCGTCGCTTCCTGGTTGTGGCTAACTTGTCCAATGAAAAACAAGACTTGACCGTAGAAGGAAATGTTAAATCAGTCTTGATTGAAAACACCCTAGCTCAAGAAATCTTTGAAAAACATATCTTAGCTCCATGGGATGCTTTCTGTGTGGAATTACTATAAGCATTTTTTGCAGAAAAATAAAATTGAAATCGTATAAAAACAAAGGGTTGTTGTATAAAACATGGCAATTCTTTGTTTTTTTTGTGAATAAATTTTATAAAATTTCATTATAAGGTTTAAAGCAACTTTACATTTTAAGTTAATTTTGGTAAAATAATCTTATGTTATAAAAACTAACATATAAGGAGAAAACGATGAATACTCAAAAGAAAGTCCTTGGTTTAGGCTTAACTTTTGCAGCGAGCTTGTTGTTAGCTGCTTGTGGCCAGTCAGGCACAGATACAAAAACCTACTCATCAACCTTTAGTGGAAACCCAACAACATTTAACTATTTATTAGACTATTATGCAGATAATACAGCTGTTATTACTAACTTGGTAGATGGTTTGTTAGAAAATGATAATTATGGGAACCTTGTCCCATCCTTAGCAGAAGATTGGACAGTTTCTAAAGATGGTTTAACGTATACCTACAAACTAAGAAAAGATGCAAAATGGTTTACAGCTGATGGTGAAGAATATGCTCCGGTAAAAGCTCAAGATTTTGTTACCGGCATTAAGTATGCAGTAGATAACAAATCACAGGCGCTTGACTTGATTCAAAATTCAATCAAGGGCTTAAATGATTATATTACAGGTGCTGATTCTGATTTTTCAAAAGTAGGTGTTAAAGCGTTAGATGACCATACAGTTGAGTACACTTTATCGCGTCCTGAGCCATATTGGAACTCAAAAACAACTAACAATATCCTTTTCCCCGTTAACGAAGAATTTTTAAATTCAAAAGGCAAGGATTTTGGTACTCTTTCTCCAGATAGCATTCTCTACAGCGGACCTTATTTGTTAAAAGAGTTCACATCAAAATCATCTATCGAGTATGTTAAGAATCCTCATTACTATGATCAAGATAAAGTATCCATTGAACGTGTGAAATTAGCCTACTTTGATGGATCAGACCAAGAATTGACTATCCGTAACTTTGAAAGTGGAGCTTATTCAATCGCGGGTGTTTATCCAAATAGTTCAAACTTTGCGAAGATAAAAGACAAATATAAGGATAATATCATTTATAGTTTGCAGGATAAGACTTCATGGTATTTTAATTTTAATGTAAATCGTAAGGCTTACAATCACACTTCAAAAACGACAGATGAACAGAAGAAGTCAACTGCAGCAGCGGTATTGAATAAGAACTTCCGTCAAGCAGTGAACTTCGCCTTGGATCGTACAACTTACTCTGCCCAATCAAATGGGGAAGAAGCGGCAAGCAAGACTCTTCGTAATATGTTAGTACCTCCTACATTTGTCCAAATTGGTGATAAATCTTTTGGAGAAGTAGTAGCTTCCAAGTTAGTTAACTACGGAACAGAGTGGTCAAATATGAACTTGGCAGATGCCCAAGATGCTTATTTTAACAAAGAAAAAGCTCAGGCTAAATTTGATAAAGCTAAAAAAGAGCTCTCAAGTCAAGGTGTGACCTTCCCAATTCATCTAGATGTTACCGTTGATCAAACTAATAAAAATGTTGCGGCAGGTATGAACTCTATCAAGCAGACGCTTGAAACAGTTTTGGGTGCTGAAAATATTGTGATTGATGTACATCAACTTTCTACCGATGAATACACTAACGTTGCCTTTTTGGCACCAACACCTGCAGATCGGGATTACGATTTGAATCTGGATGGTTGGTCACCAGATTACCAAGATCCATCTACTTATCTAAATCCATTTAATGCAGAAGATGGTTTCTATCTTAAGATATTTGGACTAGACTCTAAAGCGGATCTAGAAAAGATTAAGAGCCTTGGTTTGGATACCTACACAAACATGCTGAAAGAAGCAGATGCTGAGAATAGTAACGTTGAAAAACGTTATGAAAAATATGCTGAAGCTCAGGCTTGGATGATAGAAAATTCTTTACTTATGTCAGCTATGTCAAATGGTGGAAGAGCTTTTGTTACAAAAGTGATGCCATTTACAAGAGGATTCTCATTAGTTGGTATCAAGGGTGATGGATTTAACTACAAATACATGAAATTACAAAAAGATACTGTAACAACTAAGCAGTACGAAGAAGCTAAGAGCAAGTGGGAGCAAGAAAGTAAAAAAGCAATCGAAAAATCTCAAAAAGAAGCTGAAAATCATGTTAAATAAGGTTTAAGCCTGTTCTTAGAGGTATATTTGTTTTTGATTTTCCCGACTTTTTTAGTGTAAATTATTAAAGATGTGGAGTGATTGTTATCTAGTAAGTGAGCTAAATGATTGACTATAAATTTTGAAAATATTTCCATATTAAATGCTTTTTAGCTATCAGTTTCAGCAATTTAGGTGTTTGTAGACGATAGAATTAGGGAGTTAGGAAGGGGATAGTCTTTTCGAATCCATTTAATAAATTCATATATATCTAAAAATTCTGAAAATTGTATTGACAGGACTCAAAAAAGAGTCTATAATGAATAAAAAAACAAAGGAGAATACTATGAAAACAAGAAAAGTATTGGCTCTTGCGGGAGTGACTTTATTAGCAGCAGGTGTTTTAGCTGCTTGTTCAGGGGGCTCAGGCGCTAAAGGTGAGCAGACCTTTGCATTTACATACGAGAAAGATCCTGATAATCTTAATTATTTAACAACTGGTAAGGCTTCAACAGCTGATATTACTAGTAATGTTATTGACGGATTGCTTGAAAACGATAAATACGGGAACCTTATTCCTTCATTGGCAGAAGACTGGTCGGTTTCTAAGGATGGCTTGACTTACACCTATAAGATTCGTCAGGATGCCAAGTGGTATACATCTGAGGGAGAAGAGTATGCTCCTGTTAAGGCTCAGGACTTTGTGACAGGACTTAAATATGCGACAGATAAGAAATCTGAAGCCCTTTACTTGGTACAGGATTCAATCAAAGGTTTGGATGCATACGCTAAAGGGGAAAATAAAGATTTCTCTCAAGTTGGGATTAAAGCTCTTGATGATCAAACAGTCCAATACACCTTGAACAAACCGGAAAGTTTTTGGAATTCTAAAATAACCATGGGTGTGCTTGCGCCAGTTAATGAAGAGTTTTTGAACTCAAAAGGGGATGATTTTGCCAAAGCAACGGATCCAAGTAGTCTCTTGTATAACGGTCCTTATTTGTTGAAATCTCTTGTGACCAAATCCTCTGTTGAATTTGTGAAAAATCCGAACTACTGGGATAAGGACAATGTACATATTGATAAGGTCAAATTGTCATTCTGGGATGGTCAAGATACTAGCAAACCAGCAGAAAACTTTAAAGATGGAAGCTTTACGGCAGCTCGTCTCTTTCCAACAAATGCAAGTTATACAGAGCTTGAGAAAACGATGAAAGACAATATTGTCTATACTCAACAAGACTCTACGACTTATCTAGTTGGTACAAATATTGACCGCCAATCTTATAAATACACATCTAAGACTAGCGAAGAACAAAAGACATCTACTAAAAAAGCTCTCTTAAACAAGGATTTCCGTCAGGCTATTGCTTTCGGATTTGACCGTACAGCCTATGCCTCTCAGTTGAATGGACAAACTGGAGCAAGCAAAATCTTGCGTAATCTCTTTGTTCCACCAACGTTTGTCCAAGCAGATGGTAAAAACTTTGGCGATATGGTCAAAGAGAAATTGGTCACTTATGGGGATGAATGGAAGGATGTTAATCTTGCAGATTCTCAGGATGGCCTTTACAATCCAGAAAAAGCCAAGGCTGAATTTGCTAAAGCCAAATCAGCCTTACAAGCAGAAGGAGTCCAATTCCCAATTCACCTAGATATGCCTGTTGACCAAACAGCAACTACAAAAGTTCAGCGCGTCCAATCTATGAAACAATCCTTGGAAGCGACTTTAGGAACTGATAATGTCATTATTGATATTCAACAACTACAAAAAGACGAAGTAAATAATATTACATATTTTGCTGAAAATGCTGCTGGCGAAGACTGGGATTTATCAGATAATGTCGGTTGGAGTCCTGACTTTGCCGATCCATCAACCTACCTTGATATCATCAAACCATCTGTAGGAGAAAGTACTAAAACATATTTAGGGTTTGACTCAGGGAAAGATAATGTAGCTGCTAAAAAAGTAGGTCTATATGACTACGAGAAATTGGTTACTGAAGCTGGTGATGAGGTTACAGATGTTGCTAAACGATATGATAAATACGCTGCAGCTCAAGCTTGGTTGACAGATAGTGCTTTGATTATTCCAACTACATCTCGTACAGGGCGTCCAATCTTGTCTAAGATGGTACCATTTACAATACCATTTGCATTGTCAGGAAACAAAGGGACAAGTGAACCACTCTTGTATAAATACCTTGAACTTCAAGACAAGGCAGTCACTGTGGATGAATATCAAAAAGCTCAAGATAAATGGATGAAAGAAAAAGAAGAGTCCAATAAAAAAGCGCAAGAAGAACTTGCAAAACATGTGAAATAAAGTTAAAAGGAGTTAGCTCGTATGAGAGCAACTCCTTTTTTGTTAATCCAACTTATTTTACTCTATAATACAAGCAGCTTATTTAGCAGGCATACATATTATAGTTTTCCAAAAATCTCTTTGAGGTCTGCATCTGTAATTCCAATCATGGCTGGGATGCTATTCCAGTTTTCTTCGGTTAAGATATAGGATTGTTCAGAGTCAGTTAATGTGTTAGTTTCAGAGACAGCTGGTGTATTTTCTTCAACATTTTCAATTAAATCACTGAAGCGTTCAATCAGATAGGTTTTTCGGGCAGTTCCGATATGTTGGGTAGCATAGTCAAAGGCCTGTAATTCGCCTAGTAAGATGAGTTTGCTTTTGGCGCGTGTAATGGCTGTGTAGATGAGGTTTCGCTCTAGCATACGCCTACTAGCACTGGTGATAGGTAGGATAACAACAGGGAACTCACTTCCCTGAGACTTATGGATACTCATGGCATAGGCCAAGCGAATTTTGTACCATTCGTTACGTGGGTAAGAGACCTCATTGCCATCAAAATCAATGACAATCTCGTCTTGCTTGGACTCGGTATATTTTCCAGGAATTAGGTCTGTGATGTAGCCAAGGTCACCATTAAAGACATTGATTTCTGCATCATTGACAAGGTGAATGATCTTGTCTCCTTTACGATAATGACATTGTGGTGCTTCAAAACTGATTTGGTCTTTTTGCTGGGGATTGAGGAGATCCTGCATAAGCTGATTGATAGCATCAATTCCAGCTGTTCCTCGATACATGGGGGCTAGAACTTGAATATCGCGAGCAGGGATGCCGCTTCTAAGAGCAGCGCCTAAAATCTTTTCAATCGTAGCTGGAATATGGCTACTAGCAATTTCAAAGTAGGAACGGTCAGCTTTTTTCTGGGTGAAATCGGCTGGCAAGATGCCCTGTCTGATCTGACTAGCCAGGGTGACGATGGTTGATTCTTCACTTTGTCGATAAATTTTTTCCAAGCGAGTCTGAGGAATCAAGGGAATATGAAGCAGATCTGCTAGAACCTGTCCAGGACTGACGGAAGGTAACTGGTCACTATCTCCTACGATAAGAATTTTACTATTAGAGGAAATGTTAGAGAAGAGCTGGTTGGCCAGCCAAGTATCTACCATAGAGAACTCGTCCACGATGATAAAATCGGCATCCAGATAATCCTCTAGATGACTAGTATCGTCATCTCCAGTCATTCCCAAGTGACGGTGAATAGTAGCACTAGATAAACCTGTTAGTTCATTCATACGACGTGCTGCTCGACCAGTTGGAGCAGCAAGAAGAATCGGCAGGTTGCTTTTTTTTCTGAGGTCAAGTTCTTCTAAGAGGGCATAAACAGCGATGATACCATTGATAACAGTTGTCTTACCAGTACCAGGCCCACCTGTCAGGATAAAGACCTTGTTCTGGATAGCATCACAGATAGCCTGTTTTTGAATGCTATCGTATTGGATTCCCAGCTCTTCCTCGACAGTAGCGATATGTTTTTGAATGATTTCTAAATCAGGGCTCTTCTGTTTTCCTTTTTCAAGGATGCGAACCAAGTGACTGCGGATGCCTTCCTCAGCGAAAAAGAGGCTATTATCAAAGATTTTGGTATCAATCTGCTGAACCTTGTCTTCTTCAATCAGGTAGGAGAGTTCTTGGGCTACTTGGCTGGGGTCCAGTTCCACGGGGCGGGAAGATTCAAGGAGAGTAAGGGTTTGTTCTAGCAAATCCCGTGCTTCAACATAGGTGTCCCCTGTTTCCATACAGGCCTGAAAAAGACTGTGAACTAGACCGGCACGGAAGCGTTCAGGGGCTTTACTTTCGATGCCTAGTTCTTCCGCTAATTGGTCAGCAATAGAAAAACCCAAACCCTTGATATCTTCAACCAACTGGTAGGGATAATTTTCAACCATATCAAGGGTTTCTTCTTTGTAAAAGTCTTGAATCTGGAAGGCTAGTTTATTGGGAATACCATAGTTAGCTAGTTTGGCCAAAACCATCTCCGTTCCGTAGTTGAGACGAAGAGTTGAGACGAAAGCCTCACGATTTTTGGCAGAGAGTCCTGCGATGTCTTCTAACTTTTCTGGGTGTTCTAAAATTTCATCAATGGTGTTATCACCATAAGTATCAACGATTTTTTGAGCTGTTTTAAGACCAATTCCTTTAAAATGGCTACTTGAAAAATATTTGACGAGGCCTTTTTTAGTTGGTTTTGCTCGTTCATAGCGGCTAATTTGTAGTTGTTCTCCATACTTAGAGTGTTGGATGATTTGTCCCCAAAAAGTATAGTCTTCACCTTCGACTATATCTGCCATAGTACCTGTAACAATGATTTCAAAGTTATCAAAATCTTCTGCGTCCGTATCTTCGATTTCTAGGAGGAGGATGCGATAAAAATTGCTGGGATTTTCAAAAATAATCCGTTCAATGGTACCTGAAAAATAAACTTCCATAAAATTCCTTTGCATGAATAGGTGAGAGTTGGGCTTGTTTCTATCTTAGTCAGACTGGGTAGTGAATAATCTTCTTCTCACGATAGAAGAAGAGGCTGAGATTGCTGATTCTCGGCCTCTTAGGTCTCTTACAATGTTCCGATACGATTCATCGGCCATAGACGGAATTTAGCTTCCCCTGTGATGTCTTTTGCTTTAAAAGTACCTACATGGCGGCTATCACTTGAAACTAAGCGGTCGTCTCCAAGGAGCAGGTACTCGCCTGGAGGAACAGTAAAGCTAAAGTTAGTATTGTAATTGACATCGACTGTAAAGGCTTGAGCTTTTTGAGCGATACTTCTAAAGAAAGCACCTTTGTCTCCCTCGAAATCTACTCCAGAGTATGTACTTTGAAGCTTATCCTCTTTGAAACGTTTGATATAATCTGCTAGATATGGCTCATCAGTTTCCGTTCCATTGATGTAAAGTTTATCATTTTGGTAACGAATCGTATCACCTGGTAGCCCAATAACACGTTTCACAATATCCTTATTTCCATCATCTTCATGTGCAACTACAATGTCGAAACGGTTGATCGGAAGGTGTTTGACAACAAATAGGACTTCACCGTCAGCTAGGGTTGGATCCATAGAATGTCCCTCTACTCGGACATTGCTCCAAAGGAAGAGACGGCTTGAAACGAGGAGAGTCACAATTAGAATGATTCCTCCCCACTCTTTTAAAAATCTTTTAAATAATTTCATAACTTACCTTTCTAAGTATTTTTTGGCTTTTTCAGTATTTTTAAAGTGAAGTTTGGCGCAGAAGTTGAGACCCTGCATACCATAGGCTTGTATGATTTGATTCGCTACCTTATCAGATAGCGTTCCAGCTCCGCTTGGAAGTTGATAGCCTAGTTCTTGTCCCAGATTTTCAAGATTTTCTAGAAAGAGATCACGCGCTATGATGGAAGAAACGGCTACGGCTAAGTATTTACCTTCAGCCTTTTCTTCTAGAGTGATATGGTTGCTGAAACGATTGGTTTCTTGCATTAAGTACTTGTCATAATTTTTAGCACTAGTAAAGGCGTCAATCACTATTTTCTCTGGCTCAACTCCTTTTTGAAGGAGAAGATAGATAGCCTGGTTATGGAGGGCTACTTTGACTGAAACAGCATTATAGCGTTCTCCGATGATCTCATTGTACTTGCTTGGTGAGAGAAGTAGGGCCTGATGTTGGATTTTTTCCTTGAGAATTGGAGCAATCTGACGAATTTTTTGGTCGGTCAGAGTTTTAGAATCACCCACACCGAGTTTTCGTAAGAAGTCATGCTGGTCTGGTGTGACAAAGGAAGCCACGACTGCAAGACCACCAAAGTAGGAACCATTTCCCACCTCGTCTGTTCCAATTAAAGGGAGATTTTGCCCACCCTTTTCCTCTACAACTTGATAGCCAAAGAAACTGGCGTATTTCTCAGCCCTTTCTCCTTGTAACAAAACCTTTCCAGAAGTATAGATGGAAACCGTTGCTTGAGGAAGTCTCAAGAAATAGCGTATATAGGGATTGTTGCTAGGAGTGATCCTGGTTTGATTGGCTTTAATAAAAGCTTGAATTTCTTTTTCACTAGGTGTTAGTGTGATACTTGCCATAGCTTCTATTTTACCATAAAAGAGAGAGAATTTGTTAAAAATGACAAAATTAGCGAATTTTGGTATAATATCGTGAGGTGAATTTTATGGCAAATTTAAATCGATTCAAATTTACATTCGGGAAAAAAACATTAACCTTGACGAGTGAGCATGATAATCTCTTTATGGAGGAAATTGCCAAGGTTGCGACTGAAAAATACCAAGCAATTAAAGAAAAAATGCCCAGTGCAGATGATGAAACAATTGCTATTTTGTTAGCAGTTAATTGTTTATCAACTCAACTTAGTCGTGAAATTGAGTTTGATGATAAGGAGCAAGAATTAGAAGAGCTTCGTCACAAGCTCGTAACCTGTAAGCAAGAGCAGAGCAAGATTGAGGATTCCTTATGATATCACTCTTTCTTCTATTGGTTTTGGCTTGGGGATTTTATATTGGCTATCGTAGAGGTCTCCTTTTACAGGTTTATTACCTGATCTCAGCCATGATTTCAGCCTTTGTAGCGGGGCAATTTTACAAGAATCTTGGAAATCAATTTCATTTACTCGTCCCTTATACAAATCCTCAAGAAGGGCAGGGAACTTTTTTCTTTCCTTCAGATCAACTTTTCCAGCTGGATAAGGTATTTTACGCAGGTCTCGGTTACTTACTAGTATTTGGAATAGTATATAGCGTTAGTCGTTTTATCGGTCTCTTTTTACACTTGCTTCCTAGTAAAAAATTAGGTGGCAACTTGTTTCAAGTTTCAGCAGGTATCTTATCTATGCTAGTCACTTTATTTGTCTTACAAATGGCATTGACAATACTTGCGACTATTCCTATGCCAACTATACAAAATCCTCTTGAAAAGAGTATTGTTGCAAAACACATCATCCAGAGCATACCGGTAACAACCAGTTGGCTCAAACAAATCTGGGTGACAAATTTAATCGGATAAAAAGGGCAGGAGTTTTCCTAGCCCTTTGTTTACAGATTGACTAGAATCTATCAGAATGTAAAAAGCTAATACTCTTCGAAAATCTCTTCAAACCACGTCAGCTTCCATCTGCAACCTCAAAACACTGTTTTGAGCAACCTGCGGCTAGCTTCCTAGTTTGCTTTTTGATTTTTATTGAGTATCATACACCTAGACATTCAAAGACAAGGAAATAATGATGAATAAGAAAATATTAGAAACATTAGAGTTCAATAAGGTTAAGGCCTTGTTTGAACCCCATTTGTTGACCGAGCAGGGCTTGGAGCAATTGAGACAGCTGGCTCCGACTGCCAAAGCAGATAAAATCAAACAGGCTTTTGCTGAGATGAAGGAAATGCAGGCTCTCTTTGTCGAGCAACCGCATTTTACCATTCTCGCAACTAAGGAAATTGCAGGAGTCTGCAAGCGGTTGGAGATGGGAGCAGACCTCAATATTGAGGAATTCCTACTCTTGAAGCGCGTGCTTTTGTCTAGCCGAGAGCTGCAAAGTTTTTATGCTAATCTGGAAAATGTAAGATTAGAGGCATTGGCTCTTTGGTTTGAAAAATTACATGATTTCCCACACTTACAAGGCAATCTCCAGGCCTTTAATGATGCAGGTTTTATTGAAAATTTTGCCAGTGAAGAATTAGCTCGTATCCGTCGGAAAATTCATGATAGTGAAAGTCAGGTTCGGGATGTCTTGCAAGACTTGCTCAAGCAAAAAGCACAGATGTTGACAGAAGGCATTGTAGCTAGCAGAAATGGTCGTCAAGTCTTACCAGTGAAAAACACCTTTCGTAATAAAATTGCAGGTGTAGTTCATGATATTTCTGCTAGTGGGAATACCGTTTATATAGAGCCTCGTGAAGTGGTCAAACTGAGTGAAGAGATTGCTAGTCTACGAGCAGACGAGCGTTATGAAATGCTTCGAATCCTACAAGAACTTTCTGAGCGTGTTCGCCCTCATGCGGCTGAGATTGCCAATGATGCTTGGATTATCGGCCATCTGGACTTGATTCGTGCCAAGGTTCGTTTTATCCAAGAAAAGCAAGCAGTAGTTCCCCAGCTATCAGAAAATCAGGAGATTCAACTGCTACATGTCTGCCATCCTTTGGTCAAAAATGCCGTCGCAAATGATGTCCATTTTGGTCAAGATTTAACAGCGATTGTCATTACAGGTCCCAATACAGGTGGGAAGACCATCATGCTTAAAACTCTGGGCTTGACACAGGTTATGGCCCAGTCAGGCTTGCCGATTTTAGCAGACAAGGGAAGTCGTGTTGCTGTTTTTGATCAAATCTTTGCCGATATTGGGGATGAGCAGTCTATTGAGCAGAGCTTGTCTACCTTCTCGAGCCACATGACCAATATTGTGGATATTCTTGGCAAGGTTAACCAACATTCACTTTTACTCTTGGATGAGTTGGGAGCTGGAACAGACCCTCAAGAGGGAGCAGCCCTCGCCATGGCTATTCTGGAGGACCTTCGTCTGCGTCAAGTCAAGACCATGGCGACTACCCACTATCCGGAACTAAAGGCCTACGGTATTGAGACAGCCTTTGTGCAAAATGCCAGCATGGAGTTTGATACTGCAACTCTTCGTCCGACCTATCGCTTTATGCAGGGTGTTCCTGGTCGAAGCAATGCCTTCGAAATAGCTAAACGTCTAGGTCTATCTGAGGTTATCGTAGGGGATGCCAGTCAGCAGGTCGATCAGGACAATGATGTCAATCGTATTATTGAGCAGCTGGAAGAGCAGACGCTAGAGAGCCGCAAACGCTTGGACAATATCCGTGAGGTGGAGCAAGAAAATCTCAAGATGAACCGTGCGCTAAAAAAACTTTACAACGAGCTCAATCGTGAAAAGGAAACCGAGCTCAACAAGGCGCGTGAACAGGCTGCTGAGATTGTGGCCATGGCTCTGAGTGAAAGTGACCAGATTCTTAAAAATCTCCATAGTAAATCTCAACTCAAACCCCACGAAATCATTGAAGCCAAGGCCAAGCTGAAAAAATTGGCTCCTGAAAAAGTAGATTTGTCAAAAAATAAGGTTCTTCAAAAGGCTAAGAAAAACCGAGCTTCAAAGGTGGGAGATGATATTGTGGTGCTCAGCTATGGTCAGCGAGGTACCTTGATCAATCAACTCAAGGACGGCCGCTGGGAAGCCCAAGTCGGCTTGATTAAGATGACCTTGGAAGAGAAAGAGTTTGACCTTGTTCAAGCCCAGCAAGAAAAACAAGTCAAGAAGAAACAGGTCAATGTTGTGAAACGAACTTCTGGGCGAGGACCTCAAGCCAGACTGGATCTTCGAGGCAAACGCTATGAAGAGGCTATGAATGAGCTAGATGCCTTTATCGACCAAGCCTTACTTAATAATATGGCCCAAGTCGATATCATCCATGGTATCGGAACAGGAGTCATCCGTGAAGGAGTTACCAAATACCTACAAAGAAACAAACATGTCAAGAGTTTCGGCTATGCCCCACAAAATGCTGGAGGCAGCGGTGCGACTATTGTGACTTTTAAAGGATAAGAAGTATTTCGGAATTCATAAAGTAAAAACTGTTGAACTAATTTTTACTAATAAACACATTGACAAAAGCCAACATTTTTTGTAAAATAAGAATCAATTAAATACCAACACCGAATGAAGTTTAATAGAAGTGGGGAATCGTTTGATTTTCCATGACTGTAAATGGACGGAACTCTGGAGAGACCGTAAAGGCACCGAAGGGGCAAGGCAGGCAACTGCTCAAACTCTCAGGTAAAAGGACAGAGCTAGGATAGACCGCTTTTTAGCATTTATCTAAGCATTCCAGAGTACATGTATCTTGCATGTGCTCTTTCTTTTGGGGTTGAAAAGATAGGAGAAGGAAATGTTAGAATTGCTTAAATCAATTGATGCTTTTGCTTGGGGACCTCCCCTCTTGATTTTATTGGTCGGAACAGGAATTTACCTAACTGCCCGTCTAGGATTTTTGCAGGTTTTGTGTCTACCTAAGGCCTTCCAGCTTATTTTTACCAAGGATAAGGGACATGGTGATGTATCCAGCTTTGCGGCTTTGTGTACAGCCCTCGCAGCGACAGTCGGCACGGGAAATATTATCGGGGTGGCGACGGCTATCAAGGTCGGTGGACCAGGAGCCCTCTTTTGGATGTGGATGGCTGCTTTCTTTGGAATGGCTACCAAGTATGCGGAAGGACTTTTGGCGATCAAATACCGCACTAAGGACGACCATGGTGCAGTAGCGGGAGGGCCCATGCATTATATCCTTCTAGGGATGGGAGAAAAGTGGCGACCACTTGCCATCTTCTTTGCCCTAGCAGGTGTTCTAGTAGCTTTGTTGGGAATCGGGACCTTCACCCAAGTCAACTCGATTACAGAATCTATCCAAAACACAACGACTATTTCACCAGCTATCACTGCTCTTGTTTTGTCTGTATTCGTAGCGATTGCAGTCTTTGGTGGACTCAAGTCCATTTCTAAGATTTCAACAACCGTTGTTCCTTTTATGGCTATCATTTATATTTTGGGGACGCTTACAGTTATTTTCTTTAATATTGGGGAAATTCCTGCCACAATCGCTTTAATCTTGACATCAGCTTTTAGTCCTATTGCTGCAGTAGGTGGATTTGCCGGTGCTAGCATTCGGATGGCTATTCAAAATGGTGTGGCGCGTGGTGTGTTCTCAAACGAATCTGGTCTGGGTTCTGCTCCCATTGCAGCAGCTGCAGCTAAGACAAATGAACCAGTAGAGCAAGGTTTGATTTCCATGACAGGAACCTTTATTGACACCCTCATTATCTGTACTCTGACTGGTTTGACCATCTTGGTGACTGGTGTTTGGAGTGGCGACTTAAATGGGGTTGCCTTGACTCAGTCAGCCTTTTCAACAGTCTTTTCACACTTTGGTCCTGCCCTCTTGACCATCTTCCTTGTGCTCTTTGCCTTTACAACGATTCTAGGTTGGAACTACTACGGGGAACGTTGTTTTGAGTTCCTCTTTGGGGTTCGCTTTATCTGGCTCTATCGGGTGGTCTTTGTGCTCATGGTTTTACTTGGAGGATTTATCGAGTTGGATATGGTATGGATTATCGCTGATATCGTAAATGCCCTGATGGCACTACCAAACTTAATTGCTCTCTTAGTGTTATCTCCAGTGGTTATCGCTGAGACTAAAAAGTATTTTGATAGATAATCGAAGAGTCTGGGACAAAAGTCTAACCTTAAATATAAAAAGCGAACAAAATGAGTTATCTGACACTCAGAATTCTGTCTTGTTCGCTTTTTTGTCTAATCTATCGATTTTAGAAATTTATAGCAAAATGAAACAAAAACAGTACGCAACGTGGTATAATCTTCTTATGGCATATTCAATAGATTTTC
>CAUQVK010000011.1:0-29332 GCA_963521495.1 uncultured Streptococcus sp.
GTTATCTAGTCGGGATTGTGGCCTTGGTCTTGGTTTCCGTCCTCAATCTCATTCCCCCTATGGTTATGGGACGGGTCATTGATGCTATCACATCGGGGCAATTAACCCAGCAGGACCTCCTTCTTGACTTATTTTACTTGCTACTTGCGGCTTTTGGGATGTACTATCTGCGCTATGTTTGGCGTATGTATATTCTAGGGACTTCCTACCGTCTGGGACAGATTATGAGGTCTCGCTTATTTGAGCATTTCACAAAAATGTCTCCAGCTTTTTATCAAACCTATCGGACGGGGGACCTGATGGCACACGCAACCAACGATATCAATGCCTTAACCCGTCTCGCAGGGGGAGGGGTTATGTCAGCGGTGGATGCCTCAATCACAGCTTTAGTGACTTTGCTGACCATGCTCTTTAGTATTTCATGGCAGATGACTCTGGTTGCCATTTTGCCCCTGCCTTTCATGGCTTATGCAACCAGTCGTTTAGGGAGAAAGACACATAAGGCTTTTGGTGAATCCCAAGCTGCCTTTTCCGAACTCAATAACAAGGTGCAGGAGTCTGTATCAGGTATCAAAGTGACCAAGTCTTTTGGGTATCAGGCGGACGAGTTGAAGTCTTTCCAGGCAGTCAATGAATTGACCTTCCAAAAGAACCTGCAAACCATGAAATACGATAGTCTCTTTGACCCCATGGTTCTCTTATTTGTTGGTTCCTCCTATGTTTTAACCCTCTTGGTCGGCTCCTTGATGGTTCAGGAAGGGCAGATTACAGTTGGGAATCTAGTTACCTTTATCAGCTACTTGGATATGCTAGTTTGGCCTCTTATGGCCATCGGCTTCCTCTTTAATATTACCCAGCGAGGGAAGGTTTCCTATCAGCGGATTGAGGAACTTTTGTCTCAGGAATCACCTGTACAAGACCCTGAGTTTCCTTTAGATGGAATTGAAAACGGGCGCTTGCAGTATGCCATTGATAGCTTTGCCTTTGAAAATGAGGAAACACTGACAAATGTTCACTTTAGTTTGGAAAAAGGGCAAACTCTGGGCTTGGTTGGTCAGACAGGTTCTGGAAAAACGTCCTTGATCAAGCTTCTCTTGCGTGAATACGATGTGGATAAGGGTGCTATTTATCTGAGTGGCCACGATATTCGTGACTATCGTCTGACAGATCTTCGTAGTCTTATGGGCTATGTTCCTCAGGACCAGTTCCTCTTTGCGACTTCAATCTTAGACAATATACGCTTTGGGAATCCTGATTTACCACTTTCAGCGGTCGAGGAAGCGACTAAGCTAGCCCAAGTTTACCAAGACATTGTAGCCATGCCTCAGGGATTTGATACGCTGATTGGCGAAAAAGGGGTTAGTCTCTCAGGTGGTCAAAAGCAACGTCTGGCTATGAGTCGGGCTATGATTTTAGATCCTGATATCTTGATTTTAGATGATTCCTTGTCAGCCGTGGATGCCAAGACAGAGTATGCGATTATCGACAACCTCAAGGAGACGCGAAAGGACAAAACAACCATTATCACGGCCCATCGCCTCAGTGCGGTTGTCCATGCAGATTTGATTTTAGTCCTGCAAAATGGTCAAATTATCGAACGAGGCAGGCACGAAGACTTGCTAGCTTTGGATGGCTGGTATGCTCAAACCTACCAGTCTCAGCAGTTGGAAATGAAGGGAGAAGAAGATGCAGAATAAGAAAGAACAATGGACTGTATTGAAGCGCTTGATGTCTTATCTCAAGCCTTATGGACTCCTTACCTTTTTGGCACTCAGTTTTCTCCTAGCGACGACGGTCATTAAAAGTGTCATTCCCCTTGTGGCTTCCCACTTTATTGACCAGTATCTCAGCAATCTCAACCAACTCGCTGTGACCGTTTTGCTGGCCTACTATGGTCTATATATCCTGCAAACTGTAGTTCAGTATGTCGGCAATCTTCTTTTTGCGAGGGTGTCCTACAGTATTGTTAGGGATATTCGGCGCGATGCCTTTGCCAATATGGAAAAGCTGGGCATGTCTTATTTTGACAAGACACCAGCAGGCTCCATCGTCTCTCGTTTGACCAATGATACTGAGACCATCAGCGATATGTTTTCAGGGATTTTATCTAGCTTTATCTCAGCAGTTTTTATCTTCGTGACGACCCTTTACACCATGTTGGTTTTGGATGTCCGTCTAACAGGTTTAATTTTTCTCTTTTTACCGTTGATTTTCCTATTAGTCAATATCTATCGTAAAAAATCAGTGAAAATCATTGAGAAAACCAGAAGTCTCTTGTCAGATATCAATAGTAAGCTGGCTGAAAACATCGAGGGAATCAGAATAATCCAGGCCTTTAATCAAGAGAAGCGCCTACAGTCAGAGTTTGATGAAATCAACCAAGAACACTTGGTCTATGCCTACCGTTCTGTAGCCTTGGATGCCCTCTTTTTGCGCCCTGCCATGAGTTTACTTAAACTCCTAGGCTATGCTGTCTTGATGGCCTACTTTGGCTATCGTGGACTTTATCTGGGAATAACGGCAGGAACCATGTATGCCTTTATTCAGTACATCAACCGCCTTTTTGATCCCTTGATTGAAGTAACGCAAAACTTTTCAACCCTTCAAACTTCCATGGTTTCTGCAGGCCGTGTCTTTGCTCTGATTGACGAGAGGACCTATGAGCCCCTTCAAGAAGATGGGCAGGCTAAAGTCAAAGAAGGCAATATTCGTTTTGAACATGTGTGTTTCTCATATGACGGGAAACACCAGATTCTGGATGACATTTCTTTCTCTGTTAATAAGGGTGAAACCATTGCCTTTGTAGGTCATACAGGTTCAGGGAAATCTTCGATTATCAATGTCCTCATGCGCTTTTATGAATTTCAGTCAGGGCGAGTTCTCTTGGATGATGTGGATATCCGGGACTACAGTCAGGAGGAGTTGAGAAAAAACATCGGTCTAGTCTTGCAGGATCCCTTCCTCTATCATGGAACCATTAAGTCCAATATCGCCATGTACCAAGATCTGAGTAATAATGACATAAAGGCTGCAGCAGCATTTGTGGATGCAGATTCTTTTATTGAGCAACTTCCTCTAGGTTACGATGCACCTGTTTCAGAGCGTGGTTCCAGCTTTTCGACTGGTCAACGCCAGCTTCTTGCCTTTGCTCGAACGGTTGCTAGTCAACCTAAAATTCTTATTTTAGATGAGGCTACAGCTAATATTGATTCTGAAACTGAAAGTCTGGTTCAAAATTCCTTATACAAGATGAGACAAGGACGAACAACCATTGCTATCGCCCATCGGCTCTCAACTATTCAAGATGCCAACTGCATTTATGTCTTGGATAAGGGTCGGATTATCGAGAGTGGTACCCATGAAGAGCTTTTGGCCTTGGGAGGAACCTACCATAATATGTATAGCTTGCAGGCTGGAGCGATGTCTTAAGGAGAGAATCCTTTAAAACATAGATTTCTTGCTCCGCCCTTTCTATTTTGTGGTATAATGAAGACTGTTGATAAATACTATACTAAAAACAAAGGAGAAACAAGATGCTGAAATGGGAAGACCTACCCGTAGAAATGCAATCAAGCGAGGTTGAGTCTTACTACCAGCTTGTCTCTAAAAGGAAGGGGTCTCTGATTTTCAAGCGGTGCCTAGATTGGTTTCTAGCTTTGATCTTGTTAATGTTGACTTCCCCAGTCTTTCTGATCTTGGGAATATGGATCAAGCTAGACAGTAAGGGACCTGTTATTTACAAGCAAGAGCGCGTTACTCAGTACAACCGTCCTTTCAAGATTTGGAAGTTCCGTACCATGGTGACGGATGCGGATAAAAAAGGAAGTCTGGTGACTTCTGCTAATGACAGTCGCATTACCAAAGTTGGTAATTTTATCCGCCGTGTGCGTTTGGATGAATTGCCTCAGCTGGTTAATGTTCTTAAAGGCGAAATGTCCTTTGTGGGGACACGACCTGAAGTGCCACGCTACACGGAGCAATATAGTTCTGAAATGATGGCAACCCTGCTTTTACCAGCAGGAATTACCTCTCCAGCCAGCATTCACTACAAGGATGAGGACACTATCATCAGTCAAATGACGGAGAAAGGTCTATCTGTTGACCAAGCCTATATGGAGCATGTCCTTCCTGAGAAGATGCATTATAATCTTGCCTATCTTCGAGAGTTTAGTTTTCTTGGGGACATTAAAATCATGTTTCAAACTTTGTTTGAAGTTTTAAAATAAAGTAGTCATGAGAAAATGAGTACAGATAAAAGGAGTAAATCAATGCCAAATTACAATATTCCATTTTCACCGCCTGATATCACAGAAGCAGAAATTGCTGAAGTAGCAGATACCCTTCGTTCTGGTTGGATTACAACGGGTCCTAAGACTAAAGAACTGGAACGTCGTTTGTCTCAATATACACAGACGCCTAAGACTGTCTGTCTTAACTCTGCAACTGCCGCGCTTGAGTTGATTTTGCGCGTCTTGGAAGTTGGACCTGGTGATGAAGTCATCGTTCCAGCCATGACCTATACAGCTTCATGTAGTGTTATCACTCACGTAGGGGCGACCCCTGTCATGGTGGATATCCAAGCAGATACGTTTGAGATGAACTATGACCTGCTTGAGCAAGCTATCACTGAGAAAACTAAGGTGATCATCCCAGTAGAGCTCGCAGGGATTGTTTGTGACTATGACCGTTTATTCCAAGTTGTGGAGAAGAAACGTGACCTCTTTACTGCTTCAAGCAGGTGGCAAAAAGCCTTTAACCGTATTGTGATTGTTTCTGATAGTGCCCATGCTTTGGGATCTACTTACAAAGGTCAACCTGCTGGTTCTATCGCGGATTTTACTTCCTTCTCTTTCCATGCCGTTAAGAACTTTACAACAGCAGAGGGTGGAAGTGCGACTTGGAAAGCCAATCCAGCTATTGATGACGAAGAGATGTACAAGGAATTCCAAATCCTTTCCCTTCACGGGCAAACTAAGGATGCTCTTGCCAAGATGCAACTGGGTTCATGGGAATACGATATCGTAACACCAGCCTACAAGTGCAATATGACGGATATCATGGCTTCTCTTGGTTTGGTCCAATTAGACCGTTATCCTAGCTTACTAGAACGTCGTAAGGATATCGTGGGTCGTTATGACAATGGATTTGCTGGCACTCGCATTCATCCTTTGCCTCATAAGACAGCAACTGTCGAATCATGTCGTCACCTCTATATCACCCATGTAGAAGGAGCAAGTCTGGAAGAACGAAATCAAATTATTCAAGAGTTGGCTAAAGCAGGAATTGCAAGTAATGTACACTACAAACCACTTCCTCTGTTGACAGCCTATAAAAATCTTGGTTTTGATATGGAAGATTATCCAAAAGCTTACGCTTTCTTTGAAAATGAGATTACCTTACCTCTTCATACCAAGTTAACAGATGAAGAAGTTGACTATATAATTGAAACTTTGCGTAGAGTGACGGAAGAAATTATCGGTTCTAAAAAAATGTAAAAAAGTCTTGACAAAGAGGATACAAAGATTTATAATGAATCTCATAAATCAGAAAAGTAACTATTTTTGATCTTCAGGGAGCCTGTGGGAATTGTGAACAGGTGGTTGGAAGTAGTGAAAGTGGGCTGATTTTAAAAAATGAATTTGAAACAATGAAAATTCGGTGAGCACACCTTACAGTGCAACTTGTTGTTAGACAAGGCAGAGATGTAAAGGGATAGTCCCTTTATAATTGAGGTGGCACCGCGTTACCAACGCCCTCACATGGAATTTAATTCTGTGTGTGGGCTTTTTTCTATCCGTCGTTTTGTTTATCTTTTATTAGGGCGTTAAGTCGCTTTGATGAACTTATACTCAATGAAAATCAAAGAGCGAACTAGGAAACTAGCCGCAGGCTGTACTTGAGTACGGCAAGGCGACGTTGACGTGGTTTGAATTTGATTTTCGAAGAGTATTGAGTTCTATCTACAGCTCCTTGCCTACTACTAAAAGCAAACAAAAAGCCGAATAAATACAGAAAGAGGAAAATTTTATGACAACTAAAGGTTATTTTGGACAATTTGGTGGTAGTTTTGTACCGGAGCCGATTCAGACTTTGTTGGATGAGTTAGAAGTTACATTTGACAAGTACAAGGATGATCCAGACTTTTTGGCAGAATTTCGCCATTACTTAAAGGACTATTCAGGACGTGAGACTCCACTTTACTTTGCAGAAAGTTTGACAGAGCACTTAGGTGGAGCAAAGATTTATCTTAAACGTGAAGACCTTAACCATCTTGGTTCTCACAAGCTCAACAACGTTTTAGGACAAATCCTTCTTGCTAAACGCATGGGCAAAAAACGTGTTATCGCAGAAACAGGAGCTGGTCAGCACGGTGTTGCAACAGCAGCGGCTGCAGCCAAATTTGGCATGGCCTGTGATGTCTACATGGGAGCAGAAGATGTAGAACGACAACGCCTCAATGTTTTCCGTATGGAGATGATGGGAGCAACTGTTCACGCAGTTGAAACAGGGACTCGTACCCTCAAAGATGCGGTTGATGCAGCCTTTGGAGCATGGATGAATGACCTTGAAGCCTTTTATGTTCTGGGATCTGCTGTAGGCCCTCATCCTTATCCTACCATTGTTCATGAGTTCCAAAAAGTAATCAGTGAAGAATCTCGCCGTCAAATCTTAGAGAAAGAAGGACGCTTACCAGACTACGTTATTGCCTGTGTAGGTGGTGGTTCTAATGCCATCGGTGCTTTTTCACAGTATGTGGCTGATGAAGAAGTCAAATTGGTTGGGGTTGAAGCTGCAGGTCATGGCCTTGACACAGACAAGCACGCAGCTACTATGACAAAAGGTAGTATCGGAATTGTTGACGGTATGAAGACTTATGCAGTCTTTAAGGAAGACGGAGAGTTGGCTCCAGTTTACTCTATCTCAGCTGGCTTGGACTATCCAGGGGTTGGCCCAGAGCACGCCTACTTCAAAGATTCAGGTCGCGTGGAATATGTTGCAGCGACGGATGAAGAAGCTGTTCAAGCCTTGCTTCTTCTTAGTAAGACAGAAGGGATTATCCCAGCCATTGAAAGCTCACATGCTATTGCTGAAGCAGTTAAACGTGCACCAAAACTAAGTAAAGACGACATTATCATCATCAATGTCTCTGGTCGTGGAGACAAGGATGTAGCAGCTATTGCAGATTACCTAGAAGCTAAAAAATAAGAAAGTCTAAGGACACCTAACAGGAGGATATACCGTGATTCTATTGATAGATAATTATGATTCTTTTACCTATAATCTTGCTCAGTATATCGGAAATTTCACTTCTGTTGAGGTGCTGAGGAATGATGATTCTCGTTTATATGAGGTAGCTGAACAAGCAGATGCTTTTGTCTTTTCCCCTGGACCAGGATGGCCAATTGATGCCGGAAAGATGGAAGGTATGATTCGAGATTTTGCAGGTAGAAAACCGATTTTAGGAATTTGCTTAGGGCATCAAGCGATTGCCGAGGCTTTCGGTGGGAAATTGGAATTGGCTCCCAAGGTTATGCATGGCAAACAAAGTCAGCTTCAATTTGAAGCACCTTCTATTCTCTATCGGGGAATTGAAAATCACTGTTCTGTCATGCGTTATCACAGTATCATGGTTGAAGTTTTACCTACAGATTTCGAAGTTACAGCTAGGTCAATTGATGACCAGGTTATTATGGCTTTTCAACATAAGTCATTGCCTATTTATGGCTTCCAGTATCATCCAGAAAGTATCGGAACACCAGATGGCCTATCTTCTATTCGAAATTTTATTGAGAGCTTCATTTAAGTGGTGAAGATCTAAAAAAGCCTTCTGGGAGGGGTAGATTATCTAATAATAAAGTTAGTAAAGATAATTATACAGGCAGCAAATAAGAGGAAAGGCACAAAAGGAAGTCTTTCCTTTTTCTTTTGATGGAGAAAGGCGAGGATGCCAGTGGCAGAAGCAAACTGAATTAAGATGAGTAACTCTGTAGCACTAAAGACGAGAGAGCATGAAGCTAGAAAGAGAAAGTCCCCTGCTCCTATTCGGATATCGATAAAATGAGCCAAAATTCCAAGGATAAGGAAGAAGACCATGACCAGATTCCAGCCAGAGGAAGCCATGAGGATTAGGTGGAAAATCATCCAGACCAGTAAAGGATATTCCTGATGGTAAAAGTCGTAGATGCCCAAGGTCAAACCAGCAGTGATTAGGATGACTTGACCCAAGGAAAGCAATTCCCAAGACCAAGCCAGAAAGAGGAGTCCTAAGCCTAGTTCAAAGAGGGCATACCAGACAGGATAAGGAGCCTTGCAGTAGCGACAGCGAAAGCGATTGAAGACCTGCGAGAGAATCGGAATCAAATCTAAGGGACGCAAGGGAGTCTGACAGGAATCGCAGTGACTAGCAGGTTGGATAATGGATTGCTCTGGAAAACGGTCAATGACCAAACCAAGAAAGGAAGCGAGAATGCTCCCGACAAGAAAAAAATAAATATCAATCATACTTATCTATTCGTAAAAAATAGGAGAAGTAGTATAATGGAGAAACATAGATAAGATGGTGAGGCAAAGATGATAATTCGTTTTGAAGAAAAGGTGAGCACAGAAAACGCTCAGCTCGTATGCCAATGGTCCAACTCCCTTGGCAAATCCTTTCAAGAACAATGGATGGGAACAATGATTCCTTTTCCCTTGACAATCCAAGCCTTGCAAGATTTGGAAGGAATCTTTTCTATCTTTGATGGACAAGAGTTTGTGGGGCTTATCCAGAAAATCAGACTAGAAGACAGTAATCTTCATATTGGAAGATTTTTTATCAATCCCCAGAAACAGGGACAAGGCTTAGGTAGCCAGGCTTTAAGGAAATTTGTTAGTTTGGCCTTTGAAAATAGAGATATAGACAGTATCTCTCTAAATGTCTTCGAGGCAAATCAAACAGCTCAGAATCTTTACCAAAAAGAAGGATTTGAAATCGTTCAAATGGTTGAAACACCTGAACGGAAATATATTATGAAAAAGGGGAGATAGGAGTTTAATTACAAATATAAAGAAAGCGAACAAAAATATTGTTTAACTTATCCATTGGTTGACAAAAGTAGAACAGATACACAAAAAAGCCTTGATTCCAAGGCTTTTCCTGTTGTATTTAGATGCCCCCTACAGGGATCGAACCTGTGACCCACGGATTAAGAGTCCGCTGCTCTGCCAGCTGAGCTAAGGAGGCAAATAAAAAAGCTGTATTGGTGCCGAAACTTCACGGTTTGTATTGAACCCGCGCAATTAAGCAGGTGGGCAACTCGCTCTAACTGAAGCTGTTTCCGTGTGAGACGGCCTACATGCTGTTAGAAGACTTTTGTTTCCCTAATAATACAAAAAATAGTCGGTCAACACTTAAGTGTGAAGTCGTACACCACAGCGTTTCTATGTTTATATGATACCACTTTTTCAAAAAAAATCAAGAGGAAAGTGCAATTTTTTGAAAAGGATTTCAGATTTTTCACAAACGGTCGATAGCTTCCTTTCTTTGAGCCAAAGCCCGTTCATATTTACCAGTATCTTCTGCTTGGAAATAGTGATGATTGCGGATTTTTTCTGGTAGATAGTCTTGCTTGACCCAATTTCCAGGATAGTTGTGTGGATAGAGATAGTCTTGGGCATTCCCCAGTTCCTTGCTTCCACTGTAGTGCCCATCACGCAGGTGTCGCGGAATAGGCAAGTGCCCTGATGTTTTGAGGTCAGCAAGTGCCTTATCCATAGCTACATAGGCTGAGTTGGATTTTGGAGAAAGGGCCAAATCAATCACGACATTGGCAATGAGAATGCGGGCTTCTGGGAACCCAATCTTCTGGGCAGCATCCAGAGCAGTCACGGTGTGAATCTGGGCTTCAGGATTGGCCAAACCGATATCTTCATAGGCGATAACGGTCAAGCGACGAGCGAGACTAGGCAAATCCCCAGCCTCAATCAAGCGAGCAGCATAGTGAAGACTGGCATCAACATCTGAACCACGGATGGATTTTTGCAGAGCTGAGAGCACATCGTAGTGTCCATCTCCATCCTTGTCCATGGTAATATAGCTCCGCTGCAAGCTATTTTCTATGATGTCTAGAGTGATATGGCGGATGCCCTTGTCATTCTCAGGGGTAGAAAGAACAGCCAAGTCCAGTGAGTTGAAGGCAGAGCGAAGGTCTCCGTTTGTAGAGGTTGCGATGAAATCCAGCGCATCCTCATCTAGTTCTACTGGAAAATCAAAACCACGCTCAGGGTTACTTAGAGCTATCTGAAGAGCCTCTTTGACGTCTTGGTTAGACAGAGGTTCCAACTCAAAAATTTGAACACGGCTACGAATGGCAGGAGTGACAGAAAAGAAAGGATTTTCAGTCGTAGCGCCAATCATGATGACCAGACCACTTTCCAAGAGAGGCAAGAGGAAGTCTTGCTTGGTTTTATCTAGTCTATGAATCTCGTCTAGTAATAGGACGAGACCACCAGAAAATTTAGCCTCTTCCGCGATTTCTTGCAGTCGCTTTTTACTATCAACTGTCGCATTGAAAGTTCGAAAGGCATACTTGGTCGTCCCAGCGATGGCAGAGGCAATACTGGTCTTGCCGATTCCCGGAGGGCCATAGAGAATCATGGAGGACAGGCGGTTGGCTTCCACCATGCGGCGGATGATTTTTCCTTGTCCGACCAGATGTTCCTGACCAATGACCTGGTCGATGGTTTTAGGGCGCATGCGAAGCGCGAGATTGTCTGGCATAGCAGTCCTTTCTAACGTGGATTTTCTGATGTATATGTGGTAAGATGGTAGTATCTATTTTAGCATATTTCCGAGCAATCGGGGCGATTTAAGAGTCGCATAGAAAGAGGACAAAATGGCAACATATGGATTTTTAGATGTTTTAGAGGAAGAGTTGGAGAAGAATTTTCCCTTTGACTTTGAGATTAGTTGGGACAAGCGCAACCACGCGGTTGAAGTGAGTTTTCTATTGGAAGCGCAAAATGCTGCAGGTGTGGAGATGGTAGATGAAGACGGAGAGGTTTCATCGGATGATATTCTCTTTGAAGAAGCAGTGCTTTTTTACAATCCTGCCAAATCAACCGTCAATGAGGAAGACTATTTGACGGTCATTCCTTACCTACCTAAAAAAGGATTTTCCCGTGAATTTTTAGCTTATTTTGCTCTTTTCCTTAAAGATACTGCCGAGGTTGGACTAGATGCCCTTATGGACTTTTTGGAAGACCCAGAAGCAGAAGAATTTGTCATGGAATGGAACCAAGAAGTCTTTGAAGAAGGAAAAGTTGGCTTGGAAGAAGGAGAATTTTATCCTTATCCGAGATACTAGGAGTTGGTTGGAGATTTTATGAAGAAAATTGGGATTTATTTGGTTTATGTGCTAGCTGTTGTCTTTATTATGCTGGCTTTTGCTTGTGGAACAATCGCATTTGCAGAGTTGGGGTATTCCACAGTTTTAGTCTTTACTTTTGGTTATGCCTTCGCTCTTCTAAGTATGTATTTAATCTTTATTCTTCATGAGCTGGGACATGCTTTTTGTGGCTACTTGACAGGCTATCGTCTGGTGGCTTTTGGATTAGGGAACTTTCTTTTAACCAAAAAGTCAGGAAGGCTTCATCTTAGTCGAACAGCAGTTATAAAAAATGTTGGTGCTCAGTATATTGGTTTAAAAGAGAATGAAAGTGATCAAAGAATCATCCTGATGCTTTCAGGAGGCTTGATGGTTCATCTCAGCTTGATATTATTGGCGATACTGTTTGGATTTTTGACAAGAAGCTGGTATTTTGCAGGGACTTGGATTTTTCTTAATTTGTCTTTCTTCCTAAATAACATTTTGCCAGTCGGCATCACCGATGGCGCAAAAATTTGGGAATTGCTACAACACCCTGAAAATACGAAATACGCCTACCTGATGTTGAGGCATTCTGCCCAGACCTTGCTAGCTCCTCAAGAATATGATTTAAAAGACTTTATCATGCCTGTTGATGAGGAGGTGAGAGGGAGTTTTGCAGAAAGTGTTCAGACTCTTCAGGGGTTGGTATTCATATTGGATGATAATATAGAACTTGCAAAGCAACAGTTGCAGTCTGTGCTAGAGAAAACAGATAATCCAATGTCTAAAACTAGTTCTCAATTATACCTTCTTCAAATTGCTCTGATGGAAGGAGATAATAAGAAAGCGGAAGAATATGCAAGTATTCGAGGAGTCAAATCCTTTTTATCTCTAAAAACAGCAGATATGCAGGTCATTCAAGCTTGGTATCAATTTAAGGTAAAGAAAGATGTAGTTCAAACTCACAAGGCTATGAAGATTGCTAGACAGAAAATGAATAGTAGCCGGATGTTACGGGATGAGAAAAGCTATTATCAAAACTGGTTAGCCGAGCTGGAAAAGGAATTAACCGAAGGAGTCTAATATGGAAATAGAGATTTCTGATTTCACAGGCTGTAAGATTGCTTTGTTTTGTGGGGATAAGCTTCTGACTATCTTACGCGATGATAAGGCAAGCATTCCCTGGCCCAATATGTGGGAATTTCCAGGCGGTGGGCGAGAGGAGGATGAAAGTCCTTTTGAGTGCGTGGCGCGTGAAGTTTATGAAGAGCTGGAAATTTATCTGACTGAGGATTGTCTGCTTTGGAGTAAGGTTTACCCAAGTATGCTTTTTGCGGATAAACAATCTGTATTTCTAGTCGGCAAGTTAACGCAAGAACAGTTTGACCAGATTGTATTTGGAGATGAGGGACAGGGTTATCAGTTGATGAATGTCGAGGAATTTCTTAGTTCCAGTCAAGTTGTACCTCAGTTGCAGGAGAGATTAAAAGATTATTTAAAAGTAAGTGATTAGAAAGGATGGTTCAGTTAAATTTCTAAACTGAACCCGCCCTAAACACTGTGCCAAAAAGATAAACTTCTCTTAGACACAAGCGTCTTCAGAGAAGTTTCTATTTTGGCTTTGTGTTTTACGGGCTTGGTATCTTAATGATGGAAACATGGAAAGAGTTAAAAGTTACAGTGAAGCGTGAGGGAGAGGAGTTGGTTTCCAATCTCTTGATTGAGCTGGGAGCGCAAGGCGTTGCGATTGAAGACAGCATGGACTATGTGGGAAATGTGGATCGCTTCGGCGAGATTTTCCCAGAGGTCGAGCAACAAGAAGAAATCGTTGTGACCGCCTACTACCCTGAAACGGTGGATGTGGCAGTGGTTGAAGCAGATTTGCAGGCTCGCCTAGCAGAATTGACAGATTTTATGGATTTGGGTGAGGTCAAGATGGGGACGACTGCCTTGGCTGAGGAAGACTGGGCAGACAACTGGAAGAAATACTATGAACCAGCTCGTATCACTCATGATTTGACCATCGTGCCGTCTTGGACAGACTATGAGGCGACTGCTGGGGAAAAGATTATCAAGCTGGATCCAGGTATGGCTTTTGGTACGGGGACCCATCCAACCACTAAGATGAGCCTCTTTGCCTTGGAGCAGGTCCTTCGTGGTGGCGAAACGGTGCTGGATGTGGGTACTGGATCAGGCGTCCTCTCCATTGCTAGCTCGCTACTTAGTGCTAAGGAAATTTTCGCCTATGACCTAGATGATGTGGCAGTTCGAGTCGCTCAGGAAAATATTGAGCTCAACCCTGGTATGGAAAATATCCATGTTGCTGCTGGAGACTTGCTTAAGGGAGTTGAGATTGAGGCAGATGTGATTGTAGCTAATATCTTGGCGGATATCCTCGTTCATCTGACGGATGATGCTTATCGCTTGGTCAAGGATGAAGGCTACCTCATCATGAGTGGAATTATTAAGGACAAGTGGGATATGGTGCGCGAGTCGGCTGAGTCAGCTGGATTTTTCCTCGAAACTCACATGGTTCAAGGGGAATGGAATGCCTGTGTCTTTAAGAAAACCAAGGATATTTCAGGTGTGATTGGAGGCTAGCATGCAGCAGTATTTTGTCAAAGGCAGTGCTATCTCTCCTGTCACCATCGAGGACAAGGAAACCAGCAAGCATATGTTTCAGGTTATGCGCTTGAAAGAAGATGATGAGGTTACTTTGGTCTTTGATGATGGTATCAAGCGTTTGGCGCGCGTGCTAAATGTGGAAAACCGTCAGTTTGAGTTAGTCCAACAATTAGCTGCCAATGTGGAACTGCCAGTCCAAGTGACCATTGCCTCCGGCTTTCCTAAGGGAGACAAGCTGGAGTTTATCGCTCAAAAAGTGACGGAACTAGGTGCCAGCCAGATTTGGGCCTTTCCTGCCGATTGGTCCGTTGCTAAGTGGGATGGCAAGAAATTGGGTAAAAAGGTTGAAAAACTAGAAAAAATTGCCCTTGGAGCAGCAGAGCAAAGTAAGCGTAATGTTGTTCCAAGTATCCAGCTTTTCGAGAATAAAGCAGACTTTCTAGCCCAACTAGACCAGTTTGACTCTATCGTAGTGGCATATGAAGAGTCGGCAAAAGAAGGAGAAGCCGCTGCGCTTTTACAAGCAGTTACTGGACTCGAGAAGGGAGCCAAACTGCTCTTTATCTTTGGTCCAGAAGGTGGTCTGTCACCTGCAGAAATCGAAAGTTTTGAAGCCAAAGGAGCTGTTCTTGCAGGACTTGGTCCTCGTATTTTGCGAGCAGAAACAGCACCACTTTACGCTTTATCAGCCCTTAGTGTTTTATTAGAATTAGAGAAATAAGAGGAAGAAAATGGAACAAAAACACCGTTCAGAATTTCCAGAGAAGGAACTTTGGGATTTAACAGCCCTATACCAAGATCGTGAGGATTTCTTGCGTGCAATCGAGAAAGCTCGCGAAGACATCAATCAATTTAGCCGTGACTACAAGGGTAATCTTCATACTTTTGAAGATTTCGAGAAGGCCTTTGCAGAATTGGAACAAATCTACATTCAGATGAGCCATATTGGCAACTATGGTTTTATGCCTCAGACAACAGACTACAGCAATGAAGAATTTGCCAATATTGCTCAAGCTGGAATGGACTTTGAAACAGATGCCAGCGTAGCCTTGACCTTCTTTGACGATGCCTTGGTGGCAGCAGACGAGGAAGTCTTGGAGCGTTTAGGTGAGCTTCCCAATTTGACGGCAGCTATTCGTCAGGCCAAAATCAAAAAAGCCCACTATCTAGGGGCTGATGTGGAGAAGGCCTTGACCAATCTCGGTGAAGTTTTCTACAGTCCGCAGGATATTTACACTAAGATGCGAGCTGGGGATTTTGAAATGGCTGACTTTGAAGCTCATGGCAAGACCTACAAAAACAGCTTTGTGACCTATGAAAATTTCTACCAAAATCATGAGGACGCTGAGGTTCGTGAGAAATCCTTCCGTTCCTTCTCAGAGGGACTTCGTAAGCACCAGAATACAGCAGCTGCAGCCTATCTAGCTCAGGTTAAGTCCGAAAAACTCTTGGCTGATATGAAGGGATATGACTCTGTCTTTGATTATCTTCTAGCTGAGCAAGAAGTGGACCGTGCCATGTTTGATCGCCAGATTGACCTCATCATGAAGGATTTTGCGCCCGTTGCTCAGAGATACCTCAAGCATGTTGCCAAGGTCAATGGTCTTAAAAAGATGACCTTTGCAGACTGGAAATTGGACTTGGATAGCGCCCTGAATCCTCAAGTGACTATTGACGATGCCTATGATTTGGTCATGAAGTCGGTAGCACCTTTGGGGCAAGAATATTGTCAGGAAGTTGCTCGCTATCAAGAAGAGCGCTGGGTGGACTTTGCTGCCAATAGTGGCAAGGATTCTGGCGGATACGCGGCGGATCCATATCGTGTACACCCTTATGTCCTCATGAGCTGGACTGGTCGTTTGAGCGATGTCTATACCTTGATTCATGAAATTGGGCATTCTGGTCAATTCATCTTCTCAGATAATCATCAGAGTTACTTCAATGCCCACATGTCTACTTACTATGTCGAAGCACCGTCAACCTTCAATGAATTGCTTCTCAGTGATTACTTAGAGCGGCAGTCTGATGACCCACGTCAAAAACGCTTTGCCCTTGCCCACCGTTTGACAGACACCTACTTCCATAACTTTATTACCCACCTTTTGGAAGCAGCCTTCCAGCGTAAGGTGTATACATTGATTGAAGAAGGGGAGACCTTTGGAGCAAGTAAGCTCAACAGCATTATGAAGGAAGTCTTGACAGACTTCTGGGGAGATGCTATTGAAATCGATGATGATGCGGCTTTGACTTGGATGCGCCAAGCTCACTATTACATGGGCTTGTATAGTTACACTTACTCTGCTGGTCTTGTTATCTCGACTGCGGGTTACCTCCATCTGAAACATTCAGAAACTGGAGCTGAGGACTGGCTCAATCTCCTCAAATCAGGTGGTAGCAAGACACCGCTTGAGTCAGCCATGATTATCGGTGCTGATATTTCAACAGATAAACCACTCCGTGATACCATCCAATTCTTGTCAGACACAGTTGACCAGATCATCGCCTACAGTGCCCAGTTGGGAGAGTAAGGTCATTTAGGATAAGGATATGAACAGAATAAAAAAATGGCTGGAGCAGGATTCACAAAGAATACGTTTTATCAAAATTGGTCTAGTCTTGTTGGGAATCATTTTATTGATTGCTCTTCCAACTCTCTATCTTGTTTTGAGCGGAGTTGGTATTTGGTATTTTGTAAAGAAAGCACCAGATATGCGAAAAAGAAATCTAATGATAGGACTTTTTGTTGTTAGTTTTGTTATAGTTTCTCTCCAAACTCCGACAGTCACAAAGAAAATTTCATCTTCTCAATCAGAAACTAAGCAAACTGCGGCATCCACTGCTAAAGTAGAGTCAACAATCGATGCTTCATCTAGTACAGAAGAAGCAAAACGAGTTGAAGAAGAGAAAAAAGCTAAAGAAAAAGCAGAAGAAGAGAGAATTGCCAAAGAAAAAACTGCAATTGAGTTGCAAGAAAAAGGTGAAATCTTAGTCAAACAATTGGAAGAAAGTCAAGATGCAAGTCAAGCGAAGTCTGCTAAAGAAACAGTTAATCAGATTGAAAATAATGATAAAAAGGCAGAGTTGCTCGATAGGATAAGTGCGGTTGAGTCTTTCATTTCTCAAAAAGAAGAAGAGAAAAGAATTGCGCGTGAAGCGGAGACTAAAGCCCAACAGCAAGATAGAATTGTCTATGTTGCAAACCATGGAAAATCAAAAGTTTATTGGTATAGTAAGGATAGAATGCCTTCAAAAACTATTAAATCTAATGTTGTCGAGATGACAGAGGCCGATGCAATTGCTGCAGGAAAAACTCTATCTCAAAAAGAATAAGATAGAAAGTTATCTTGGACTGGCCTTTTTTATAAGTTATCAGAAATATAGAGGTATTGACCATGTATCAAGAGTTACTTAAAAAAATAACAGAAGAAAAACCAAGTTATCATCAGGAGGAAATCCAGTGGTTGCTTGATCATTTGGGAGATCCTTCTCCAGAAATTCGCGATGACCTTGTTTTTACAAGCTTTGCTAGAGGGATTCAGGAAGAGCTATTTACACAGGAACAATTTCATTTCATTGCTGAAGGGATTTCATCTGATGGAGGGTTAGATAAAGAGATTGATAAGGTAGGCCTGTCAACCCTTGAACGTTCTTTTAGGGCGCTTATTTATGCAAATCTCTTGTCTGCAGATGCCAACCAGCAATCGATTTTTTATCAGGAATTAAATGCAGGAATTCGTAATGTCCTTTTAAATCAAGGTTTGTATTATCTTTCAAAAGAAAAGGATACAACGGGTTTTTCAAGTCAGTATGGTTGGGTTCATGCTTTTGCACATGGAGCCGATTTACTGACAGAGGTGGTTTGTCATCCAGACTTTCCTAAAAACAGAGTTCATGAAGTATTTGATATACTTGGCCAACTATTTAAAAGAATTTCGATTCGCTTTACAGATGATGAGGATTGGCGTTTAGCGAGAGTGATCTATGAACCTATTTTACAAGGGAAGTTGGAGCAAGAGCAAGTAGCTTCTTGGATAAAAACTGTTGATTTTCCGATAGAAGAAAGGGAAGATTTTTATAAATTTTCCAACTTCAGATCCTGTCTGTTGGAAGTCTATGTCCAACTTGACCAGAGAAATAGTTTACAAGATGACTTGAAAGAAGCTATCCAGTCTTTTCAATACTAATAAAAAGCGAGTCAGATTTTCGAAAGACTTTCCAATCAATTTTCTTGAAACCCTTTCCCTCTTTTGATAGACTAGTATCTAGTTTTTGAAAAAAGGAGAAAGAAAATGAAAAAATTTGTTGCTGAGTTAATCAGTGCTTTCATGCTTGTGTTCATTGGAACAGGAGCTGTTGTTTTTGGAAATGGTCTTGATTATCTTGGAATTTTGGTTTGGCAATCGTGATTACAACCTACTCAATTGGAACTATTTCAGGGGTTCACTTGAACCTAGCTGTTTCTATTGCTATATTTGTTAACAAACGTTTGTCATCTTCAGAGCTTGCAAACTATATCCTTGGACAAGTAGTTGGAGCCTTCCTTGCGTCAGCTGCAGTATTCTTCCTCTTGGCTAACTCAGGAATGTCAACTGCTAGTCTTGGTGAAAATGCCTTGGCAAACGGTGTCACTGTCTTTGGTGGTGTCTTGTTTGAAGTTATCGCAACTTTCTTGTTTGTCTTGGTTATCATGACCGTGACTTCAGAAAGCAAGGGAAATAGCGCGATTGCTGGTTTGGTAATCGGTTTGTCCTTGATGGCGATGATTCTTGTTGGATTGAACATTACTGGGCTTTCAGTAACTCCAGCTCGTAGCTTGGCACCAGCTGTCTTGGTAGGTGGCGCAGCTCTTCAACAAGTATGGATTTTCATCCTTGCCCCAATCGTTGGAGGTGTTCTTGCAGCCCTTGTTGCAAAAAACTTCCTTGGAACAGAAGAATAATTGAAACTAAAAAGCCTTGCTCCTCATCTTGAGGAACAGGGCTTTTTCGTATGAGTTTAGCGGTTGTCAATTTTCTCTGGGTAGAGGTCGTGTTGGAAGAGGCGTTGTTCTGCCAAGCCTTCATACTTAGTCCCAGGCTTACCATAGTTGTAGTAGGGGGCGATTGAAATACCACCGCGCGGAGTGAATTTTCCCCAGACTTCTAAAAAGCGAGGGTCTAGCAAGTTGATCAAGTCTTTCCCGATGGTGTTGATACAGTTTTCGTTAAAATCTCCGTGATTCCGATAGCTAAAGAGATAGAGTTTGAGGGATTTTGACTCGACCAGAGCTTGTCAGGAATGTAGGAAATATAAATGGTTGCGAAGTCTGGTTGAGCAGTGATTGAGCAAAAGATAACAAAAAAGAGACCAAATGAATCCACTTGGTCTCTATCTTTACTTAGCTCAGTTCAGCTACGATTGCTTTGATTTGTTCTGCTGTGTGAACACCAGCAACTTGTTTCACAACTTGGCCGTCTTTTTTGAAGAGAAGGGTTGGGATAGACATGATTCCAAAAGCACGAGCTGTGTTTGGATTTTCATCAACGTCCATTTTAACGATTTTCAAGACATCTTCTGAAAGTTCTTCAGACAATTTATCCAAGATTGGACCTTGCATACGACATGGACCACACCAAGTTGCCCAGAAGTCTACCAAGACCAAACCGTCTTTTGTTTCTTGTTCGAATGTTGCATCTGTAATTGCTTTTGCCATTGTATTTCTCCTTTTTTAGTTATATTGGCTTAAATCTTGTTTCATGAGATAGAAGAAGACGTCTCCATAAGTCCCATGGTAGTCCAAATCATGACCGTTGTAGGTTAATTTTTGGACAGGGTAATAGTCAGCGACGCCGATAAGGCAAGCTTGTTGCGAACGTTCAAAGTCTTCATAAGAGTCAAACGTTACAGTTCTTTCATTCTTGCTGGCATCTAGATAGGTAATTTCAATCATTTTTAAAACTCCTTTGTTTAATGATGACTTTATTTTACTCCTTGTAAAAGAGAATGTCAAGAAAAATGATTGCGCACGCAACTTTTTTCTAAAATCATCTTAAATCAAGAAATCCAAACCAGTTTCCAAGCTTTCTTCGACAGCCTTTTGTAGAGAGGCCAGTGTCTTTTGCCCATCACTTGTCAGGCAGATAAAGCTAGAGCGTCTATCTTGATCACAACACATGCGACTAAGCAGACCGCAATTTTTAGCTTCCAAGCGAGCCACCATCCGAGAAACAGCGCTCGGGCTCAGATGAAGTTTATCTGGCAGGTCAATCTGGCGTAGAGATTTTTCTTGAGCCAAGTCCAGATAGTAGAGCAGGTAGAACTCTTTCAAGGTCAGACTTTGCTCACTCTGCTGGGCAATAGTCTCTTCCAAGAGACTTTCAATTTCTTTCTGACGCCGATTGAAGTCAAACCATTTTTCCAAATAGGTCATAGTATCTCCTTTCTTTTTAGAGTTATAAATAGAAGAAAGTCCATTCACGGACAGTCTCTGCATCATAAGATGATTGCGCATGCAATAATTATACTACTTTTAAATCAAGCTGGCAAGAAGGACGCAGGCATCTTTTATCCTAAATCATGCCAGTTTTCACAAGTCAAGAATTGTCTGTATTCCCTTTCCATTTCTAATTTTTATTATCCCTTGTGCATTTCCTTGAAATTTTCTGAAAAAAGAGTAAACTGGTATGCAAGAAGTCTATTTCGTGGAGTTTAGGATGAAATTATATGTTCAATTAATGATTCTCTTTGTGATTTCTCTAATCGGAGAGGGAATCTCTAGTTTCTTTCATTTGCCCATCCCAGGCAGTATTATCGGCTTGATTATTCTCTTTCTAGCCCTACAATTCAAGTGGCTGAGAACTAGGCATGTCAACATGGTGGGGAATTTCTTGCTGGCCAATATGACCATTCTCTTTTTGCCACCAGCAGTGGGAATCATGGAGAAGTTTGATGTGATTGCTCCCTATCTTTTGCCCATTGTTTTGATTGTCTTTTTTGCAGCAGTCATCAATATTATCCTCATAGCCTTGGTAGTTCAGTTTATCAAACGACGGTTTGAGGGAGATTATGAGAAAGGAGATGCCAAATGAGTGAATTTGTTTCCAATCCCCTGTTTGGGCTTGCCCTGTCTATCCTAGCTTATCTAGTAGGAATGCTGATTTACAGACGTTTTCCTCATCCATTGACAACGCCCTTGCTTTTGTCAGCTGTTTTCATTATCATCTTTCTAAAGGTGACGGGGATTTCTTACCCAGATTACTACCAAGGTGGGGTTTATCTGAACAACTTGATTGTTCCATCAACAGTTGCTCTAGGGATTCCGCTTTACAAGAGTTTTCACCTGATGAAGCACCATGCACGGAGTATTCTCTTGGGTAGTCTCTTAGCGGTAGTTGTCAATACCTCTTTCACCGCCCTTGTAGCTAAGATTTTTGGAATGGACTTTTTCCTAGCCATTTCACTCTTTCCTAAGTCAGTGACAACCGCCATGGCAGTGGGAATCACAGAAAAATTGCAAGGTCTGACGACTGTGACCTTGGTCGTTGTAGTGGCGACTGGGATTTTAACCAGTGTCATCGGCCCAACCCTTTTGAAGTGGTTGAAAATAGATGATCCAGTAGCTGTTGGTCTTTCCCTTGGAGGAACAGGCCACGCAGTTGGAACAGGGACAGCCTTTCGATACGGTTCTGTAGCAGGAGCCATGGGTGGTTTGGCTATCGGTGTTACCGGTATTCTCTATGTCTTTGTCAGCCCTATTGTGGCCAGTTTGATATTGAGTTAAAAAGCAAGGAATTCGGGTTCCTTGCTTTTTCAAATCGTATGTTATAGAGTATTACTTTTCTTTGCTTAAGTGAATGACTTGGTCGTAGTGTTTTAAGTCTTCTTCTGTGTAGTGGTGAATGACTTCAATGACTGTTTGAGGTAGGGAGAAGAGCAAGTCACTAATTTTTCTGCTATTTTCCAAGTCAAGATTGGCCTTAATCTCATCTGCTAAGATGAGTTGGCTATCATGGTAGAGGGCGCGAGCGATTTCTAGGCGTTGTTTCTCGCCACCAGACAGACTATCATTGCTGAGCGTTCGATTTTTCAAATGTTCTAATCCTGTTTTTTTGAGGATATGATTTAAAGTCTCTTTATTTTTATCCAGTCCCAGAAGGATATTGTCTTCCAGAGAGAGCGTGTCAAAGTAATGGCTATCTTGGAGGATATAGGAACTAAAGCTTGTGATTTCTTGACGTGACAGGTTTTGACCAGCAAAGCTAATCTGTCCACTTGTCGGTGTCTCTTCTCCATGAATGATATTGAGCAGGGTTGTCTTACCAGAGCCACTTTCCCCGATAATGGCAATTTTTTCTCCTTGCTTGATGTGCATGGAAATCGGAGACAGGAGGCTATTCCCATCTTTTTCTAGGGAGATGGTATTAAGCTGGATAGGGAAAATATTTTCTATGCTTCTAGGCGAGATGAAGTTAGACTGGCCCAAAAGTTTTTGGTATTTATTGAGAAGAGTTCGATTCGCTTTTCGGGTGTTGGTAAAGTAAGCCAACTCTTGGAATTGATAGCCGATATTATGGGAAACTAGATAGATGGCCACAAAACTCGCCGCATCTAAATAATTATAGTAGGTCATAAAGCCACCGATGACGATAGGTGTGACGGAGCAAAAGGCGTCGATGCTATTGATAAAGAGACTGTTTAAAGTTCGTTGTTTTTCATAGTTGATTTCGGCATCTAGACTGGTTTGTAATTGCTTTTGGTAGCGAGCAAAAAAGAAGTCTTGCCCCTGATAATGGCGAATTTGTTGGCTACCACCAATAAAATTTGTCAAGCTTGCTAAGTAGCTCTGGTTAACAGTGGACCGCTTTTCAGAAAGTGAATCCAAACGCTTGGATCCGATAGCACTGCAGAGGACAGGAAAGGAGTAGAAGAGGATGAAAATCAAGCCTAGGTAAAAATTGGTCCAAAGGGCATAGAGAATGGACACAGTTGTGAAGCCAAGAGAAGAAATAATGATGACAGTTGGCTCAATATAGCTTTCTTCTAGTTGTTTGACGTCGTTTTCTAGGTCAGACAAAATATCCTTTTCATCAATCTCATAACTGTTTAAAAATCGCTTGAAAATAGCACTCTTGATTCCATATTTGAAATCAGTAATCAAACGGGCGTAGTAATAGCGTTTCCCAGCTAAACCTAGTAAGAGGATGAGGTTTCCAAGGATTCCCAAAATCAAAACTTTCCAAAGAAGGCCTAGTTCTTGATTGGTAAAACTAGCAACAATATTCTGAACAAGGGCTGGCGTGATAATTGCTTCCAGCCAAGTAATGGCAATAGAAAAGAAGTAAAGTACGAGGTGTTTCTTAGTAACAAATCTTCTCAGCATAAAGAGTTGACCTCCTTATCGATATACATGTAATCAGTTTTAAAGTTATTATACTCCTTTTTATTAAATATTTCATATAAAAATGTAAGTCCTGAGAACGAAAAAAGCCTAGCGAGTTATTGTCGCTAGACTCTGAGATTATTGCAAATTAACCTTGTTTTTCAAGATGTGATAGGTTCCTAGATAGTAGATGGCTATAAGAATAACTTCTTCCAGAATAGTCATGATAATGCCCATCTGGAACTGATCAACTCCTCCTGAGGTTGATGGGACGTAGAAGCCAGGGTTAGAACGATAGAAGAGTTCAATAAAGCCAACGACAATTTGAATACCAATGTAGGCTACAATTGACAGTGCGGTACGGTATTCATTGAACAGTTGTCCGATGGAAATAGCCAAGTAGATGCAGAGGATTCCTGAGATGGTATTTAGTAGGAAGGATACCCCCATAAGAGAGAGTTGAGGAAGGAATGTTCCTACAAGTGGAATCAACTCAGAATTTGATATCCATTCTGGAACCGTTATGGTAACAATAATAAAAGCGCTTAGAGCTAGTACAGTGGAGCTAAGGATAGACCAAATGAAGGCTCCAACTAATTTGGCTGTGATGATATGGTGTTCAGAAACTGGCAAGGTCAAGGTCAGATAGCCTTGTCGGTCATAGACACTACCTTTGAATCGTTTAATAATCAAGAAAATGGTTGAAATCCCAAGTGTAATCATCAATCCACCAAAGACGAGAGCCAGAAAGAAAAGTAAGACAGGTTGGCTATCTTTGAAAGATACATAATTATAATAGTGTCCTTGCATTCCTATGGGAACGGAAAGAACTAGCACGGCAGCGTAAAGGGCTAAATACCACTTGTTAACATTTTTAAATTCGTAGCGAACTAAATTCCAAAACATAATAATCTCCTTTGCTTAGGCCTTAAATTCCTGACGGAAGAGTTGGTCAATGGATTCACCAGACTCATAGCGAATATCATCTACATTACCTTGACGGACGACTTTTCCATCCTTCAGGAAGACAATTTCATCCAAGATTGGCTCGATATCAGAAATCAAGTGGGTAGAAATCAAAACGGTAGAAGTTGGGGAGTAGTTGTTGATAATGGTATTGAGGATATAATCACGGGCTGCTGGGTCCACCCCACCAATGGGTTCGTCTAAAACGTAGAGACGGGCATCACGGCTCATAACCAAAATCAGTTGTACCTTTTCCTTGTTCCCTTTTGATAATTTCTTGAGACGACTATTTTCATCAATGCCTAGGTCTGCAAGTAGATGATGGGCGCGTTCAAGATTGAAATCTTTATAGAAGGTCTTGAAGTAGGTTAGGGCTTCTTTGACCTTCATTTGTTCATTGAGATAGGTCGTATCCGGCAAATAAGCTACGATAGCCTTGGTTGCTGGGCTTGGATCCATGTCGTTGATGAGGACACGTCCTTGATCTGGTTGTAAGAGGCCATTGATGAGTTTAATCAATGTTGTTTTCCCTGAGCCGTTTGGACCGAGAAGACCAACGATTTTTCCAGCTGAAATGTCAAGAGAAACATTTTCAAGGGCTGGGGTTGCTCCATAAGATTTGGATACATTTTCAAATGCTAGTAATGACATAGGCTTAAACTCCTTTAATATAATCGCCGACTACGCCTGGTAGTTCTTCTTTTTCATAGCCAAAATGGGTCATGGAGGAAACGAAGTGTTCCAATTCTTCTTCGGATAATTGTTTGCGCGATTGGGCGATTAGCTCCTTATCCTCAGTCACAAATCGTCCAGTTGTGCGCTTACTGTAGACAAATCCTTCTCGTTCGAGGTCTGACAAGGCTCTTTGGATGGTGTTGGGATTGACACCCGCCTCGCTAGCCAGCTCTCGCACGGTTGGAAGTTGTTGATTGGGTTCCAGTGTATGGGAAACAATCTGAAGCTTGATTTTCTCCATAATCTGTAAATAGATGGGTTTTTTGTTGTCAAATGTCCAGGACATCTTGGTCTCCTTTCTTTTATCCATTTGTCTTAATTAAATAATACAACAAAACAAAAAACTTGTCAAGCAAAAAGAAGAATTGTTTTGGGAATCGTTTAAAAAATGGTATAATGAAAAGAAAACGATAAGGAGGGAAAGGATGCGTTGTCCAAAATGTGGGGCTACCAAGTCAAGTGTTATCGATAGTCGCCAAGCAGAAGAAGGGAACACTATTCGTAGAAGACGTGAGTGCGATGAATGCCAGCACCGTTTTACAACCTACGAACGAGTAGAAGAAAGAACCTTAGTGGTTGTTAAAAAAGATGGCACACGGGAACAATTCTCCAGAGATAAAATCTTTAATGGGATTATCCGCTCAGCCCAGAAACGTCCTGTGTCAAGTGATGAAATCAACATGGTAGTCAATCGTATCGAACAGAAACTCCGTGGTCGAAATGAAAATGAAATTCAAAGTGAGGACATTGGTTCACTCGTCATGGAGGAGTTGGCTGAGTTAGACGAGATTACCTATGTACGTTTTGCCAGTGTCTATCGTAGTTTTAAGGATGTCAGTGAGTTAGAGAGCTTGCTCCAACAAATCACCCAGTCCTCTAAAAAGAAAAAGGAAAGATAAATGAAGCCAATTGACCGTTTTTCTTATCTAAAGAATAATCGGGTGTCGCAAGATACCTCATCTCTGGTACAGTGCTACCTCCCGATTATCGGTCAGGAGGCACTGAGCCTTTATCTTTATACGATTAGTTTTTGGGATAATGGTAGAAAGGAATACCTCTTTTCAAGCATTCTCAACCATCTTAACTTCGGGATGGATAGATTGATAAAATCCTTGAAAATCCTATCTGCTTTCAATCTCTTGACCCTCTATCAAAAGGGGGAGGTTTATCAGCTAGCCCTCCATTCCCCTCTTTCGAGTCAGGACTTCTTGGAGCATCCTGTTTATCGTAGACTTTTGGAGAAGAAGATTGGCGATGCAGCTGTGGAGGATTTGAAAGTTGAGAGTGCTGAGGGAGAAGAAATACCTGTCTCACTCAATCAAGTCTTTCCAGACTTGGCAGAACTGGGAAGTCAAGAAAACCTTGGCCTCAAGAAGAAAGTGGCCAACGATTTTGACTTAGACCATTTTCGTCAGCTTATGGCTCGAGATGGGCTTCGCTTTGCGGATGAGCAGTCAGATGTCTTAAACCTCTTTGCCATTGCTGAGGAAAAGAAGTGGACTTGGTTTGAAACCTATCAATTGGCCAAGTCAACAGCTGTTTCCCAGGTTATTTCAACCAAACGCATGCGGGAAAAAATTGCTCAAAAACCTGTTTCCTCTGACTTTAGTCCTAAGGAAACAACCATTATCAAAGAAGCCAAAAGTAAAACGGCCCTGCAGTTCTTGGCAGAAATCAAGCAAACTCGTAAGGCAAGTATTACCCAAACAGAAAGAGAACTCTTGCAACAGATGGCTGGCTTGGGCTTGCTGGACGAAGTCATCAATATCATTCTCTTGTTGACCTTTAATAAGGTGGATTCGGCAAATATCAATGAGAAATATGCCATGAAGGTAGCCAATGACTATGCCTATCAAAAGATTCATTCGGCAGAAGAGGCAGTCTTGCGCATCCGTGAGCGTGGGCAAAAGAATCAGGCTCAAAAAAGCAGTAAACCGAGTCCTACCAAGTCCAATGTACCCAAGTGGAGCAATCCAGATTATAAGAATGAAACCAGCGAGGAAACTCGTCTGGAACTAGAACGTAAGAAACAAGAACTATTAGCTCGATTAGAAAAAGGAGGAGATTAGATGGAAAGTGTCGGAGACGTACTCAAACGTCAACCTAGCCGTTTTCATTATCAAGATTTGGTCCAGAAAATCATGAAGGACCCTGATGTTGCGGCCTTTATCCAGCAAGAATCCCTGACTCCAGAGGAATTAAATCGCAGTATCTCCAAGTTTAATCAGTACATCACCGAGCGCGACAAATTTCTCCGTGGGGATACGGATTATATTGCCAAAGGCTACAAGCCTATTTTGGTTATGAATCATGGCTATGCGGATGTTTCTTATGAAGAAACTCCTGAACTAATCGCGGCTGAAAAAGAAGCGGCTATTAAGAACCGTCTCAAGTTAATCAATCTGCCAGCCAGTCTCAAGAAAGCTAGTTTGGCTCAAGTAGACTTGGATGATTTGGGTCGCTTGCCAATTTTTGAAAAGCTATTAGCCTTCGTGGAGCAATATCCAGCTATTCGAAAAGGTCTTTACTTATATGGAGACTTTGGTGTGGGTAAAAGTTTCATGGTGGCTGCCTTAGCCCATGATTTATCAGAAAAACGTGGTGTTTCATCCACTCTCCTCCACTATCCTAGCTTTGTCATTGATGTCAAAAATGCAATCGGTGATGGCAATGTGAAGACCTTGGTGGATGAGCTTAAGCTTTCTGAAGTCCTGATTTTAGATGACATTGGTGCCGAGCAGTCAACAGCTTGGGTGCGTGACGAAATCCTGCAGGTCATTCTCCAATACCGTATGCAGGAAGATTTACCGACCTTTTTCACATCCAACTTCAACTTTGATGATTTGGAGCAGCATTTCGCTAAAGGGAAGCATGGAAATGACGAAACCTGGGAAGCTAGAAGGGTCATGGAACGCATCCGTTATTTGGCTGAGGAGACTCGTTTAGAAGGAGTAAACCGTCGATGACAGAAACAATCAAATTAATGAAGGCTCACACTTCAGTGCGCAGATTTAAGGAGCAAGCCCTTCCTCAGGAAGACTTGACTGAAATCCTGACAGCAGCCCAGATGGCCTCGTCTTGGAAGAATTTTCAATCCTACTCTGTGATTGTGGTACGAAGTCAAGAAAAGAAAGATGCCTTGTATGAATTGGTACCTCAAGAAGCCATTCGCCAGTCTGCTGTTTTTCTTCTCTTTGTCGGAGATTTGAACCGAGCAGAAAAGGGAGCCCGACTTCATACCGACACCTTCCAACCCCACGGTGTGGAAGGTCTCTTGATTAGTTCAGTCGATGCGGCTCTTGCTGGTCAAAATGCCCTGCTGGCAGCTGAAAGCTTGGGCTATGGTGGTGTGATTATCGGTTTGGTTCGATACAAGTCAGAAGAAGTGGCAGAGCTTTTTAACCTGCCTGACTACACCTATCCTGTCTTTGGGATGGCGCTAGGTGTGCCAAATCAACATCATGATGTGAAACCAAGACTGCCACTAGAGAATGTTGTCTTTGAGGAAGAATACCAAGAACAGTCAACTGAGGCAATCGAAGCTTATGACCGTGTACAGGCGGACTATGCTGGAGCGCGTGCGACCACAAGCTGGAGTCAGCGCCTAGCAGAACAGTTTGGTCAAGCTGAACCAAGCTCAACTAGAAAAAATCTTGAACAGAAGAAGTTATTGTAGAAAGTGAGAAATTATGGCCCTACCAACTATTGCCATTGTAGGACGTCCCAATGTTGGGAAATCAACCCTATTTAATCGGATCGCTGGTGAGCGAATCTCCATTGTAGAAGATGTCGAAGGAGTGACACGTGACCGTATCTATGCAACGGGTGAGTGGCTCAATCGCTCTTTTAGCATGATTGATACAGGAGGAATCGATGATGTCGATGCTCCTTTCATGGAACAAATCAAGCACCAGGCAGAAATTGCCATGGAAGAAGCAGATGTTATCGTCTTTGTCGTGTCTGGTAAGGAAGGAATTACCGATGCAGACGAATACGTAGCCCGTAAGCTTTATAAGACCCACAAACCAGTTATCCTCGCGGTTAACAAGGTGGACAACCCTGAGATGCGAAATGATATCTATGATTTCTATGCCCTCGGTTTGGGTGAACCGCTGCCTATCTCATCTGTCCATGGTATCGGTACAGGGGATGTGCTAGATGCCATCGTAGAAAATCTTCCAAATGAATATGAAGAAGAAAATCCAGATGTGATTAAGTTTAGCTTGATTGGTCGTCCCAACGTTGGAAAATCAAGCTTGATTAACGCTATTTTGGGAGAAGACCGTGTCATTGCCAGTCC
>CAUQVK010000012.1:0-27459 GCA_963521495.1 uncultured Streptococcus sp.
AGGTCACTAAAGGTAAACTCAGTTCTAACAAAAGTTCACTAGCGATATCTGTCGCCCTTAAACTCAATAAAAATGTATGAAGAAAGCGATTAATCATAGCGGTCACAAAACCAACTGCAAAACCACCCAGGATAGAGAGAAAAAGTGAGCTAGCAGCCTGACTGAGTGAAAAAGTACCAGTAGTCCAAGCAGCTAGTGCCACCTGAAAGGCTACCAGGCCAGACGCATCATTCAAAAGACCCTCACCTTTTAAAATATTAGACACGCGCTTTGGAAAACTAAAGCGCTCTGAAAGAGAAGCAAAGGCCACCAAGTCCGTCGGTCCTAAAGCCGCTCCTACAGCTAAACAAGCTGCCAGAGGAAGGCTAATCCAAAGAAAGTGGGCCAAACCACCTAAACTCAGGGTCGAGATAAAAATCACTGGAAATATGAGATAAACAATGATACGCCAGTGTTTTAAGATGGCTGTAATATCTGCCTCTTCTACTTCTCTAAAAAGAAGGGGGCCAATAACCATGGCCAAAAACAACTCTGTATTCAGATGAAAATCTGTATTGGGTAAAAAGAGACCGATTGAGATTCCCAAAAAAATTTGAACCAGAGGCATTGGTAAAAATGGCAAGAGTTTATTGGTCGTACTAGAAACGATTAATACTAGTAAAAATAGAATAAGATAAATCAGTAATTCCACTCCATTCCTCCCTAGTCTTTTTTACAACAAGCTTCAAACAGTTCCTTTTGTTCTAATATTTTTTGATCAATCGTGGTACAATCCTTGTGCTCAATTTTTTTCTGACACCTCTCCATTTCAAGAGCTACTAATTTTTTCTTAATTTTAAGCATTTTTTTGCTCATCTGTGCTTCGTCAAGAACCCCAACTGCTCGTTCATGCTGGGTTGACTCTACAAAATTTTGGCGCATGGCATCCAGTTTTTCACGTAGGTATTGTTTATCCATGTCTATATCTCTCTAATTTTTCAATCATCACTAAAAATGGTGGGTTATTGACTTGGTTTAAAGTTCGGTAAATGGCAGCTGTGTACTCTTGTTGGTTCAACTGACTGACAAAATCCAAGACAGCATCTTTCTCGAGGTCGCCTCCTTCATGACCATAGTAGATCATGATAGCAATCCGTCCCCCTTTGACAAGCAAATGACACAGCTTTTCTAATGCTTCAATAGTTGTCTGTGGTCGGGTGATGACAGACTTATCAGCTGACGGCAGATAGCCCAGATTGAAAATCCCTGCCTTGGCTTCTGTCACAAACTGGTCCAGTGTCTCATGGCCTTGCAAGATTAACTGGGCATTGTCCATTCCAGCTTGAGCCAACCGTTCCTGAGTTTTCAGTAATGCTTGCTCTTGGATGTCAAAGGCATAGACTTGCTTAGCTATCTTGGCTAGAAAAAGAGTATCATGCCCATTACCCATAGTTGCATCTACTACCACATCCTCTTTTGTTACTACCTCTGCTAAAAAATCATGTGCCATCTCAAGTGGTCTTTTCATATCAAAACTCCTGTTTTACAGCCTTACAGCCCTGTACACTTCCTCGTCGTCTCATCTCTGTTTCAATCGCATTTAGAACCTCCCATTTATTGAGGCTCCACATAGGGCCAATCAACATGTCCCTTGGTGCATCTCCAGTGATCCGATGAATGACGATATGTTGGGGAATGATTTCCAATTGATCACAGATGACCTTGACATATTCTTCTTGACTCATGAGTTGCAGTCGCCCTTCATGATAATCTCTTTGCATACGCGTATTGGTCATAAGATGAAGCAAGTGCAACTTAATTCCTTGAATATCATTATCTGTGACACAACGACGAACATTTTCAACCATCATATCATGGGTTTCACCAGGTAAACCGTTGATGAGGTGAGACACAATCTCAATTTTAGGATATTTTCTCAAGCGCTTGACCGTATCAACATACAATTCATAAGTGTGGGCGCGATTAATCAAATCTGAAGTTGCTTCATAGGTTGTCTGCAAGCCCAATTCCACTGTCACATGCATGCGTTCTGATAATTCAGCCAAATAGGCTATCGTCTCATCAGGCAAGCAATCTGGACGAGTCCCAATATTGATTCCTACTACACCTGGCTCGTTGATGGCCTGTTCATAGCGTTCCCGAATCACTTCAACTTTTTCATGCGTATTGGTAAAATTTTGAAAATAAACCAGATACTTTTGAACATCTGGCCACTTGCGGTGCATAAAGTCAATTTCTTTATAAAATTGCTCTCGGATAGGCGCATCTGGTGCTACGATAGCATCTCCAGAACCTGAAACCGTACAAAAAGTACAGCCTCCATGAGCCACAGTCCCATCACGATTGGGACAATCAAATCCTGCATCAATAGGGACTTTAAAGGTCTTTTCTCCAAAGAGTTTTCGATAATAATCATTCAAGGTGTTATAAGATTTCATAACTTTCATTATAACAAAAAACACCCACAATCTCAAAAGCCTGACTTTCCAACAAATTCCCTTGTTTCTCATTTCCTTTAGCGTTTTTTTATGATACAATATGGGTATGATTTTAATGAAAATAGCATCTATTTTATTATTGGTACTGACCTTAGTAGTCTGTATTATCGTGACCAAACTATTTAGATTAAAAAAACTAGGTTTCAACTTTGCAGACTTGGCTTTTCCTATCTTGGTTTTTGAGTATTATCTGATTACGTCTAAAACCTTTACTCATAGTTTTTTACCAAGACTAGGTCTTGCTCTCTCCATCCTAGCTATCGTCCTTGTTTTTTTCTTTCTTCTTAAAAAAAGAAGTTTTTATTATCCTAAATTCATCAAATTTTTCTGGCGGGCAGGATTTTTATTAACCTTTGTCATGTATGTAGAAATGGTTCTTGAATTATTCATCCAATAACTCTAATTTATACGCTAAATTCAAAAAAGGATTTAAACCTTGTTCAATAGGTTCAAATCCTTTTCTTTTTCAAATAGAAAGCTAATCCCCGGATATCCAATAACTTAAATACCAAAATCAGATTCCTAAAAGTCTAAATTAGATTAGACAATCATTACATAATCTTCTAGACTAATGCTCAAAAAGAATGCAAAATAGGTTTTACATGTTTAAGCAATTTATTCCCATCTCCGTTTTAACTTATTCTCCCTAACTGTGCTATACTTATATTAGTACATTCTTTGAGATTGGAGCTAATATGAAAATCCATAAAACCGTGAATCCTATTGCCTATGAAAACACCTATTATCTGGAAGGTGAAAAACACCTCATCGTGGTAGATCCTGGTAGCCATTGGGAAACTATTCGTCAGACAATCGAGAAGATCAACAAACCGATCTGTGCTATTCTCTTGACCCATGCTCATTATGACCATATCATGAGTCTGGACTTGGTTCGCGAGACTTTTGGCAATCCTCCTGTCTATATCGCAGAGAGCGAAGCCAGTTGGCTCTACACACCAGTAGACAATCTTTCTGGACTCCCTAGACATGACGATATGGAAGATGTAACTGCAAAGCCTGCTGAAGAGATCTATGTCTTTCATGAAGAATACCAATTAGAGGAATTTCATTTCACTGTCTTGCCAACACCAGGTCACTCTATCGGCGGTGTTTCTATCGTCTTTCCTCAAGCTCACCTAGTCTTAACGGGAGATGCTCTGTTCCGTGAAACAATTGGACGAACGGACCTTCCGACTGGTAGCATGGAACAACTCCTTCATAGTATCCAGAACCAACTCTTCACCCTACCAAACTATGATGTCTATCCAGGACATGGTCCAGCTACTACTATTGCTCACGAAAAAACTTTCAATCCTTTTTTCTAGCAAAATGATGACAATCAATAGCACAATTTAAGTAAACTATCCAGCAAGTCTTTCCACTATAAAAGGCATCCTATCAAGGTTTTCACACCTGATTGGATGCCTTTTTCTAATTACCTGAGTCTTTGCATTACCAAATAATCACGCGCTCTTCTGGTGAACGCCACATACCGTCTCCTTCTTTGACATCATAGGTTGTAAAGAAATCATCGAAGTTTGGTACTTGTACATTGACACGGAGTTTGGCTGGTGCGTGCACATCGACGCTAGCCAAGAGTTTCATAAATTCTGGACGACCTTTCATGCGCCAAATACGGCCAAAGTTATGGAAAAATTCTTCTGCTGAGAAGTCTGGTTCTCTCTTGGCTGCTTCAAGTGCTGCAGCGATTCCTCCCAAGTCAGCCACGTTTTCTGATACAGTCAATTTACCGTTGATGGTTGCTCCATAAGAATCTTGACCATCGAATTGGTCAATAACTTTTTGTGTTTTCTCCTTGAAGGCAGCATAGTCACTCTCTGTCCACCAATCCTTGAGACTACCATTTTCATCAAAGGAAGCTCCGTTGGTATCAAAAGCGTGGGAAATTTCATGGGCAATAACCGCCCCAATACCGCCGTAGTTAGCAGAAGATGACTGATGCAAGTCATAGAAAGGAGCCTGTAAAATGGCCGCTGGGAAAACAATCAGGTTCTTCTGTGGATTGTAGTAGGCATTGACCATATGAGCAGGCATGCCCCATTCCTTGTAGTCAACAGGTTGGTTCCATTTGCTCCAGCTATGCTTGATTTCCACACGCGCAAAGGCTAGAGCATTGTCAAAAAGACTAACATTTTCATCCACTACCTTGTCCTTATAGCGTTCTGGTAATTTTTCTGGATAACCAATATAAGGCTTGATGACATTGAGTTTGACAATGGCCTTGTCACGAGTTTCTGGAGTCAGCCAGTCATTTTTGGCCAAGCGTTCCTTATAGACATCAATCATGGTTGCCACTTTTTTCTCTACGTCTGCCTTGGCCTCTGGAGAAAATTTTTCATGGGCATACCAGAGACCCAAGGCTTGTTTGAAAGGACCTTGTGCTAGCTGGTAGGCTGCCTTGACCTTGTCTTTGGCTTCTGGAACTCCTGAAAGCGCACGGCTATAGGCACCTGACAAGACACGGATTTCTTCTGTTAAATAGCTGGTTGAGAGATTGACAACACTCAAAATCAAGGTTGCCTTGAGGAGAGGCCAGGCCTCTTCACTATAGAATTGGTCTGCTGCTTGCCAGAAACGTTCCTCGTCTACGATAACCTTGTCTGGTACTTGTCCAAGAACGACTTGGAAGAAGTCATCCAAAGGTAGGGCAGTCGCGAATTTTTTGAAATCTTCATAAGAATATGGATGGTAGAGTTTAGCATATTCTGAACTTTCTTCATTAGAAAGCACCACTGCCGCAACTCGGCGGTCTAGTTCTAATCTCTTCTCTAACAAGTCTTCAATTTCTTCATCAGAGAAATCATAAGCCTTAAGAAGATTTGCGCTGGTTTCTTTCCAAAGAGTCAAGAGCTCTTCGCGCTGAGGATGGTCTTCTGCATAGTAGGTCGTATCTGGCAAGATAGTGCTTGGAGCACTGGCCCATAGAACATTGATTCTGGCATCCATAAAGTCTGGTGATACACCAAAAGGAAGAAAGTTTGGTTTTCCTACAAGCTCAAATTCTGCTAGTTTAGCAGTGAAATCTGCAAAAGTCTCTAATTCTTGGAATTCTTTAAGAAGAGGTAAAACAGGTGTGATACCGTCAGCTTCTCTCTTGTCAAAATCACGAACTAGGCGGTGGTATTTGACAAAGTTTGCCAAGATAGCATCCTCTGGAACATCTTGACCTGCCAACCACTTATCTGTAGTCGTAAGCATCAGTTCTTCGATTTCCTCATCTAAATCGATAAAACCACCTGTTTGAGACTTATCTGCAGGAATTTCAGCAGTCTTCTGCCATTCTCCATTAATCGCATCATAAAAATCATCTTGATAACGTGTCATCATGTTCTCACTTTCATTTTTTCAGTTACTGCTAGCTTAACAAAAATTACTTTGGAAAGCAATTAAAATACAAGATTCAAAACTTTAATATTTTACTGTTAATATTTTAATTTTTTAAAAAATTAACTTGACTTAATTTTTTTTTTAAGGTATATTAAGAGTCAGGAGGAATATAAGTTTATGATACGTATCGAAAACCTCAGTGTCTCCTACAAAGAAACGTTGGCACTTAAGGATATTTCACTAGTGCTCCAAGGACCAACAATTACTGGTATCATTGGTCCAAACGGTGCTGGAAAATCAACATTATTAAAAGGTATGCTGGGAATTATCCCACATCAAGGTCAGGCATTTCTCGATGACAAGGAAGTTAAAAAATCCTTACATCGAATTGCCTATGTCGAACAAAAAATCAATATCGACTACAACTTTCCCATCAAGGTCAAGGAATGTGTCTCACTAGGACTATTTCCCTCTATTCCTCTCTTTCGCAGTTTAAATGCTAAACATTGGAAGAAAGTGCAAGAAGCCCTTGAAATCGTCGGCCTAGCTGACTACGCTGAACGTCAAATCAGTCAACTGTCTGGAGGTCAATTCCAGCGGGTCTTGATTGCCAGATGCTTGGTGCAGGAAGCCGACTATATCCTCTTGGATGAACCCTTTGTTGGGATTGACTCTGTCAGTGAGGAAATCATCATGAATACGCTGAGAGATCTGAAAAAAGCTGGGAAGACGGTTCTCATCGTCCACCACGACCTCAGCAAGGTTCCCCACTACTTCGATCAAGTCTTGCTTGTCAATCGAGAAGTGATTGCCTTTGGTCCAACCAAAGAAACCTTTACCGAAGCCAATCTCAAAGAAGCTTACGGTAATCGACTCTTTTTCAATGGAGGTGACCTATGATTGCAGAATTTATCGATGGATTGCAAAAATTCCATTTCTTACAAAATGCCTTGATAACAGCTATTGTTATCGGGGTCGTAGCTGGAGCTGTAGGATGTTTCATCATTCTACGCGGGATGTCACTCATGGGAGATGCCATTTCACATGCTGTCTTACCAGGTGTAGCCCTCTCCTTCATCTTGGGCCTTGACTTCTTTATCGGAGCCATTGTCTTTGGATTGCTAGCTGCCATCATCATTACCTACATCAAGGGAAACTCGATTATCAAAAGCGATACCGCCATCGGCATTACCTTTTCTTCTTTCTTAGCCCTCGGTATCATCTTGATTAGTGTCGCTAAAAGTTCAACTGACCTTTTCCATATCCTTTTTGGTAATATCCTGGCCGTCCAAGATACGGATATGTTTATTACTATGGGTGTGGGGGCAGCCATTCTCTTGTTAATCTGGATTTTCTTCAAGCAACTCTTGATAACTTCCTTTGATGAACTCTTGGCTAAAGCCATGGGAATGCCTGTCAATTTCTATCACTACCTTCTCATGGTACTCCTGACTCTCGTGTCTGTGACAGCCATGCAAAGTGTCGGAACTATCCTGATTGTAGCCATGCTGATTACCCCAGCTGCAACTGCTTATCTGTATGCTAATAGCCTGAAAAGTATGATTTTCCTTTCCTCAACCTTTGGAGCTACTGCTTCAGTTTTGGGACTCTTTATCGGCTATAGCTTTAACGTTGCGGCAGGTTCTAGTATCGTGCTTACAGCTGCTAGTTTCTTTCTCATTAGCTTCTTTATCGCTCCAAAACAACGATATTTGAAACTGAAAAATAAACATTTGTTAAAATAAGGGGCAAAGCCCCAATAAATTGGAGGATCTAATGAAAAAATTAGGTACATTACTCGTTCTCTTTCTTTCCGTCATTGCTCTTGTAGCATGTGCTAGCGGAAAAAAAGATGCAGCTTCTGGTCAAAAACTAAAAGTTGTTGCTACAAACTCAATCATCGCTGATATTACTAAAAATATTGCTGGTGACAAGATTGATCTTCACAGTATCGTTCCTGTTGGTCAAGACCCACACGAATACGAACCACTACCTGAAGACGTTAAGAAAACTTCTCAAGCTGATTTGATTTTCTATAACGGTATCAATCTTGAAACTGGTGGCAATGCTTGGTTTACAAAATTGGTAGAAAATGCCAAGAAAACTGAAAACAAAGACTACTTTGCAGTCAGCGAAGGCGTTGATGTTATCTACCTTGAAGGCCAAAACGAAAAAGGCAAAGAAGACCCACACGCTTGGCTTAACCTTGAAAACGGTATGATCTTTGCTAAAAATATCGCAAAACAATTGAGCGCTAAAGACCCTAGCAACAAGGAATTCTACGAAAAAAATCTCAAAGAATATACTGATAAGCTAGACAAACTTGACAAGGAAGCTAAAGAGAAATTTAACAACATCCCTGCTGAGAAAAAACTCATCGTAACCAGCGAAGGATGCTTCAAATACTTCTCTAAAGCCTACGGCGTTCCAAGTGCCTATATCTGGGAAATCAATACTGAAGAAGAAGGAACTCCTGACCAAATCAAGACCTTGGTTGAAAAACTTCGCCAAACAAAAACTCCTTCACTCTTTGTAGAATCAAGTGTGGATGACCGTCCAATGAAGACTGTTTCACAAGACACAAACATCCCAATCTACGCACAAATCTTTACTGACTCTATCGCAGAACAAGGTAAAGAAGGCGACAGCTACTACAACATGATGAAATACAACCTTGACAAGATTGCTGAAGGATTGGCAAAATAATCCTCTGAAAAACGTCATTCTCACCTGAGCTGGCGTTTTTTCTATGCCCATATTTCCGGTCAAATCATTGGAAAATTCCGACTGTTTCAGCTAAAATGGAAGAAAAAAGATTGGAGTATCTTATGGTAACTTTTCTCGGAAATCCTGTGAGCTTTACAGGTAAACAACTACAAGTCGGCGACAAGGCACTTGATTTTTCACTCACTACAACAGACCTTTCTAAAAAATCTCTGGCTGATTTTGATGGCAAGAAAAAAGTCTTGAGTGTCGTGCCTTCTATCGATACAGGTATCTGCTCAACTCAAACGCGTCGTTTTAATGAAGAACTGGCTGGACTGGATAATACGGTTGTCTTGACTGTTTCAATGGACCTCCCTTTTGCCCAAAAACGTTGGTGTGGGGCTGAAGGTATTGAAAATGCCATCATGCTCTCGGACTATTTCGACCATTCCTTTGGACGTGATTATGCTCTCTTAATCAACGAGTGGCACCTATTGGCACGCGCAGTCTTTGTCCTCGATACTGATAATACGATTCGCTACGTTGAATACGTGGACAATATCAACTCTGAACCAAACTTCGAAGCCGCAATTGCAGCTGCTAAAGCCCTATAGAAAAAATCCTCTGTCACAAAGAGTTCCCTACTCTTTGAAACGGAGGATTTTTGCTTACGAGTAAATAAATGAAAATCAAAGAGCAAACTAGTAATCTAGTCGCAGGCTACTCAAGACACTGTTTTGGGTTGCAGATGGAAGCTGACGTGGTTTGAAGAGATTTTCGAAGAGTATTACTCTACAGATTTCAAGGCTTCAAGCATATCAACCTTTCTCAGATGATGATTGACAAAGAAACCAAGCAGGGTCAAAATGATGCTTACTGCTGCCACTGGGATTACATAGACCTCCCAGCCTACCTGCGGATAAAAGAGAATAGTCGCAGGAGAAATCATTTGAATCAAAAATTGGTGTAAATAGAAACCAGATACCAAACCAAGTACGATTCCCACAAGGGACAGCACAATCGTCTCACGATAAATGTAGAGGGTGACTTCATTATTATGAAAACCGAGAACCTTGATAGTGGAGAGTTCACGGATTCTCTCAGCCACGTTGATATTGGTCAAATTGTAGAGGATAACAATAGCCAATAGAACCGATACGATGACCAAGATGGTCATGGTCTGATTGAGTGAACTTGCGACCGAGTCAAAGAGTCGAATGGCTGAAGCATTTTGGACAACGCTGGACACCGCAGATTGATTCATAAGTAAGCCGGCCTGTCTTTCGATACTAGTAGCACTGGTATCCCTTAACGAGACCAAATAAGTGTTGGCTTGGGGTAGCTGTCCGTAAATTTGCTCATAGCTAGCCTGACTCATATAAATAAAGTGACCAACGTAGTTCTCAGTAATGGCAGCGACCTTTAGCTTCTTACCTTCAATTTCTAGAGTCTGTCCAACCTTGACACCTGCCAGCTGGGCAAGTTTAGCTGTAATAACGACGCCATCTTTTAATGTCAGCTCCTGCTGATGATTTTGCAGATGGATAAAGGGAGTCAAATCTTCCTTCTCTGTCATCATAAGGGTAATGGTTTGAAGACCAGCCTTACCTTTGAAATCCTTGTCCAGCGTTTTAGAATAGATTTTCTGGTAAGCTTGGATATCCTGCCCTTTCAACACTTCTTCTAGATTTGCCTTGTCTTGATTGGTCGCACTAGGATTTTCAGAGACAATCATTTGATACTGTTGGATTTGTTGAAACTGTCTAGACGGAACTCCTGCTACAGAGGATTGGATTCCCAAACCTGCAAAGAGCAGAGCGACTGAACCTGCCACACCAAAGATTGTCATCAACATCCGCTGCTTATAACGGAAGATATTGCGAGCTGTTACCTTATGAGTAAAACTGAGACGATGCCAAATAAAACCGATGTGCTCCAGTAAGATTTTAGCTCCTTTAACAGGAGGTTTAGGCAGTAAAAGCTGGGCTGCTTCATCATGAAGTTCCCTCCGAGCTACCAGATAGGCTGGTAACACACTAGCCATCCAAGATAAGACTAAAGCCAACAAACTGTAAGACCAATAAAACTGAATCTGGGTTGATCCGACCACCATATCCTTTGTAATAACATTTGAAATGACTTTACCTAGTAGATAATGGCCTAGTATACTTCCTATAAGCGTGCCTAAAGTTCCAGCTAATAATCCATAGAGAAGAAACTTAATAATAATATCCCTACTACTATAGCCCAAGGCCTTAAAAATCCCAGCATTCGTTCGTTCTTCATCCACAAAACGAGTCATGGTTGTAAAGGTTACCATAGCTGCTACAGCATAGAGGACCACTGGAAAGATATTGCCCACTGTCCGAATACTGGCTGAAGCATTACTGTACATGAGGTAGCCTTGACCGCCAGGCATGGTCTGACGATTATATACTTGATACTTGGGTTCAGCTAAATCATCCAAGGCTTGCTGATGTTTTTCTATTTTTTCCTTTTCTTGGGCTAAATTTTGTTCAGCCTGCTTTAGTTTGTCCTCTTCCTTGCTCAATTCCTGCTTAGCTTGGGTAAGTTGAGCACTGGCCTGCTCTCTCTGGGCTTGAGGGAGCAAGGCTAGTTGACTTTCCTGAGCCTGTATACGAGCTTGAGCAGTTGCTAAACGACGCTTGCCTTCCTGCAGATTAGTCTCAGCCTTATCAAGGGTTTCTTGGCCTTTGTCTAGAGATTCTTGCCCTTCTTTTCTCAAGAGTTGCAGACGTGCCTTGCCATTATCTGACAAAGCTTGTTCAAGGTCTTCCTTATGTTGCTTAGATTTTTCTTCATAAGCTTCTGAAAAAGCATTTAAGCCTGCTAAATCTTGATATTTCAAACGAGCTATATTGTAGACTTTCTGATCAAACTGACTAGGTAAAATCACCCCATAGGCTGTCAGAGTCCCACTTCCACTTCCTGCGTAGCCCATATCTCGCTGGGAGAGGATTTCAGCTGAATCCACAAAACCAGTAATGGTATAAGTATGGTCTTTTAAAGAGGAATGACCCTCTTCTTTTTCTTTAAAACTAATCTCCTGTCCCACGCTGTATTGGCCTTGCAAATGAGTGGCCAAAGCGATTTCCTTGTCTGACTGAGGAAGTCGTCCCTCTCTTAGCTGAAAGATTGAAATTCGCTCTGGTTTGGAGTACAGCCGAATGGCATCCTGCCCATTTTCCATAGTCACATCTGTCAAATAGCCAAACTCAACCTCTGCGCCCTCTATCTGTTCTAGTTCTTCTTGATCTGCTTGATCCAAACCATAGTTAGACATAACTGCCAAATCCAAGGTTTGAGCAGTTGTTAAATAAGCATTAGCTGTCGCCTCCATGTTGGGACTGGTTACTTTGAGGCCTACTAGGGCTAGAGAGCCTAACATCATCAAGGTCAAGATAGATAAAAAACGTCCCTTGGAGCCTGTGAAGGACTGAATCAAGTCCTTCCAATAGGTTTTTCGCTTGATCATGCTAGTACTCCAAACTGTCGATATCCTGAGAATGCTGGTTGATCACCACATCCTTGACACTGGCATCATGCATATGAATCACGCGATCAGCAATGGGCGCCAAAGCTCCATTGTGAGTCACGATAATCACCGTCGCTCCCTTTTGACGAGACATGTCTTGGAGGATTTTCAAAACCTGCTTGCCCGTCTGATAATCCAAGGCGCCTGTCGGTTCATCACAAAGGAGAATTTTAGGATTTTTGGCTACCGCGCGTGCAATGGAGACTCGCTGTTGCTCCCCTCCAGAAAGCTGGGCTGGAAAGTTATTGAGACGATGAGCCAGACCTACATCTGTCAAGACCTGTTCAGGATTCAAGGCATCTGTCACGATTTCTGAAGCCAACTCCACATTTTCCTTAGCGGTTAGATTGGAAACTAGATTATAAAACTGAAAAACAAAACCGACATCATTTCTGCGGTAATTGGTTCTCTGGTGGGAACTATAGTCTGCAATATTGGCACCATCAATCCAAATTTCCCCCTCATCATTGGTATCCATTCCCCCAAGAAGGTTAAGAACCGTTGACTTGCCTGCACCAGATGCACCTAGAATAATCACCAATTCACCCTTTTCAATCTCAAAATTCACATCACGATTGGCCACAATCTCCGTGTCCCCAACCTGATAACGCTTGTAACAGTGTTTCATCTCAATATAAGCCATAAGCCCCACCCTCTCTCAAACAAATTACTTCCTACTACCATTATAACGCTTTTTCAAATAGTTGGAAACCAGAAGCAAAAACAAAAAATCCTAGGGATTTCTAGGATTTCTGTCTATAAATTATTTTCCAAGATAGTATTCAGAAACTACGTTCAATTTTTCGTCGAATTCGAATACCAATGGTGGGAAGTTAGGGATTTCCACGTCCATGATCTCGTCATCTGACAAACCTTTGATGTGTTTTACAAGGGCACGGATTGAGTTACCGTGAGCTCCTACGAATACGTTTTTACCATCTTTAAGAGCTGGAGCGATTTTATCTTCCCAGAATGGAAGGGCACGTTCCAAAGTCACTTTCAAGTTTTCAGCATCTGGAATAACTGAGTCGTCAAGTGAAGCGTAACGACGGTCAGTGTGAGCTGAATGCTCATCATCACGGTCCATGTTTGGAGGCAATACATCGTATGAACGACGCCAGATGTGAACTTGTTCATCACCAAATTGTTCAGCAGCTTCAGCTTTGTTTTTACCAGTCAAACCACCGTAGTGACGTTCGTTCAAGCGCCATGATTTTTCAACTGGAACCCACAATTGGTCAGAAGCTTCAAGAGCCAAGTTAGTTGTTTTGATCGCACGTTTCAATACTGAAGTGTAAGCTTGGTCAAATTCGATACCAGCTTCTTTGATCAATTTACCAGCGTCAATCGCTTGTTGTGTACCTTTTTCAGACAAATCAACATCAGCCCAACCAGTGAAAAGGTTAGCTTTGTTCCATTCAGACTCACCGTGGCGAGCAAAAACCAATTTTACCATTAGATGGATTCTCCTTTAAATTTTCCGAGGTTTCCCCTCGTTTATCTATTCTATTTTACACAATTTTTCACAAAAAAGCTAGTCAAAACCAAAAAGGAAAGGACTGTTTGACAATCCTTTTCCTTATTAGTATCATACAACAACCTTATTTCTCTTCAAATCCTTCTGCGACTGCGTCCGCAAAGTTTTCTTCTACGATGCTTGCACAGTGGTCACAGATAACTGCGTGGTAGCTACGTTCTGCTGTTGTTGGGTCGATACGACGGCAACGGTCACATACTTCACCTGCAGCGCGTTCAACTGTGAAGGCTGCATCTTCGAAGCTAACGGCAGCTTCTGGAGCTGGTCCTTCTGCGATGGTCAAGTCTGACACGATCAAAAGTTGAGCTACATTGCTGTTTACTGCTTCGAGTAGAGTTTTCACAACTTCGTTTGGATAAACTGTCAAGTGAGCTTCAAGTGATTTACCGATAACTTTTGCATTACGAGCTTCTTCTAAGGCTTTTTGAGCTTGTCCACGGAAGTCCATGAAGGCAGCCCATGTATCCAAGATTTCTTCTTGATTAGCAAATGTCTCTGCTTCTGGCAATTCTGACAATTGAACGAAGTCTTCTGCTTCAAACTCAAGATATGACCAGATTTCTTCCGCAGTGTGAGGAAGGATTGGTGTCAAGAGTTTCGTGATTTTCACAAGAATGTCATAGAAGACAGTCTGCATTTGACGGCGTTCCAATGATTTGGCACCTTCGATGTAAACAACATCTTTGGCAAAATCAAGGTAGAAGGCTGACAAATCAACGTTGATAAAGTTCACCAAGGCCTTGTAGATTGTCAAGAATTCAAAGTCCGCATAAGCATCACGAATGGTCTTGACAAGCTGGTTAAAGCGAATCGTCATGTACTTATCAACTGAACGAAGCTCATCGTAAGCTACTGTATCTTGAGCTGGGTTAAAGTCAGATGTATTGGCAATCAAGAAACGAAGGGTATTACGAATCTTACGGTAAGTTTCAGAGACTTGGCTCAAGATATCCATAGAGATACGCACGTCGTTGCTTGAGTCAACACTTGTTACCCAGAGACGCAAGATTTCAGCACCAAATTGTTTTTCAACATCACTTGGAGCAATGGTATTTCCAAGAGATTTAGACATCTTTTCACCTTTACCATCAAGAGCAAATCCTTGTGACAGAATTTGTTTGTAAGGTGCTACGCCATGGTTGGCAACAGATGTGATGAGTGATGAGTTGAACCAACCACGGTATTGGTCAGAACCTTCTAGGTAAAGGTCTGCTGGGTAAGTCAACTCAGGACGGTTTACCACAACTCCATTCCATGATGAACCTGAGTCAAACCAAACGTCCATGATATCTGTTTCTTTTTTGAACTCGCCATTTGGTGAACCTGGATGAGTAAATCCTTCTGGCAAGAGGTCTTTGGCATCACGTTCCCACCAAATGCTTGAACCATGTACTTCAAAGAGTTGAGCCACGTGTTCAATGGTTTCAGCAGTCATAATCGCTGTACCGTCTTCAGCGTAGAAGATAGGAAGTGGAACACCCCAAGCACGTTGACGAGAGATAACCCAGTCACCACGGTCACGAATCATATTGTAAAGACGGACTTTACCCCATTCTGAGTGGAATTTCACTTTTTCAATTTCGTCCAAGATTTCTTGGCGGAATTTAGAAACTGAGGCAAACCATTGTGGTACTGCACGCCAGATGATTGGTTTCTTAGTACGCCAGTCAAATGGGTATGAGTGAGAGATTTCTTCTTGGGCAAGAAGGAGGTTACCAAGTTTTTCAATAACAGTTGGAACTACCTTTTCATAGAATTGACCTTCAAACTCAGGACCAGCATTCTTCATCATGATACCACGTTCGTCAACAGTCACTGCGACTTCAAGACCATTAGCAATACCAACATTGTAGTCGTCCTCACCAAAACCAGGGGCTGTATGGACAATACCTGTACCAGAGTCAGTTGTAACGTGGTCACCAAGGATCACCAATTCATCTACAGCTGTATCCCATGGGTGTTCTGTTACGATGTGGTTCAATTCTTGACCACGGTAAGTTGCCAAAACTTGAACATCAGCCCAGCCAAATTTCTCAGACAAGCTAGTCAACAATTCTGCAGCAACCACAAACTTACGAGCTTCACCAGCAGGTTGAACCAAGACGTAATCAATATCCGCTCCAACAGTCAAACCACGAGAAGCTGTGATGGTAAATGGAGTAGTTGTCCAGACAACGATGTAAGTATCTAGATCTAGAATACCTTTGCCATCTTTGACCTTATTGGCATAGTAAAGGGAAGTTGAAAGCAAATCATGGTATTCAATCTCTGCTTCAGCAAGGGCAGACTCAGATGACCAAGACCAGTAAACTGGTTTTGCACCACGGTAGATATAACCTTTATTAGCCATCTCACCAAATACACGGATTTGAGCTGCCTCATAGTCAGGAGTCAAAGTCACATATGGATTTTCCCAGTCACCAGAAACACCCAAACGTTTGAAGTCTTCACGTTGTTTATCTACTTGAGAAAGAGCGTATTCACGGCAAAGTTTCAAGTACTCAACCAAGTCCATTTCTTTACGTTTAACACCTTGTTTTGCCAAAACTTGCTCGATTGGCAGACCATGAGTATCCCAACCTGGGATAAATGGTGCGTAAAAACCTGACATAGATTTTGAACGAACAATGATATCTTTTGAAATCTTGTTCATAGCATGTCCAACGTGGATATTTCCGTTCGCGTATGGAGGGCCATCATGCAAGGTGAAATGAGGTTTTCCTTGGTTCAATTCTTGACGACGTTGATAAAGTTTTGCATCTTCCCATTCCTTTTGCCAAACTGGCTCTTTGGTAGGAAGGCCTGCACGCATTGGGAAAGCTGTTTTCCCAAGATTAAGAGTATCTTTGAGTTTCATGGTATCTCCTTTATAAATAATAACAAATTAAAAACCACGACTGCCAAAAAGGACGAAAATCGTGGTACCACCTTTATTCGAAAAAAGACTCAGCTTTTTTCCTCTTATCCCGTAACGTGGGGAACGTCAAATCTTACTAGCTTCAGACTTGATTTTTTGAGAGGATAATCTTATCAATAGGGATTACAGGACTCACACCATCTCCTGCTCGCTGGAAATATAAGGATAAGATATTGTTCTCACTTTTTTTATAAGATTGTAACAGATTCTTGTGGCGCCTCAAATTCTGGAACTACATGTGAAGGCTCCGAATCTTCATATGAATAAGATTGAGATTCAGAAACAGATGAAACCACCTGTTCTTGCTCAGCCCTTGCTTCTGCAAGTTCTTTATTTGCTGCTTCGATACGCGCTTGCAACTCTGCCATCTCCTCGGGAGAAAATTGACGTGTAATATCAATTGGTTCTTCTTCCTGATATGATGGTATTGTAACACCCAAAACTTCACTAACTACCTCTTTAAATGCTTCATCACTAGTTTGAAGATAGGTAGCTGTTGGACGAAGAATATCTTCCCAATCTGAAGATTCAACAATAGCCAATTGACTTTCAATTGTTGATTTAAGACGTTGATGGAAGACACGGCTCTTATTTTTCAATTCTTCAGTTTCGACAGCAACTTTCTTGGCATTATCTGTTGCTTGTCGAAGAATTTCATTTGCCTTATATTTAGCTTCTTCCAACAAACGTTGAGCATTTTGTTCAGCTTGTTGAATGATATTATTTGAACGTTCATTTGCTGCTTGTTTCACTCGCTCAGCTGTATCTTGTGCAATCAAAACAGACTGACTAAGCGAATCTTTCATTTCATCAAAATAAGACAAACGCTCTTCCAAACTTTTAATATGTAAATCTTTATCATGATTAGATCTAACTAAATCCTCATAATCACGGACTACAATATCTAAAAATTCATCCACTTCTTCTGGGTCAAAACCTCTGAAGCGTGTTCCAAAGGTTTTATCTTTGATTTCTAACGATGTAATTGGCATATTTTTCCTCACTTACTTAATAACAATTGGACCGTTATTTTCTTTTTATCTTTTTTGGTTTTCCCATTATCTCTAACGAGTTTCAATCGACCAAATTTTCTCACACTTATCAAATCACCAAGTTGGACAATATAATCCATTTTTTCAACTAGATCATAATTGACTTGTACTGCTTGTTTCTCTATTAATTGATTTGCTTGGCTTCTTGATAATTTAAATACACTTGCTAGAAAAACATCTAATCTACAACTAGATATGCAAATATCCAATTCTTTATATTCCTCTACTGTATCTATCATCTCACTAAAGTCTTGTTCTTCAAGATTTACTGGTAAACGTGCAATTTTTTTAATACCATCTTGGAAAAGGAGCATAAACTGTCGATTAATAATAATCTGTGCTCGCTCTTCATTTACCAATATATCACCAAATAGTTTTCTATCTATCCCAAGTTGATTTAAAACTGTACCTAAAATTTTGGCATGTGTCAATCTTTCAAATTTATTGGGATAAACTATTTCTAGTAAAGACAATTCAAAATCTGAGAATTCAGGTTGAAAGTAATCTGGATACAAGAGAACTCTTACATACTCAGTTTCAATAAACTGTCGACTGCTCATGTAAGAGATATTATTTGTAGATGCTAAGACTTTTAAAATTTTTTCTTGGTGAGGATTTACAAAAGGCGTTACAAAAGGTGAATATGTGCTATCTACCTTTTTTATCCATTCTAACCCCTTATCAATAAAAGACGAATCATTCTTAGAAAAATGTTGATAAATCATCTTACTCATAGAAAAATCAATAGTAGGCGAATAAGTTGATTCCCTAGGAAACGGACTAACAATACCGCAATCCAAACAGTTAAATCAAGTCCTGCAAACTGCAGTGGCAAACGTTGCAAAGGTATCAATATCGGCTTCACCAAGCTAACAATCAATCGTCCAAAACTAGATTCATACGCACTTGGAAACCAGGATAACAAAGCAAAAATGATTAAAATCAGCGAATAAATATTCACTGCGTTTTGGATAAATTGAATTAGAAAGAGCATTATCTCACTCTCGTACGTTTCATATCAAAACCAAATTCAGCATTTTGCGATTCCTCTGGTATTTTAATATCTTCAATATTGACGACAACACCAACTGGTGTCAAAAGGTACATGGTTGATGCAACTTTTTTCATATTACCAGCCAAAACGTGACGTGCTCCATCCAAATAATCTAAACAACGACGTGCCTGAATCTCCGTCATATATTGAAAATCAATCAATACACTTTCGTTTCCAGCTAATAAATCGACTATTTCTGTAGCATCTTCATAATTTCTTGGATAACGTACATCAATTGTCACTTTGTCTCTTGAACGGTGACTCTGCATTGCCAATTCTTGTTGACGTGCATGAAGACGTGTAATATTTGTATCCTTGGAAGGTACATTCGAAGTTTGATGAGGCAACTCTTGGACAGGACGGACAGAGGCAGTATCCTGTTCCTCAGCTGTAGGCAGATAAGAATTGCTCTCTCCTTCTCCATCTTCTGTAAAGTAATCTATAAATCTATCAAATCTATCTTTTAAAGACATATTTCTTTCCTATTTAAAAAATGCTGTACCAATTCGGACAAATGTAGAACCAAGCTCAATCGCTTCTTTATAATCACGACTCATACCCATACTTAAATCCATCATTGGCATATTGGGAATTTGTTTTTCTCTAATTTCTAATTGCAAATCTTGTGTAGCTTTAAAAATCTCTTTCAACTCATCACTACTAGCTTCAAAAGGAGCCATGGTCATCAAGCCTACATACTCAATATTTTCTAAGGCAGCCAGTGCTGGTATGGCTTCTATCAGTTCTTCCTTTGAAAAACCATGTTTGCTCTCTTCTTGTGAGATATTCACCTGTAAGAAGCACTTTATAACTCGGTTACTTCTCTTTTGAATTTCTTCGGCTAGCTTTAATGAATCCAAAGCGTGGAAATAATCTACATAATTAATGACATCTTTAACTTTGCGTCTTTGCAAGGTTCCAATTAAATGCCATGTCACATCTCGGTCTTTTAAAACCTTATATTTTTCCAGAAACTTATCTACACGATTTTCACCAATATGATGGACACCTAGCGGAAGCAAAGCTTCCGCCAGGGATACGTCTACATATTTTGTAACAGCAACAACAGAAACAGAATTCTTTTCTCTATTTGCTTGTTGACTTGCATTTTTTATTTGTTGAAAAACACGTTCAGTATTTTCTTTCAAATTCATCTAATTAACGATTTTTGAAAAATGGTGGAGTATCTAACTCATCTTCATCTTGTAAAGATGGTGCTTCGAAACGTTCTACTGGTGAAACAACTGAATCCGTTGGACGAACAATTGTTTCGCGACGTAAGTCCCAATCACCAAAAGCAGAGGCTTGAGAAGTTTCTACACGACGGTGTGATGGACTTGGCATCTCAACAGTTTCAGCCATATCAAAGTTACGATCATAGTTACGTGCATGACTCAGGCTAGCTTGCTCACGACGAACTGGTTGAGATGAAACATGACCTACAACCTTCTCTACTCGATCCTGACGAACACCTGTTGCAACTACAGTCACACGGATTTCATCACGCATGCTTTCATCAATTGAAGTTCCAAGCCAGATATTGACCCCTTGACCAGCTGCTTGATTGACAATTTCTGATGCTTCTTCAGCTTCGATCAAGGTTAAATCGAGTCCACCTGTAACATTGACAATAACATCTTCTGCACCATCAATAGTTGTCTCAAGAAGTGGTGAGTAAATAGCTTTACGAGCCGCCTCAACAACACGCTCCTCTCCACTACCGATACCAATACCCATAAGAGCATTTCCTTTATTTGCCATGACAGTTTTCACATCAGCAAAGTCAAGATTAATCAAACCTGGATTAGTAATTAAATCGGTAATTCCTTGAACACCTTGACGAAGAACATTATCTGCTTCGCTAAGTGCTTCAAGCAATGGAGTTTTCTTATCAACAATTTCAAGCAAATTGTTGTTTGAAATAATCAATAGAGTGTCAACATGCTCACGAAGTTGATTAATTCCTTCCACTGCAAACTGGCCACGTTTACTTCCTTCAAAACCGAAAGGACGTGTCACAACACCAACTGTCAGAGCACCTAAATCTTTAGCAATACGAGCAATAACCGGTGCAGCACCTGTACCTGATCCACCACCCATACCAGCTGTTATGAAGACCATATCCGCACCACTAATAGCAGCTGCCAAAGTTTCCTCACTCTCTTCTGCAGCTTTACGACCAACCTCAGGTTGACCTCCTGCACCCAAACCACGAGTTAATTTAGGGCCTAACTGAATAACAGTCTCAGCTTTTGTACTACTCAATGCTTGTACATCTGTGTTTGCTGCTATAAATTCTACGCCTGCAACACCTTCGTCAACCATGCGATTAATGGCATTTCCGCCACCTCCACCAACACCGATAACTTTAATAACTGCACCTTGAGCTGCTGCTGTATCAAATGAAAATGTCATAGTTTCTATTTCCTCTTTTATTCATCAAACATGCTTCCGATTAAACCACGGAAACGATCTGCAATTTTTTGTTTATTTTGAGAAGTTGGCTTTTCTTCTCCCGAATTCACTCCATTTGTAGTTGGCAATGGCTCCATATCTGAATTTGAACCCGGTTGAATAGAGGCTGATTGTGCAACCTGTGTAACACGTTGAATCATCCCTCCAAAATTGATTGGTTGATGACGTAAGGCATCCTCTCCTTTAACTGCTCTTTGTGCTAAAAGATTAACTTCTGTTAACTGACCAGCAAATTCTGATAAGCTAATCACATGAGCAAAGGCTGGGTTACGAATTCCTACTTGATTTGGAACAAATAGTTTCACACGAACGCCAAATACTTCTTGTGCAAGTTCTACAGTACCTGGTAAAATTGCATTTCCACCAATCAAAACAATACCACCAGGAAGATCCAATAAATGTCTTCTTTCTAATTCTTGTTTGATTTGTCCAAAGATATGCTTGATACGAGCTGATATAATTTCAGCTAAGTACTTTTCTGTAATTTCAACAGGTTCAACTTCACCAATTACTTCAACCTGGAATGTTTCATCACTTGCAAACGAAGGATGAGCTTCTCCATAATTCAATTTCAAACCTTCAGCTAATTTCTGAGAAGTTTTCAAAACTTTAGAGATGTCCTTAGTGACATAATCGCCACCTTCCTGAAGAATGTTCGTAAACTGAAGTTCTTGATTACGGATTGTAGCAACACTTGTTTGACCTGCACCCATATCAATGACTGTAGCACCAAATTCACGTTCGCCTTCATTTAAAACAGACTGGACAATCGCTAATGGAGAAATGATGATGTTTTCAAGCTGAATACCTACACGCTCAACTGTTTTACGTAGATTGTGTAAGATTGTACGAGGCCCTGTATAAAGCAAACCACGCATTTCAAGACGAACACCCATCATACCACGTGGATCACGAATTCCTTGGAAGCCATCCACGATAAATTCTTCAGGAATAAAGGTAATAACTTCACGGTCAGGAGTCATACTCTTTGTCAAAGCTGATTTGACAACATTCTCAACATCTTGATCTGTAATTTCCTTTGTATCAGATGTAACTGGAATCATTCCTTGAGTTGGTTCAACTTGCAAAAGGTTCCCAGGCAAACCAACGTTTACTGATTTGATTGAGATACCAGCTTTCTCTTCTGCTTGGGAAATAGCTGACTTGATAGCAGCTGCTGCCGCTTCTATATCAACGATAATTCCATCCTTAACACCTTTACTCTTGGCATTACTTACACCAATTACATTTAGTTCGCCATTTCTAAGTTCAGCTACCAATACCTTAATCGAATTGGTCCCGATATCTAAGCCAGTAAAAAAACCATCTCTAGCCATTGCATCGCATCCTCTCTAACTTCCAAGTTTCTATGTTCTATTTAATAACTAAAACAGGGCATAGCTATTCACAGAATATTATATCACAAAAAATCCAATAGTGGTCAGTTTTTACTAAATTTACTAGCCATTTTTTTCATTTTCTTTTTTTAGTAATCTTCTTATACTACTTAAGTCTATAAATTTATAATGATATAAAAAAGAAAGCTTCATATTAAGCTTTCTTTGTAAGTAGTTTTTCTGCTTCTTGTTCTAAAAATAATTCTAAGATTTTCTTAGTTAAGCTAATAGCAGCTGCCAAAGCAAGGGACACAATTAGATAATTAGCTACTAAACCATGATCTCCGATCAAAGGTGGCTTGGTTAAAAATCCATAATCTCCACCAGTCACTAAATTCACTAAAAAAATCAAGCCATTAAGCAAAAAAGTTAATAAAACGACTCGCTTAACATTCAATAATTTAGAATCATAGTACCTAAATAGATAAATTAAAGAATTTCCTAAAAGGGCTAAATGACCAAAAATAAATGAGAGAATGGTGATATGTGGAAAAGGAAAAGAATCCGGAACCGGATACACAAAAGCAGCGAGTGTCCCAAATACCCCAAGCAAAGCAAAATATTGTTTATACCTAGAGACACCTGGAAGCAAAAGCATAACAAACATAGCCATACGGCAATGATAGAAAGGCAAGCTTTCTGACAAAGGCATCTGATTGCCCCAGTACCAACTGTATAGAGCAATTAATTGAATCGCTTGAAACACTTGAAAAAAACGTCGATAGGCAAGTTTGTCACGATAGCGATAAGATCCATAAAAAGTCAATGCTAACAATGCAAATAAGCTAACATACCAAAAAAGATCAAACTTTGGCGGCTCTGTTACCTGTGTTGTAAAAAATATATCCCATAAATTCATCTAGTCTTCCTCATGATTTAAAATTTTCCTGCATTTTATTATACCATGCTATTTGTCAAAAATGGATTTAGAAATACGATAATCATCTTCTTAATCAAGATATTGCTCCCTCTGACCTTGATAAACCTGCCAAAGAATCTCTATTTGCTCCTTGGTAATGCGTTTTTCAGATAAGGTCGGCAGTTGGTCAATGGCAAAAAATTGAAGGTCAGCAATTTCTTGATTTTCTTGGAATTGTCCATCTAGAAGCTTACATTCAAAAACAAACTTTGCATATTGCTTGCTCTGTAGTTGGAAACGATTTGTATCAAAAACAGCTAGTAGTCTTTCTACTTTAGCTTCAAAACCGGTTTCTTCTTCAATTTCCTTGAGAATATTTTCTGTTGGAGAATAGCCGACTTCACCAAAGCCACCTGGCAAAGCCCAATCATTCTCTCCTTGTCCCCTAACCAGACAAATCTTTTCGTCCTCAACAATCCAAGCACGGACGTCCATTAACGGAGTCGCATAAGCAGAAGTTGGCTTCAAGACTTCTGCCACTTCTTCGGAATCAAGGTCTGATGCCTGATTCAACATTTCAGATAAAAGGCCTCGCAAGTCTTCGTAGCGCTCACGGTCGAAAGGATCTTTTGTAAAGGTTAATCCAGTATCTGTAAGGGCAATCATTCTTTGAAGATACTTGGCAAAATCACTAGCATTCATTTTCTAAACTTTCTACCAGCTTAGCTAGATTCATGGAGTTAGAGCCCTTGAGTAAGATTTGGTCATTGACTCCAAGGCTTTCTTTGACCTGCTTGACTAGGTCTTCAAATTGGTCTTGGTTTTCTGTTTTCTTGAAGTAGTAAACGTGGCCGATTGGGAACATTTGACTAGCCAATTGGGCTAATTCAGCAATGTCTTCTCCATAGAAAATAACGGTATCAAGCACATCTGGCGAGAGGCTCAAAATAATCTGATTATGAAGCTGAATAGACTGGTCACCAAGTTCCTTCATGTCCGCCAACACTGCAATTTTCCTGCCACCTTCATTGGCTGGAATGGCAGAGAAAGTCTCTAAAATCAGCTTCATAGCAGTTGGATTGGCATTGTAAACATCTGATAGGATATCTGCTCCATTGGCTGCTTTCTTCCATTCGGTACGGTTACGCGTCAATTCAAGATTTTGGAAAGCCTTATGAATTTGCTCCTCTGAAACCCCTTCTTGTAGGGCAACATAAGACGCAATCATGGCATTAGTGGCATTGTACTTACCAGTCACTGGCAAATCGAGGGCTTGTTCCAAGAAATTAGCCTTAAAGGTCAGACTGTCCTTGCGCTCAATCAAGTCTGTGATTTCCAGCTCTGCTCCTTGCCCAAAACGAACCACCTTTTTATCAGCTGGCAAGTAGTCCTCTACAATAGAGTCAGCCGGTGCCAAAAGCAAAGAACCCGATGCCATACCATCTGCAATTTGCATTTTCCCTTTAGCAATCTCAGAACGGTCTTTGAAAAAGGCCAAATGGGCTTCTCCAACCAAGGTCACGATAGCTGTTTTGGGATGAGCCAATTCTGATAAGAGATGGATATCCCCTAAATGATCCTGCCCCATCTCCAAGACCAATTTTTTGGTTCCTTCAGGCATATGGAGAACTGTGTAAGGAAGGCCAATTTCATTATTGTAGTTCCCTTGTGTTTTATAGGTTTTGTAGGTTGTTGATAGCAAGTGCGCGAGCATATCTTTGGTCGTTGTCTTGCCATTTGAACCTGTGACAGCAAAAACATCAACAGCAGTTTTTTCAAGATAGTAGGCAGCTAGTTGTTGAAAGGCAGTCAAAACGTCAGCTACTAGAATGTAGGGATAATTTGCGATCTCTTTCTCAGACAGGGTTACAGCAGCGCCATTTTCAAATGCTGTTTCGATAAAGTCGTGACCATCACGCGCCCCCTTAAGGGGCACAAATAAATCTCCTGTCGCAATCAAACGACTGTCAAACTCAGCTTTTTCTAACTGGGTGTCCTCAAAGATGCTGATATCATTTTTAGCTCCTACAACTTGGGCAACTTCATGGATTGTTAATTTCATTTCTACTCCTTTAAAAAAGGGTTGAAGTCCGAGAATTCTAGTCACCTTGCAGTGATGGTTCTGGCTCCTACCCTCTCTTCATTTTTATAGCAAATGCGTTTCACGCTTGTCAAAACTTTCCTTAGCAAGATCAACCAAATGCTCAATGAGGTCTGGATAAGTGATTCCCATATTCTCCCAAAGAAGAGGATACATAGACCACTGAGTAAAACCTGGCATGGTATTAAGTTCGTTCAGGAAAATCTCTCCTTTATCTGTATAGAAGAAATCACAACGAGAAAGGCCCAAACCACCAATAGCACGGAAAGCTGCTTCAGCATTTCGGCGCATCACTATAACAACTTCATCACTAATCTTTGCAGGTATATCCATAGTAATCTTGTTATCAATATACTTAGCATCGTAGTCGTAGAATGCAACATCTTTGACCACTTCTCCTGGCAAGGTACTCTTGACATCGTAGTTTCCTAATAGGCCAACTTCGATTTCTCGGGCAGTCACTCCTTGCTCTACTAAAATACGACTATCATATTTGAAGGCCAGTTCTAAGGCTTGACGAAGTTCATCTTGATTTTCTGACTTAGAAATACCAACACTAGAACCCATATTTGACGGTTTAGTAAAGACTGGATAAGTCAATTTTTCTTCAATCTCTACAACTTTAGCATCTAAATCGTCCCCTTCGACAATTGCTACATAAGGAACTTGTGCAATACCGGAGGATTCTAAAACACGCTTAGTTGTAATTTTATCCATAGCAAGACTAGATGACAAAATATTACAACCAACATAAGGCATTTTCAACACTTCTAAGAAACCTTGAACAGAACCGTCCTCTCCCATAGGGCCATGAAGGATTGGAAAAACAACTGCTCCTTCTTCGTAAATGGCACTTGGTGTAACTGTCTTTTCCCAGTCAATCGTCGCATTGGTCATGAGACGTTCACCTTGATTCGGTGTTTGAATAAATTCTTGAGTTCTGATAAAGTCACCTGACTGACTGATAAAAAATGTTTTAACGGTGAAACGATCATAGTTAATAGCACGCATAACACTTTCTGCTGAAAGTACAGAAACTTCACGTTCTGCACTACGCCCACCATATAAAAGAATAATTGTTTGTTTCATATTAATGTCCTAATTCCACTAGAATACTCAATCTTTAGTATACCATATTTGCTTCTTTTTTAAAACTTGAACCCAGTAGTATTGTTCGAAATACTAAAAAACATCTTCAGAGAAAATTTTAACTCTATAGTTTTATTTAAGGTTAAATCTTCATTAAAATCATAGAGATATCTACTGTAAAATAACCTTGAAATAATATAATATCTAATCCATAATGGTATTTCATACTCAACTATTTTCAAAAAGCAACCTTGTCCATTGTCTGCTGACAGTGGACTTTACAACGCTTTCTTCCAGTCCTTGAATAACTTCTTGAAGCTTATCAATAACAGCTTCCAATGTTTGGAAAGCCTTATTTTTAAAACCTCGTTTTCGAATTTCTTTCCAGACTTGTTCAATAGGATTCATTTCTGGTGTATAAGGTGGGATAAAAGCCAACTCAATATTACTTGGAATCTCTAAGGTACTTGATTTATGCCATATAGCATTATCCATTACAAGTAAAATATAGTCATCTGGATAAGCTTGTGAGACTTGCCGTAGAAATTCATTCGTCCACTCAGTATTGCATCCTCCAGCAATGAGGAAGAAGGAATCTCCTGTCTGAGCATCTACTGCCCCATAACAATAGCGATATTCTCGCATATAATGACTAGGAATACTAGGTCGGATTCCTTGAGGAGCCCAACAAGAACTCATCTTACTGATTCTTCCGAAACCAGCTTCATCTTGGTACATCAAGCGTACTTTGTTATAAGTCCCCTCCTCTTTAAAGCGCTTACTTAAGGTCTCGAATGTAGATTTTATTTTTAGATGTCTCAATTGTCTGAGCGTCTGCCTTCTTGGGATGTTCAAGGCGAGGAGTGACCG
>CAUQVK010000013.1:0-27395 GCA_963521495.1 uncultured Streptococcus sp.
TCTTTTGAGTCATCTGGATACTTAACTTCTACTTTAACTACTAGTTTGCCTGTATTATCTGCTCCACCATCGGCACTTTGGTTTGTACCAGGTACTACTTTCCCTCCGTCAACTAACTCTTTTGTTGGTTGTGGTTGGTCTTTTGGTACTTCTGGTAATTTTACAGCGTCTTTAACTTTTTGTACGTCTGATTTTTTTGTGATTGTTCCATTTTCTTTTGGCACTTCACTTAGTTTCGCTGTACTTACTTCTGGTGTTACTTTTGATGCAACTGATTGAACAACTTCTATTTCAATTTCTTTTGAAACATTTTCATGTGTAACTTTTACCGGCACATATTTTTTATTGGTTTTTTCTACTATTGGATTATAAATTACTGTCGCACCAGTTGGTATTCCATCTATTTTCCCTAAAATAAGATCCTTGTCTTCTTTTTTAGACACAATCTCACCTTTAACTGGTTCTATAGAAATAGCTACAGCATTTTCATCTTTCTTCGTTAAAGCAAATTCGTCTTGTTTACCATTTAAACCTGCTTTAGCTACTTCTAAATCTTCTAATGCTTTATCTACTGCATCCTGTGTAGCATCAGGATTATCTAATACATTTTTAGCTGTTTCTAATGCTCTATCATAAGCTGTTTTCTTATCTGGATCTGTCTCTTTAGTATAAGCTGGTGATTTTTTAACAGAATCCCCTTTATCATATTCTGCTTTTAAAGCAGTTTTATCTGCTGGAATAGTTACTTTCTCACCAGGTTTTAATTCATTAATGGCTGTTTCTAATGCAGTGAATAATTTTCCTACACTTGTTATAGCTTCATCAGCACCAGTTGCTTTATCTAATACTCTTTCTGCATCTGCTAAGGCCTTGTCAAATGCAGCTTGTTTATCAGCAGCGGCTGATGTGTATTTATCTTGCGGAGCACCACTTTTTGGTTTTATTTTACGTGCTTCTGCAGCTAAGTCATGAAGTTGTTTCATTTTACTATTTAATTGTATAGCTTGTGAAACATAATAATCTAATTCAGCTTTTGTTGCACTATCATTTATAGCGTTAATGAATGATTGTCTTTGATTATCATTTAAATAATCTAGTTTATCAATCTCTGATTTAGCATTTTTGCGTTCACCTGCTAACTTAGCAAATTCAACGATAGCGTTCATTTCATCAACATTATTTGCTGCATCAATTGCATTATTATACTCTGTTTTCTCCTCGTTAGTTAATCCAGGAATATTAGCAATCATATCTTTATATTGCTGACGAACTTTATCCGCTTCTGCTTTCTTTCGATCTGCTTCTGATTGCGATGCTTCTTTTTGAGCTTTTTCTACTATATTCAGAATCGTTCCATCTTCACTTGCAGGACCTATTTTACTTGCAGCATTTATTTTATTTATATAATCAGTTTTCTTATCTGATGATAAGTCTTCATTCGGAATACTATTTATTGTTTCAATCGCTTTTTGACGTGCTTTTTGTAAATCTTGCTGAACAAGTTCATTGACAACACTATTTAAACGAGCTTTTGTTGCCTCACGATCAGCATCAGTATCTGTTTTATCATTCGTTACAGCACTATCAACATTATTATCACCCTGTTTAATCGTTGCAGAGTTAATCTTATTAATGGCATTTTCTCTTTCTTCTTTTGTTAAATAATTCAAACCATTAATCTTATCATTAGCCTCTTTTTTCATTTCAGCTAATTTCACAGCATTTTCATTAGCTTTAGCTTTTGCTTGATTCACTTCTCTTTCTATACTATCACGGTCTGGTGCATTTTTTATTATAGCTTTATAACCTAATTTCTCATTAGGATATAGATTATCTAACGAATCAATTAACTTATTAGCTTCTTCTTTTGCTGCATTAATATCAAAAGCGGGTTTAGCTTTTTGTTTGAATAGGTATTCTTTATGGATAACTCCTATTGGTGTGTTATTAGCCTGATTATATAAACTTATATAATAATCCGAACCTCTAAAATCGATACTTGCTCTATTTCTTCCTCCGGCAGGCAACTTACTGAAATTAACGTTGGGTTTTAGATTATTTTTAGATACCCCTCCTCGATCATCATATTCTTGCAAGCCTGCAGCCGTCAAATTAGCCTTCATAAATTTTTCTTTTGCTTTTTTACGTTGAGGCTCACTGATATTATTTAAATCATCTACTTCTAACGGATCCATGTAAAAGCTATTACCATCTTTTGTTACTAATCCATTAGCTCCTACACCATCTGGTGGTGTTACTGGTTTTGGTTCTCCTGGTTTCTTATAAATCAACTTAGAACCCTCAATAGTATCCTTTGTATTATCTTTATAAGTAATCGTTGCTGTACCAGTAGTTTTATCTATACTAATTGAGTTTGCACCATTATTTGAACTATCCTTTAGATTATCTTTAAAAGCATTATTAGTACTTAGAAGTGTACTAGTATTTTTCAAGTTTGCTGCCCAAATTTTTTCTCTAATAATAGCTATCTCATCATCGTCTAAATTTGTTATATTTTTTACTGCTGTACGTTCTGGTTCTTTAGGTTCAAAGACTTCATTCAATTTATACAATACTGGAAGTTTTATGGTTTCAACACGAGCATATTGCTGAGCGTTAGAAGGTTGATATACCCCCATACCAATCGTTATTTCTTTAGTTTTTTCAGGATCTTTCACTTTTGTAGTATAACTAACTGTTACAGTTCCCGCAGCTCTTTTTTCCCAATCGATATAAATACTATTACTCTTAGCACGAAGATCTCTCATAATATCTTGAGTAGGCATATTACTGTTGTCATACCATCTATTGTTATTATCCCCTAAAACTTTATTAAATTCACTATTTAAACTTACAAATGGAGTTTTTCTCAACATTTCTGTAGTAGTGGTATTGTATCTTTCCCAAGCATCTGGATTACCTTTATATTTACTATGAATAAAACGTGAATTACTTTCCCAACTGCGCCAATCTGAAAACTCCGTAGTATTACCACTACCATTTGTTAGTGAAAGTTTATAGTCACGTCCTAATTCTTCTGTTGCTTCTGGCACAGTGAACCAATGCATTGGGCGACCACTCCAGAAAATCGGAGCACTCCCAGTTTGATTGTCTTTAGCATTATAAGTTAATGTAACTTTAATGATTGGATTTTCTTTTGTATATTTAGAAGTATCTACATCCATCAAAAATGCATTGTAAATACTTGTTGAAGTACCTCTAAGTTTATACACACTTTCGCCATGTGCATAAGCGGTAACTTTATCACCATTAGCTTCATACGCTATTATTCCGTCTGCTTTAGCCATTTGAGACGACGAAGTAAGCACAGTAATAGCTCCAATCAAGCATGATGCCACTCCAATGCTAAATTTCCGGATAGAAAACTTCTCCAAACGGTTCCACATTTTCGGCGACTGTTTTTTAGCTTTCTTATACTTCATTATTTCATCTTTCTCCATTCATTTTTTTCTAAAAGATATGATTGTTTTATAAAGATATTATTATAATAAGCCAATCTTTTATATTGATTTACAAGTCTTATTTTACTATAAATCCCCCCCCCGTCAATTTTAACCTTTAAAATTAGTAGGAGTTTTTGTTATATTACAATATATCGAATTTTTATAAACTTCTTGATTGAAAATACGCCTCATACTTGTACTTTATTTCCTACCAAAATCTACTTTTTATACTCAATGAAAATCAAAGAGCAAACTAGGAAGCGAGCCGCAGGTTGCTCAAAGCACTGCTTTTAGGTTGTATATAGAACTGACGAAGTCAGCTCAAAACACTGTTTTGAGGTTGCAGATAGAACTGACGAAGTCAGTAACATATATACGGCAAGGCGAAGCTGACGTGGTTTGAAGAGATTTTCGAAGAGTATTATATCAACCCCATCTACTCTTGTGTATCTTTTAAACATAATAAAAGCCAGTAGACTCGAGTTCCTACTGACTTTTGTTCTAATTCGTTTGGATTATGCAGCCAAAACTTTGCGTCCTTTACGACGACGAGCTGCCAATACGCGACGACCGTTTTTAGTTGACATACGGTTACGGAATCCGTGTTTGCGCGCACGACGAAGTTTACTTGGTTGATAAGTACGTTTCACGATGAATACCTCCTCATAGATTTTGTATTCGTTTAGCCGGCTATAAAGTGATCAGTTACTAAACATACTTTACTATTCTATCTGATTCTTTCACTTTTGTCAATAGCTCAAGGCAAATGTTTCCAGCTTTTTGGCGCTTTTTCTAATGTCGTAACTTCTCAAAACAACTTCCACTTGCCTAATCGAAGTGGAAATTAGTCTAAAACGGATTTTTATGGTGGAATTAAGTGTGAGACGTTTGAGTTAGAAATGAGGTCTACTATGACAAAACATAAACATCTTACCCTTTCAGACCGTAATGATATCCAACTAGGCTTAGAGCGTGGTGAAACCTTCAAAGCTATTGGGCAACTTATTCTAAAAGACCCGACAACCGTTTCCAAAGAAGTCAAACGAAACAGACTAGTCCGAGAATCTACATGCGATAACCTTCCTTGCCCTCTACTCGACAAAGCTCCCTTTGTCTGTAACGGCTGTCCTAAAAGAAGACAAAATTGTGGATTTAAAAAAATTTTCTACCTAGCTAAGCAAGCTCAAAAACAGTACGAACAAACTCTTGTTGAATCTCGTGAAGGAACTCCTCTCAACTCTCAGACTTTCTGGGACATGGACAAAGTCATTTCTGATGGGGTTAAAAAGGGGCAACACATCTATCATATTCTCAAAACTCATAACCTTGATGTCAGTTCCTCAACTGTCTATCGACACATCCGAAAAGGTTACCTGTCTATCGCTCCGATTGATCTTGCCAGAGCCGTTAAATTTAAAGAGAGACGGAAAAGTAAGCTACCTTCTATCCCTAAAGAGGCTAAAAAAGGCCGTTCCTATGAGGATTCCCAAAATTATTTGACTCTTAATCAACTGAATTCTTGGCTAGAAATGGATACAGTTATGGGGAGGATGGGAGGTAAAGTCCTACTCACCTTCAATCTATCTTTCTGTAACTTTATCTTCGCTAGACTTCTGGATAATAAAACTGCCCTTGAGGTTACCAAACACCTCTATGATGCGGACAAAGGACGAGGTTGCTTTTTGAAAATAATTGAGTATAAGCTCATGAGAAAAGACCCACTGGCCTTGATTCGCTTTCTTGTTTCCGAGCTCATGAAAAAGAGGTCCACTGGAACTAAGAGACTGGGACAAAAAGATTTTGATTTTAGGAATTCTTTATTATAAATTTCTAAAATCGATAGATTAGACAAAAAAGCGAACAAGACAGAATTCTGAGTGTCAGATAACTCGTTTTGTTCGCTTTTTATATTTAAGGTTAGACTTTTGTCCCAGTCTCTTTATCAGACTAACTTTCACTTGAATTAGCGGTGGAACTTAGTTTGGGAATTTAGCATTTGATATCTTTTAGTCTCTGTTTACTTACAATTTTTCCGTAATAATTTCACAACAGCCTCCGTCCGCGCTGTGTGAGGAAACATATCTACTGACTGGATGTATTTAAGGTCATAAACCTCCACTAATCGAACTAAATCACGTGCCAAAGTTGATACGTTACAAGAAATATAGACCATCTTTTCAGGAGCGTAGTTTACAATTGTATCTAACAATCGATTGTCTAATCCGGTACGCGGAGGATCTACAATCAAGGCACTTGCTCGATAACCTTCTTTGTACCAACGCGGGATAATCTCTTCTGCAGTCCCAACTTCGTAATAAGTATTATCAAACCCCATCCTTTTGGCATTTCGCTTAGCATCTTCAATTGCTTCTGGAATAATATCCATACCTCTTAGTGTTTTAACTTTCTTTGCGAAGGCAAATCCAATCGTTCCAACTCCACAATAAGCGTCAATCAAATGGTCTTCTTTATTAACATCCAACGCTTTTACCGCCTCGTTATAAAGAACTTCTGTTTGTTCAGGATTTAGTTGATAGAAAGCTCGAGGAGATAGTGAAAATTCATAATCGAGTACACCTTCTTGAATACTCTCTTGTCCCCAGATAATCTCTGTCTTTTCACCATAAATCTCACTGGTTTTAGCTGTATTTGTATTCACAGCTACTGTCACAACTTCTGGAAAATCTTTAACTAAGTCTTTTACTAGTTGGGTTAAATTAAGCTGGCGGTTTGTAACAATAATAATCTGAACCTGTCCAGTCTTTCTTGCTCGTCGGACCATTATAGTTCTAACACCTAGAACTTTTCTCTCATCCGTGATTGGAATCTGATGATAAGTAAGTAATTCTGCTAGGCGGTTTGCAATAACCTGTGTTTCCTTATCTTGAACTAAGCAATCTTTTAATTCAACCAAGTAATGCGAGTTTTGTGCATACAAACCTGCCTTGACTTGATTTTTAAATTTTCGAGTTTGAAATTGCAACTTCGCTCGATAGTATTTTGGCTCTTTCATACCAATAGTTTGACGAACCTCATAGTCTTCATAACCTTCAGGAGCAAATTTTTTAAGAGCTTGATGAAGTAAGTCCGTTTTGAACTCTAGTTGTTTATCATAGTGAAGGTGCATGATTTGGCAACCACCACATTCATTATAGACGGTACAAGTAGGCACCACTCGAAATTTGGACTTTTTATTAACCTTTAGTAATCTTGCTTCAGCAAAATTACGTTTAATAGAAGTAATTTCACAATAGATGTCTTCACCTTTGAGGGCTCCTGGTACAAAAACTAAGGTTTTTTGGTAAAAACCAATCCCTTCTCCATTGATTCCCATTCGTTTTATTTTTAATGGTATTTTTTGTTTCACTTTCAGATTCATATCCCTATCTTATCACAAATTACGCTATAATGTCCACACCTCACCCAGCAGTCCAACAACTAACCAACTCTAGCCCCTTAACCCCAGCGATTTCAAGTCGTTGGGGTTTTTCGTGAAAAAGTGCTTGACTCTTCCCCTATAGAGAGTTATCATGTACACACCAATAAAGCAAAGGAGATTTTATGGAAAAATTCAACCAGAGCAACGAAAGCAGTCAAAATTTCGAAGCTGAACCCAAACTCCCTCAAATTGAAACAGTTCACCTTACAACTTTTGAAGAATTGCACGATTACATGATGGGTGATGTGTTTTTAAGCCCTATTTTCGAAGTGAAAATCCCCAATTTTGGTTATTTTAACGCTTTTTCAACAAAACTGTTGCAATCTTTAGACTGGTCTGGTATAATAACTTAAGTTATTTCGAACACCTATAATATATATGTTTTCGGAATAAATAAAAAAGAAAATCCCAATGATAGTTCGGGTATCACTGGGAAGAAGATTTCTTATTTTTAGTTATCAGACTTATAGTTAACCAACAAGAGAACGATAAGACTGATTTGCATTAGCTTCACCACTATTAGTGGTGATTTTTTCTTTCATATTTTGGCGAGGCTTTATTTTTAGGTTTAAGGTAGTTGTTTTCCCTCCCAGTCCAAGCAAATATAATCCCACCTAAGTTTCTGGATTTTTTGTCAGAATTAAGAATGGCATGTGTGCTATATGAAATAATAGAAATAACTATACTACCCCCTACAACTATCACAACAAGATTCCAAAAAGGCATTGGTTGAATAAAGCCATACACACTCCCAGTTCCTCCAGCACCTATAAGCATTGAAATTAAATTTATTTTTTTATCTGTACCGTCCTCACTTTCATTAAATAAAAATGTGTTGGTTAAAGAAAACAAGAAATCTTCGGTGTTACTAATATAACGATATCCTTACACTTTGTCAATAGTAGCATATTATTTATAACTGTTTTTAATTTTTCTGACATTTTTACACTGTATTAAAAAATTTTCCATATATTTTCAATTCAAAACAAACGCCCCAGTCGCAAAACTGGGGTAATTTTGTTGTTAATTCTGGCTAACAAACAGCCTCATCGATATAAGTTACTGGCGTTGCCAAAATGTATAGCAAAATTTCACACATCTCACCTCTACTTTGGCAAGTGAGCAACTTTTTGATTTTCGCAATAAACTTTTCTTTGCTTTCGTTAATGGCAAAAACTGTTATCTTGCGTTTAAAAACGTTAGTTTCAACATTATCGAAGGCAAAACCTTTTTCGAACACTCGTAGTCTCGTTAAAAATGCAGGAAAAGATACCGGGTCGTCAAGGTAAAATCCTAATTGGTTTGGTTGCCATTCAATTGGCATTTCTGGCACAACGCCCCAATATGTTTGCTGGCGTATTTTGCTTTCTAATTTTTGTAGATACATTTCAGTTTCTAAATCGATATACATACCACTCCTATCTGTTAAATTTCTTTTACATGTCCATCATAACTCTCTGTAGCAATGAAGTCCAGCCTATTTTTGAGTTTAATTTACATCAGTATTTGGGCTAAAAATTAAGATTTTTTACTGGTATTTTTGTGAAAATATGGAGTTGTAAAAAGCTCAACTGCTGGAGATTTTCGAAAGGCAATCCATCGTAACAGAAGCAAAAAAAGGAAATAAAAAGCTTAGAATATTTTCTTGAAGATTCCTCCGCCCTCCTCTACACAGACTAATATTGTGTAAAAATACAATAAGTCGTGTGCCAAAATTGGGCAGAAACGGCGGTGCTAGTGCAAAGTTAAGCAACCCGAACCGAAAGGCGAAGCGAACGCAAGAAGCTATCGATTTACCTTAAATATAGTTAAACGAAATAAAAACTGAACAATTTAATTGCAAAATTCAAACCAGTTCCTAATAATATTTTAGAAAAGTCCGTGGACTATTCCAGATTCAATCTATTATATTTTACCTTTCTCTACTGTGTAAAAGCATTCACCCAACCAAAAAGCCCGAGTCTCCTCGAGCTAAATGTGTGTGTTAGACTTTAACACAAAAATAACTATTCTTGTTATTTTGCAGATATAAATTATTGTTAACGGTTGATACTGTATTTTTTCTCCCTCCTCATAAATGCATCTTCTCCACCTTCCAAAATATCACACACATGTTCCCTGATGTTGTATTTTTGAAGAATAAATTCAGATTTAGAATTATTATTACGATTCTCTAAAGCACCATTTATATAATCAAACTTCTTACCATTTTGATTTGGAGAATTATCAGATTGCTGATTAGCTACAATAATATTTTCCGCGTCACCAGATACAACTATATTAGGATTGTGAGTAACTATGATTATTTGTCGATCCTCTTTAGTTTCTTTGATGTATTTTGTCAATTCAGTATATATTGCCCTATTATCCAAACTATCTTCAGGCTGGTCAATTAATACTGGGATTTTACTATCTGAAAACTCTAATATTAATTTTAATACAATAAACGCTTTTTTACCAGGAGACATTTGTTCAAATTTATCACCTTGATATTCAATCACAAAACTATATTTGTAAAAATTAGTAGTGAGAAAATGCTCAATGTGACTAAATTTATCTTTATTTCCATTAAACGCAAGACTATCCTCGTCAAATATTGAATCAACAACTTCCTCAAAAGAACCTATCATTTTTTCTATAAAATCTTGTTTTGAACGACCTCGAGCATTAATATAATAAAATTCATCCTCTAAATCAATTAATGAGAACTTGACTGAAATCTTTAAATCATCATCTTCAATCTTGAAATCATTCAATAATCCAGTTCTAATATTAGAGTATTCCTTATATTTCGAAATAATCTCTTTTTGAATTTCTTCTGTTGCTTTATCTAATTCATCCCTTCGTTTTTCAAACGCTTCAATTTTAGCCAAAATATCAACTTCATTCTTAATTAAAGAATTTAACCTCGCTATCTCTGAATTATTTTTCATTGCTGCAACACATTTCTTGTATATGTCATCATTTTCTATATCCGCAATTTTATTTTCACTATCTTTAATCAGACTTTCTTTCTCCAATTTTATTACCTTAATTTCATGTTTCTGCTGAGCTCTAACAGAATCATGCAATCGAACTGTTATTTGACCAATTCTGACTCTTAAATCTGGAGATGGAGAATTTATTCTATCAAAACTTTGAAATTCAAATGTAATTGGAGGAATACCCAATACATATCGCAAGTCAGATTCATGAATTTCTTTTTGTTTTTTCAATAACTGCAATTCTTTATTTTGATTTTCAAATAAATCTCTTTCTTGTTCCGTTATCTCACTAGCATTTAATAATTCTTTTTTCTTTGATTCATATATATCTATTCGATTTTGAGTAGCTTGTTTTTCTGCTTCTGGCTTAATTAGCTCATGAATATTTTTTTGGTTCTCTTTATAACTATCAAGTAACCCTCTAATTTCAAGACGTAAAGCAGTGCAATTTTGTTCATATTTCTTTAACTCAGAGTCCATTGCCTTGGATTGAATAATATTTCCTACCAAATCTTTAAGTTTCTTATTGTCTCTGGCTAAAGCAAACATATACTCTTGAGGTATATACTCTATCTGTCTGGAATTATCTTCTTGCTGGTCTTTCCAAATAATATGAAAGTCATCCATATTCTCAAAAGAATATGAATTATCATTCAGCTCTCGTCCCAGTTTTTTAGCTATAGAATTCAATAAAGTTGATTTGCCAGTTGAGCGTCCACCAATAATTGTATTTAGATTTTCAGATAAATAAATATCTTGACCATTATATAGAATCTTATCAATGACAAGTTCATTCTTTTCGAGAGTTGGTTTTTCTTTCTCAACACTAATTCGATATTCTGGTTCATACTTTATTTGTTTCAAACCATCAAAAGTTAAATCTGCTTTCACCCAAGAATATTTACTTCCTATTTGCTCCAAAGAGTGAGAATCTGAGGATTGAAGTAGTGGTCTTATATGCGGGGATTTATCAAGCCAAAATTCTCTATCTTTTGTGATATTTACTTCATTACTAGAATGAATCAAAAAATCAGAATTGATACAAATATCTTCATAAACTGCCTTATTTTTAGAATCAGAATCACTAGTTGCACTACCGTGACCTCTAGAAAGAAAGCCAGTTAGAAAACGACCATTAAGTTCTCTATCGCTATTTAAGACTTTTAATAAATCTTTAAAAGGAATGTGAGCCTTCTTGTCTATTTCAGTTTTGCTTAAACGATTAAATGATTTTTCGCCATCACCAATATTAGCCTTTAAGTGACCAAGTAAATTTTTTACTATGTCGTCTTGAACCTCATTATCAAATACTACATGATAGTCAAAAAGTTCATCAGATTTATTAATATTTGATAACCTAACCTCAAGATTTAAAAAAGTTGCAATTCCTTCTTTATTCAATCTTTCCTTTAACTTAAAATCATCATCATTAAAGTTAAAATAATTAGTCAATCCAACAGCAGAGATACCTTCATCCCTTATCTTTTGAATGAATTTTTCTACATCTGGACTTCCATCGGACAGCTTATCAAACTGATTATTTAACACTGTATAGGGAGAATGAATATGTAAATCCCATTTTCTAAACTCTGAACCTCTTTGAATCATTGAATACAAACCTTTCTACATCAATTATCTTATGCAAATTCCTATAATTACTCGCATTTCCTACAGGCTATGCTAAAATTTCAGATACTATCTCTTCACGCCATCCATTTTCTATCCTATCCTCTTTATTCAAATATCTATCAAGCGATGAATCTGCACGATTGAAAACAGATTGGTTTAGAGCTATATCCAACGCTAACAATAAGCTGGATTTTCCACTTTTATTTTCTCCTACAATAACCGAAATTTCATCATTGAATTTTACTTCCAATTCTCTAAATTTTTTAAAACCTTTAATTCGAAGAGCTTTTATTATCACGATAAATTACCTCTTTTGTTTAGTTATCTATACATTTATTATACCACTTTAAAGTCCATACATACTTCATCTTAAAAATTTTCGAATAAAGTATTGGAACTTTAAATTTTATATGCTATAATAGGAGGAACAAAAGGATGAATAAGGATGTAAAAATGAGATACATAGGTTCAAAAAAACTGCTACTTGATGAAATCAAGAAAATGGTAGACAAACATACAACTGGTAGTGAGGAAATCTTTTTAGACCTATTTGCTGGGACGAATACTGTATCTCAGTTTTTTAAGCAGTACTATACAGTCTACTCTAACGATTTATTATATTTCAATTATATCAAGGGGAAAGCAACTATTGAAAACAATAACAAGCTTTCATTTTTAAGGCTAAAAGAAATTGGAATTGAAAATCCTATTGACTTCCTACAGTCTTCTTTACCCATCACAGAAGAAAAATATTACACCAATAACTACTCTCCTGTAGGTAATGCAATGTATCTAACAGAGAGTAACGCTAACCGAATCGATTTTATTAGAAATCAAATTGATGACTGGAATAATCAAAATTTACTTTCAGAATATGAGTACTGCTATCTAATCACCTCCCTAATTGAAGCAATTCCCTATGTAAGTAATATAACTGGCACTTACGGTGCATTTTTGAAACATTGGGATAAACGTGCATTGAATGATTTAGAGTTACAAGATTTTACTATCTTAAATAATTACAAAGATAATAAGGCTTTTAATGAAGATGCAAATGAATTGGTTCGAAAAATTAAAGCTGATATTGTTTATATCGACACTCCCTATAATTCACGACAATATGCCTCTAATTACCATCTGTTAGAAAATGTAGCAAGAAACGACAAGCCTGATTTAAAAGGTGTAACAAAAATCTTTGATTGGAAATCACTAAAAAGTGATTATTCAACAAAAAATAAAGCTCTTAGTGCAATGGAAGATTTGATTGCAAATATTGATGCTACTCATATCATTCTCAGCTACAATAACGAAGGGATTATTCCTGAGGAAGAACTATTTGAATTATTAAAAAAATATTCTTTTGATGGACAAGTAGAGTTAAATAGAATTTCCTATAGAAAATACCAATCTAAACCAAAATCAAAAACAAAAGAGCTTTACGAATTACTATTTTACATTCAAAAAAAAGAAGTTAAAAATATAAAAAAAGAAAAAAAGAATAGCAAATCTCAAACAACCATTATAAATCATAAAAAATACATTAAAAGTCCCTTAAACTATATAGGTGGCAAATACAAACTTCTGAATCAGATTGTGCCACTTTTCCCAAAAGATATTGATACCTTTGTTGATATTTTTAGTGGGGGTGCAAATGTTGGGATCAATGTATCAGCAAATCAACACATTTTCAATGATATGAATTATCGTATCAATGAAATGTTCCGCTATTTTCAACATCAGAATCCTGTTGATTTAGTTGAAAAAATCGAAAATCGAATAAAAGAATATGGCTTATCTAAAACAAACGAACAAGCATTTCTTGAATTTCGAAAGCAGTATAATGAAAATCCTAATCCATTAGATTTGTATATTTTATCGTCATACAGTTACAACTATCAGTTTCGCTTTAATAATTCGATGGAATTTAATAACCCCTTTGGAAGAAACAGAAGTCACTTCAGCGAAAATATGAAAAATAACCTGCTGAATTTTATTGCACGAATCCAACAAATGAATGTTACCTTTCAAGATGGATTTTTTACAGATTATGACATTAGCTCTCTCTCTGATAATGATTTTGTCTATCTTGACCCTCCCTATCTAATAACTACTGGAAGTTACAATGATGGGAAAAGAGGTTTTTCTGACTGGGGAGAAAAACAAGAACAAGAAATGTATGATATGATGAAAACTCTAAATGCTAAAAATATAAAATTTGCACTTAGCAATGTCATTCTTCATAAAGGTAAGCACCATAAATTGTTAGAAACATTTGTGGAGCAAGAAAACTTATACATGACAAAACTAAATTATCACTACAAAAATTCTTCCTACAATACAAAACAAGAGGACAGTGTTGAAGTGTTGGTGACTAATTATAGTGTTTTGAATTTAGAATAGTACGCCATGACTGCTAAAACATTTCTAGAAATTAATTTGACTTTCCTAATAGATGTGTTCATATCTTATTTCAATCTACTATATAATCCATACACAGAAAAAGTATAGTCGTTAGATACAACGGCTATACTTTTTTAAATATGATTTCTTGATTTTCAAAGAAAGAAGGTATCATGTTAATATCTAACATTTTCTGCATTATTAAATCCGCACCAATTAGTATCTGTTCTACATTGATAGCTCCACCTTTGGTTTGAGTTTCATTGGCAGTATAAGCTAACTGCTCTTGAAATTTACCAACAAATTTACTAGATACCCATAAGAAATAAAAATTATTTTGTGAGATGGAACTTGGAAAAGATTCCCACCATTTTATAGGGTTTCGTTTTTCATCACGCCTTTTATTATCTTCAATGTAGCGAATCATCTCATCTGCTTGATTGATAGATTTTGAATAACCTTCTCCATACGCTTTTGTATCTACAATGACTCCAAAATCATCAGTATAAATTAGACCATCTGGTTTACGACCACCACCTAATAATTTTGAATTCAGCCTATAAACTTCTCTAAATAATTCCATCGTCACAATTTCAAAATCTCGATTGCGTTTTCCATCATACGCAATATCTAGTAACTCGATATACTTCATTGGCAACTTTGTTTCTTTTAAGAACTTAGCCTTTCTCTTCTCTGATTGCTCATCTTTGAGTTCTTTTGTGACGTTTATTTCAGGAATTGAAAAATCATTGACTTTATCTTTTATTGTAACTTTATTGTTTTCTTTATTCAGCTCAATTTGGAGACCAAAATAATTTAGACCCTTAATATCTTCAAGAATAATTTCTTTCTCATCGTGAAAACCTTTAAGACGAAGTTTATCCAAAACAACACTCAGAGAAGTAGTTTCCTTTAAAAATTTTACAATATAAGCTCTACGAGTACGGATATAATCTCTATTTTTACCATCAGTTGCAAAGAATTCCCACATAACAAATTTTTCGTTTTTAGAATTTTTAGAAGAACCCCTTGATTGCTTTAAAGCATGCAAACCACGAGCATTGATTTTATATCCTTGAAAACCATTCTCTACGCCATCTTCAAATTTCCGTTTAACAGTTTTTGAGTCTACTAAACCAACATTTTTCAACCAATTACAAATACCTCGTGCGTATTTATCGCTCGTTCCCTCAACATCGGATTTTATTGCTTTCTGTTCTTCTTTGCTCGCTGAAGACAGCCAATCAAACATTAGGTCTTCATTGTAAGAAGTAAATCCTTTTTCTCCCCTAAAACCAAGTTGTTCTCCCAAATAATACTTAGTACAGTAGCCACCGTTTCTCTCTAACAAAGACAAAATTTGAGTTGCAGGAGGATAAGATAGTAGGGCTTTTCGAAGAATCTGCTTTTCTCCTTTAGAACCTTCCTGAACTTGTGAAAATTCTAAACCTTTCTCTGTTATTGAAAAACTGTCCTGTCCTCTATCAACTTCTACAAAATTGAGGCTTACAGCCCAACGCAAAAATCCATCTGCCGTCCAGTTATCCGTCCAATCTTTTCCAGTTCGAGCTGCTTGTTGAGGAAGAATCGTTACTTGAATAAGAGCATCAGCAACTGCATCTTTTCGAGCTTTGGGAGATTTCCCGTTCTTGTCTTTAGAAGTTCCAACTAACTCTGCATAAGTGAAAACAGTATTGTTATTATCCAATTTTTTCTGCAATTCTAGTCGAATATCATCAAAATATATTTTCTTAACAAGATGATCTCGTAAATTTTTATAATGCTGAGAGTTTGCGTCAAAAATTTGAACAACTTTCTTTAAACTGGAAAAGCTTGACGGGTTTTGAATCCAGCCATAAGTCCTTGTTTTCATTTCACTTCCTCCTATAAAGTTAATAGAGCCTTATCTGTTAGTTCTATTATAGCAAGAAAGCTTAATTAAGACAATGTAGACTAAATAAAAAAAGACCCAAGCAGGGTCTTGAAACTAACTATTTCCTTAAGTTTAAAACATCTGACTTATCCAAACCATAAACTTGAGCAATAGCATTATATCCGTCAAAATAACTTTCTTGATGTAGCTTAGAATTATTTACCTGTGAAGCTATTTCAGAGATAAGTTCTTGCAGTTCAGTTCTCTGCAGATTCGAAATTCTATTAAACTCTGTTTCACTTCCAAGATAGTCAACTATAAAAGTATCTGGATAGCTATAAGCTATCATCCTTCTTGCAATATTCTCCTTACTCATTTTTGGGTTAGAAGTCAATTGCTCGGTTAATTTTTGACATATTGAATTTGTAATTTGCATTTTAAGTTCCCCTTAACCCCCGTCTACTCGGTAGGTTAATGAATGCCTACCAAGTAGATGGTTGTTTTAGGTTGCTCTAAAACAATAATATTATAGCATGTTTGTTTCAAAATGTCAATTCAATATGGTTAACCAAGCATAACCCATGCAATAACTCCTGAAGTATGTACTTTGCTTTCGGAAATCTTAAAATCCAATAAGACATTAAAATTTTTATTTATTTCAGGATTATCTTTTAGTTTTTGTGAAACTGATTCAGGATTATTAGGAGACGATGAAGTATTTAAATAATTAAGATACCATTCCAGCATTGTTAAAGTTTCTTCTATTTTTTCTTTATTAGGCATGGACTCAATATAAAATGTCCCTATCGGATACTCCAACATTATGTCAATAGCTTTGATTTCATTAAATTTTCTATATACAAACGAGATAAACTTATCCATCAAACAATTTATAAAATCATCTATACTATCAAAATATCCATAAGATAAGTAAACATTTTTAGATAAAAAATTCTCCATTATAAACTCCATCTGGAGTTTATCGGAGCCCATAAAAGCTCTCTGTATCATCTGAGAATCTAACAGATTATGAACTAAAACAATTCTTTCTATTTGCTCTTCAAAAAGATCATCTTGTAATTCTTCATATCTTAGAGTTACTTCATTATTTTTCATTGTTAAAAACTTTACAGTTTCAAAATCATCTAAGAATTGACAATAATGATTACACCGGTATTGAAATTCTGGAATAAATAAACCATCATAGCAAGAAATTATAAACTCACCATAAAAATATTCTAATATATTATCACAAATCGCTCTAAGTCCATTTGGTATATATAGATCATCAGACGCTTCATAATCACCAATATGGTTAGAAACATATTTTACAGTATAGGTTAAAAGACTTGCAATCAGCTCGATATTATTTTTAGATGATTGATTAATCCGCCTTTGATTATCTTCAGAAAAAACATCAAGCTTTTTTGAAGACAGGTATTCTCTAAGTTTATTAGCAATATTGCTGATGTTTAAATTTACAGTGCATACATCATCACTGCCCTCTCTTTTAAAGGTAGAATTTTTAATTCTTACTAAACATTTCACCACTCTCTCAACACAATTTTCATCATCTACTGTTGAAAATGCAGTATATAGCTGCTCTGGAACACCTTTAGTTCCACCAACACTACCAGCACCTGCATAATCCTTACTCATAGACCTCACCCTATAGGAGGCGGTAGCATCTAAGGGAATAAATAAATCGACATCACCACCAAGTTCAACATACAGTTCTTTTATAAAGTAATTAAAAAAATCATTTTTATATTTTACACTTGACTCTTCTCTAATAATTTCTACAATACACCCAAATCTCAATTCAGTCATTTTCAGCCCTCTCGTGAAAAAAATAAAGCATCACTGAAAAAAGTGAATAAAAACTACAATTCCGTGAAAACAATTTTTATCTTATACTAAAACCATCAAAGGAACAAGTCGACTTCCCCTCTGATAAACCTTTTACTTTCATTATACTCTTTTAAGGAGGAAAAATCTCTTGCTAACAATACTTATCTTTTTACCGTATCTTCTAACCTCAGCTGCTGTGATATATTTCACAAACAAAAGGTCTAGAAAATAATTGACTACAGGTTTATATTAGGTTGTGTAAGCCCCACTAATATAAACCTGCCTCTATGGGGCTATTAAGGAGAAAAACTATGCTTCCACAAAATACTCAAAACCAAACAGATGTAACTCCTCAACTGGCGAATCCATTTCAGCTTGAAGTGGCAAGAAGTCTTTCAAAAGAAATGGCTGTGCTTCAGAAGAATCAGCTTCTCACGGCAGACATTCTTAACAAAGTAGGCAACCTTTCGAAGCTCGAGGCAGATATTCTGACAAAAACTCCCCATGCCAAGGAACGCACAGATTTCATCATCAAGACTTTTGCTTTGGTCGCCTCCCAGCAGATAAGATAGGAGGTTCCCTATGAATGAACTTATCTTACCCATAATTTTTGCCGTTTCTCTTGGCTTTGTGGCTGGCGTTATTGCCTTGTTGGTATATCTTGATTCTCAATCTAAAAAACAACCCATCAAAGAGAAAAACAAAAATATTCCTCCTGTTTACACTGAAGAAGAAATTGAACTAGCTCAATTTCTCGAGAGTAGACAAGCCATCAACGAGGCATTCCTCTCAGCTCAGGCGGAACTACTCAAAGAACTTCGAAAGTGAAGTAATTTTTACATCACCGAACAAAACAGCAATATGATAGCACCTTAACAGATACAGCACTATTCTCATCGCTCCTAATCCATAAACTGCTTATGCTCCCTTTTGCCAGCGGTTTCTGGTATGCTCGGAGCGTCACAAACAGAAAGGATTTTAAAATGACACAACTAACTCAACCAAAGAAATTCAAAACCATCCTTGCTGATGTTCCCTATATGAAGAACCAAACAGGTAGCTACGGAGCCTGCAAGCATTACAACCTGATGAGTCATGAGGAGATCCGCAATATGCCCATCAAGGACATCGCTGCAGACAACGCCCATCTCTGGTTTTGGACTTCCAACTCTTATATGGAAGAATCTTACGATATTATTCGGGCGTGGGGCTTTGAGCCAAAAAGCATTTTTACTTGGGTTAAACCAACTCTGGGCTTGGGAACTTATCTCCGAAATTCTACCGAGCATGTCATTTTCGCAACTCGAGGAAAAGCTCCCATCAAGTTCAAAGGGCAGATGAATTGGGGTTTCTTCCCCAAACAAGATCACAGCCACAAGCCTGAAGAACTCTTCGCTATCATCGAACGCTGTTCTGAGCCAGATTATTTGGAGCTCTTTGCACGGAGACCTGTGTCTTCCAATAAAAAATGGGCTATATGGGGTAATGAAGTCGAGAGCGACATTATTATCTCTCACTATCCCGTTCCTCAATATTCTAAAAATCCCATTGACTACAGAAAGGCAGATGATGACTCGTGCGAAAAATAGTTGGCTACACCTTGCTTTTCGTTCTGCTGGCATATTTAGTCAATCGGGCGATTTACTGGCTAATCGAAATTGCCCTACCCTTAAGCCTGCTTGCCGTATTACTTGGTGGCGGAATGCTTACTTTTCGCTACTGGAAAAACAAAAGAGATTGGAGGTGACCAATGAAACGCCCAACAAATTTTGAAATTTATGAAATGGATTACACTCGTCCTGTGGAATTTCAAGACATACTAGATTTGATGGTGCGACTCTCAGGCTACACCAGACGCCAGCCCTTCGTTTTGGAGATTCGTTTAACGAAAAACGAGGTGCGATATTTGCTTCTCAGTAGCCCACTGGACACGCCCTATTTACACAAAATGATGCAGGTTTCCAATGACATTCAGCTTTCAAAACTTCGCCCTAAAGAGCGAAAAACATCTGAAAAAGCGTGGCGTGTAGCTATCAAACGCAACCATTTTAGCCTCAAAACAGATGGCGTTGAAAACTTCACTCGTTCCTTTTTGGCACTGAGTCATCACCTAAAACCGCAGGAAGAAATTTGTGTGCAGGTTGTGATGGGCAAGTCGCGTCCGCCACAACCGCTAGCTCGGGATTTGTCGCACCTTAACGCCACTTGGTGGCAGTGGATTTCAGGGAATATCCCAAAGCTTTCCAAAGATGCCGACAAGCTGATTCGGGAAAAACTCCGCCACGCCCAGTTTCAAGCAGATGTACGGATTGGTGTGCGAAGTGATAGTCATTTTCGCAAGAATGAGCTATATCATACTGTTTTAGGAGCCTTTCGAATGTTAGAATCCAGCGGTGTCGAACTTTTTCTCAACCCGATTTCAAGCGAGAAAGTGAATAAGGTTCAAATTCCGTGGGCTTTTCCGCTCACCCTTTCTTCGCAGGAGCTTGCCAGCTTTTGGCTTGCCCCTATTGGCGAAGGCGAGATGGCCGGGATTGCCAATATTCACCCCAAAATTCTCCGTCTGCCTTTGGGCTATAAAGTTCCAGATGTGCCTGTTCGAAAATTTGGTGAAAGTATCAAAAACGAACCACTCCAGATTTTACCTCGAGACGCTACCCAGCATCTCTTGGTGTTAGGTGGAACGGGCGTTGGAAAATCTACCTTGCTTGCCCAGTTCATTTTAACAGATATTCAAGCAGGCAGAAGCACGCTGTTAATTGATCCCAAAGGCGACTTGGTACGAGAAGTGTTGGCTCATTTCCCAAAAGAACGACGAGCAGATTTGGTTATCATTGACCCCAGCTCCAGCAACAAAATTATCGGTCTCAACCCCTTTGACCTGACTCGCTACACCTCGCCTGAGCTGGTGGCGGATATGTTACTTAATCTTTTTCAAGAACTTTTCAGCGACAACTGGGGTATTCGCACGGTTGATGTACTCAGCCACGCCTTAACCGTGATGGCACAAGTTGAAAATTCTAATCTACCCCAATTACCTCAGTTTTTAACCAATCCTGTCTTTCGAAATCAACTATTAAGTCAGATTTCCGACCCTTTTCTCTTGGATTTTTGGCAGGGATACAACCAGCTAAGCGATGCCAACCGTGAGGTGTTAATCTCGCCAGTGTTAAACAAAATCCGTCAGCTTTTGCTTCGAAAAGAACTGCGAGCCATGCTTGCCTCTACTTCGAAAAAATTTAACCTGATGGAGCTCTTCACCAGTAAAAAAGTAGTCTTAGTTAACCTCAACCGAGGACAAATTGGAGTGACAAACGCTAAATTTATCGGTTCGCTTATCACCAACTACATCTACCAGCTAACCCTCCACCAAGCCCATCTCGCTCCCGAAAATCGCCCTTTCCTACCCATTTATATTGATGAGCTAGGGCAATTCCTTAAGCTCCCTGTGGATTTGGAGGATGCCCTTGCAGTGTCTCGTTCAATGAAAGTGGGCTACATTCTCGCCAGCCAGCACCTGACGCAACTGCCATCTACTCTGCGTACTAGCGTTTTGAGTAATTGTCGCAGTAAAATCATTTTCACGCTGGAACACCACGAAGCCAAGGAACTCGCCAGCCAATCTTCAGAGCTCACTTTCGAAGATTTTATGACCCTTGCACCTTTTCACTTTTATGCCCAAATGCCGATTTTTTACAACCACTTCAAGTGGGTCTCAGGGCGAAGTCTGCCTCTTTCGAAAAATGCTCAGCCAATTGATGAACTTTATGCCGAAAGTTTGGAATACTACGGCGACGATTTAGCCAATTTCGAAAATACACCACTTCAAAACAAGAAAGATGAAATTCCACCCGAAAACTTAGGACGGAAGAAGCGAGGAGGACAAAATGGAGAAAATTGAACTAACAGAAAAAGAACGAGAGATTTTAACCCTACTCGCCCAGTGCCGTTATGCGACCACCAAGCAGATTGTTGCCCTCTATTTTCAGGATAGCCAACATTCGCGAACTGCTTTCCGAAGAGCCAACTTGCTTTTAAACCAGATCAAAAATCGCCAACTCATCAATCACCTCGAACGGCGAATCGGTGGCGTGCGAGCAGGTTCAGGCAGTTTCGTTTGGTACATCACGATAAAAGGGTTGAAAACATTACACCGTCCACAACGCTTTAAAAATAAGTATGAACCCACCGCCCACCACTTAGAACACACGCTAGCGGTGACACAAGCGTATGTTTTTCTGAAATTATTGGAAGAAGCTGGCAAAATCCAGCTGGAACGGTTCGATTTTGAACCCACCTGCCACCGCACCTACGCCACCTTTTCGGGCAAGAAGATTTTTCTGAAACCTGATGCTTTTGCCCAACTGGTTTTGGGTGAATACGAGGACAGTTATTTTTGCGAAATCGATATGGCGACCGAAAGCCTCAACCGAGTGGTAAATCAGTGCAAAAAATACATCGCCTACTACCAAACAGGCATTGAACAGCGAGAACAAGACGGTGTGTTTCCACTGGTTCTATGGATTGTGCCGCACGACAAACGAAAAGAAGCAATTTTGAAGAAAATCGAAAGCGAGCTGAATAATTTTCAGCCAATGTTTCAGGTGGTGACGCTAGAAGAATTTAGTGAATGGATTGGAGGACGAACAGATGAATAATGAAAAAGAACGAATTGTCAAAATCGGGCGAGCAACTTTTAAGATTAGCCGAAAATTTGGTGGTTCGAAAAGTTTGAAAGAATTACTTGAAAAGCTGATTTTGCAGGAAAAATAAGCCCCAAAAACTGGACTTCTTTGCCCTTTCGAGGTATCCTGTCCATGGGTTAGAGTGTAATTGAAAGGAGACACGATGACAAACAGCACATTAACAAAGCAAATTCCAGATTGGACAGAAGTTAAGTTTGAGAGTCTGACTGAGATTAGCGTTTTGTATTGCAGGCTTTCAGCAGAAGACGCAAACGAAGGTGAATCTAACTCAATTTCCAACCAACGCTTGATTTTAAGCAAACTGGCGGAGCGAGAGAATTTGAGCAACCTAATTGTATTTTACGATGATGGCTACTCAGGTTCAAACGCCCAGCGTCCAGCTTTCCAACAAGCTCTAGCATTGGTTGAAAACAACCAAGTTTCGAATTTTGTGGTAAAGGATTTGAGCCGTGTTTCACGAGACTACCTGCTTTCAGGAAATCTTTTGGAGGTGGTTTTTCCTTCGAAAAACATTCGCTTCATTTCCCTACAAGAAAATATAGATAGTAACAAGAAATCCAGCCAAGATGCCTATCTCACACCGTTGGTTTCGCTCTTTAACAACTGGTATAGTATGCAGTGTAGCGAGAAAATTAAGCTTTCGAAACATACCAAAGCCAAAAATGGCGAAAAAATCGGCTGGATTACCCCTTATGGATACCTCAATAATCCAGAAAATCGTAAGGAGTGGTTGGTAGATGAATATGCTTCAGAAATCGTTAAACGGATATTTTCGGAGTATATTTCAGGCAGAACGCCAACCGAAATAGCTCAAGGTTTAAGGTATGACAAAATCCTCACTCCTGCTCGTTACAAAAAGAAGCTGGGTGTTTCGAACTATCGGATTTTAGAGAGCGACCCTTGTTATTGGAAAACTCAGATGATTTGACAAATATTGGAAAAAGAGGAGTATATCGGCTCAACCATTAACTTGAAAACCGCAAAAATTTCCTACAAACAGCGAAATTGTCGCCTGCGACCTCGTGAAGATTGGCTAATTTTCCCTGATAGCCACGAAGCAATTATTGCGAAGGAAGATTTCGAAATTGCAAGAAAAATGATGAACCACAAGCGAGTCGTTCAAAGGCATAACTGGAAAGATAAACCAGAACATGAAAACTTGTTTGCAGGCTTGCTTTATTGCGAAAACGAACATAAATTAAGTTTTTGCCCACAAGAAAAAGATGGTGTGAACCTCGACCATTATAAATGTTACCATTTTAAGCGAGCTGGCGATACTTGTTCGGGCGGTCACTATCTTCGTAAAGTAGTATTGGAAAACCTAATTTTAAACGAGCTTCAAGAACTGATAAACTCGTTTCAGATTAACGAAGCAGATTTATTACAGCGCTTGAAGGATAAGTTTGAAATCAAAGAAACCAAGAAGTTCAGCGAACTGCAAAAACAGCTGACTAAAAATGAACAGCGAACGGTGGAGTTGGATATTATCATCCAGAAACTCTACGAAAAGCAACTGTTGGGTGAGATTGCGGATGACCGCTTCAAAAAATTGTGCGACAGCTATGAGGCGGAACAAGCCGAGTTGAAGAAAAAAGTCCAAACCACCACCGAAACTCTTGGGGTGAAAATGAAATCTGTCCACAACATTGAAAAATTTATGACAACCATTCGAAAATATACTCAGCTTGAGAAGTTGACACCAAAAATTATCAACGAATTGATTGATAAAATTATTGTCCACCAACCGATTGGTAGAGGCAAGAATAGACAAATTAAACTGGAAATACACTACCGATTTATTGGTGATATTTGAGTATTTAAAAGAGCGAGTTATAGATTGCTGCCCTATATATAATAATAGGACTGCTGAGTGAAGTGTGGTATAATAGAAACATGAAAATCACAAAACTTGAAAAGAAAAAAAGACTCTATCTGATGGAGCTTGATAATGGCGACAAATGCTACATTACTGAAGATACGATTGTTCGTTTTATGTTATCGAGAGATAAGGTGATAGGTGAAGAAGAATTGAAAGAGATTCAGGACTTTGCCCAATTTTCTTACGGTAAAAATCTAGCTCTCTACCACCTATCCTTTAAAGCTCGCACTGAAAAAGAAGTCAGAGAATATCTGAAAAAATACGATATCGATGAAAACATCGTTTCTCAAGTCATTGCTAATCTTAAAGAGGATAATTGGATTAATGATGGCCAGTACGCTTATGCTATCATCAATGCCAATCAACTTTCAGGAGACAAGGGGCCTTATGTACTGACTCAGAAACTAGCACAAAAAGGGATTTCAAAATCTACTACAGAAGAGATTTTAAAAGAATTTGATTTTTCGGAAGTTGCTCAACGTGTAGCTAATAAACTATTAAAAAAATATGAGGGAAAACTTCCATCTCGTACTTTGCAGGATAAGATTATCCAAAATCTGACCAACAAGGGGTTTTCCTATTCTGATGCTAAAAGTGCCTTTGACGACTTGGATAGTCAAGTTGACCAAGAAACGACTCAGGAACTCATCTTCAAGGAACTTGATAAGCAATATGCTAAGTATGCTCGAAAGTATGAAGGATACGAACTTAAACAGCGTTTAACTCAGGTTTTAGCTAGAAAAGGCTTTGATTTTTCGGATATAGGTAGTACCCTCAGAGAATATCTTTAATTTTTAAGATAAAATTCATATGTTTTGGACTATTTTATGGTACAATAATAAGTGATAAACTTATAAATTGTAGAAAGTTGGTTAGTTATGAAGCTTCCAAAAGAAGGCGACTTTATTACAATTCAAAGTTATAAGCATGATGGGAGTCTCCACCGCACTTGGCGGGACACCATGGTACTAAAAACAACAGAAAACGCCATTATTGGTGTCAACGATCATACACTGGTTACCGAAAGTGATGGTCGTCGTTGGGTCACTCGAGAACCGGCTATTGTTTACTTTCACAAGAAATATTGGTTTAATATCATTGCCATGATTCGTGATAATGGAATTTCCTACTATTGCAATATGGCTAGTCCCTACTATCTGGATGAAGAAGCACTGAAATACATTGATTATGATTTGGATGTCAAAATTTTCACAGATGGGGAAAAGCGTCTTTTAGATGTGGAAGAATATGAACGCCACAAACGCAAAATGCATTATTCTGATGATTTAGACTATATTTTGAAAGAACATGTCAAAATTCTTGTTGATTGGATTAACAATGAACGTGGTCCTTTCTCAGAAGCCTATGTCAACATTTGGTACAAACGCTACATAGAACTAAAGAATCGGTAAAGTTGTCAAACCAGGGTGGAAACTCTGGTTTTTTTGCTTCATTTTTAAAAAAGTGTACTCTGATATAGAACATTTAAAACGACATCTCACTTCTAATTTTACCAATACATTAACAAATCGTCTTGATTAACACCTTACTTTAGTCAGTCATTCTTGCAATATAAAAACCAGCTTTTAAACTGGTTTGTTTTCTAATTTTCTAACTTTGTAACGGTAAACTTAATATGAGAGTAATCTTTTTCGATATCCTTATCCAACAAAAAGGCTGTTGCATCTTTTTTGACCTGAACTAGGTCAATATTCTGCCCCTTAGCTGCATAGACACAACCGCAGTAGCATTGACGATAGATATCATATTCGTCACACATTTCAACTGAACGTTTGTAGCCTTGATTTTTCTTGAAATCGCTGGGAAGATAGTGGGTGGTATAAATCTTTTGCACGTCGATTCCGATGCTGTTGATGGTTTGAGAATTCTTGTGAGGACTAATCGTCAGAGCTGATCCAAAATAATCAAAACCTAAGTCCATCGCTACTTGTGCTGTCTTATCCAGTCGGTAGTCAAAGCAAACCTTACAACGGTCGCCACCTTCAGGCTCTTCTTCCAAACCTCGAACCAGTTTACGATATTCGTTAGGTTCATAAGGAGCTTCTAGGTATTGAACGTTATTGCCAGTTCGCTCATTGAAATCACTGACAAACTTTTTAGTCACATAGGCACGCTTATGGTATTCTGCCTTGGGATGGATATTAGAATTGGCAAAATAGATGGTCACATCTGCATACTTGGTCAAATATTCTAGGGTATAGGTACTGCAAGGGGCACAGCAAACATGCATGAGAATAGTTGGACGTTGCTCATTTTTCTCCCATACTTGTACCATCTTCTGCATGACACGGTCATAATTAATCTTCTGATTGGGGTTCATCTTGCTCAGAATTTCTTCTACATCGATCATGTTCTTCTCCTTTTTCTAGTCTTATTTTATCATATAAGTTAGGAGAGCTCAAATCAATTTAGAAGTGAATATCATAAAAAGGAGGGTTAGTCATTCCCTCCTTTTGTGTTTTTTATAAGTTGCTATCTACAGAAAGCTTACATCATGCCGCCCATCATGCTGGGATCCATTGCTGGAGCTGGAGCTACTGGTTCTGGTTTATTGGCTACGACTGCTTCCGTGGTCAAAATCAAGCTGGCTACAGATGCTGCATTTTGTAGGGCTGAACGGCTCACTTTAACTGGGTCGATAATCCCTTGATCAATCATGTTGACCCATTCGCCAGTTGCTGCGTTGAAACCTGTACCAAGTTCGGCATTTTTCAAACGATCAATAACGATAGATCCTTCAAATCCTGCATTGTGGGCGATCTGACGAACAGGTTCTTCCAAAGCACGAAGAACAATATTGCGACCCGTTGCTTCGTCTCCTATCAATTCCAAATCAGCCACTGCTGGGATAACATTTACAAGGGCTGTTCCACCACCTGCAACGATACCTTCTTCAACGGCTGCACGAGTAGCGTTGAGGGCATCTTCGATGCGGAGTTTCATTTCTTTCAACTCAGTCTCAGTTGCAGCTCCGACCTTAATAACCGCTACACCACCTGACAATTTCGCCAAGCGTTCTTGCAATTTTTCACGGTCAAATTCAGAAGTTGTAGTTTCGATTTGAGACTTGATAACCGCAACACGGTGAGAAATGGCTTCAGGATTTCCAGCACCTTCTACGATAACAGTGCTATCTTTGTCCACAGTTA
>CAUQVK010000014.1:0-26621 GCA_963521495.1 uncultured Streptococcus sp.
CCATAACAATGGTAAAGATAATCTGGCTTAGGTAATTGACAAAGGAAGCAATGGAGCCAACAACTGACGGATCCGACTGAACCATCCCAGCAACCAGCCAAATAGAAAGGAATACCGCCCCATAACCGACCAACATCATAAAAGGTTCCACTACTGAAAAGGCATAACCAATGTAAAGGTTTTGACCGAAAAGCTCGTCTGAAACCTTCGTAAACTTAGCAAACTGCTCTTTTTCTTGAACAAAGGACTTGACCACGCGAACGCCACGCAGATTTTCCTTGGCAATGGCATTAATGCGCTCAAGAAGGGTTTGAAACTTGGCAAAACGAGGCCCCATCATACCCATCATGACAGCAGTCAAACCAAAAATTAAGATCACCATGAGAACAATCACCCACCACAGAGAAGGTAAGGTTTGAACCGCCAGAATAAACGAACCGATGAACAAGAGGGGAAGTCTGAAAAGAATTTGGAAGGTCATCATGACCACGTTCTGAATCTGGTTGATATCATTTGTCATTCGAACGACTAGATTTCCCGCATTAAATTGTTCAATATTGGCATAAGAAAAGGTTTGGATTTTACGGAAGGCATCCTCCCGAAGGTCAGATGAAACTCCTTGGGCAATATAGGCTGCAAGGATAACATTGAGCCCACCAGCAACCAGACCAACCAAGGCCACACAAATCAACCAAGCCCCTATACTATAAATAGCTTCATATTTACCAGCAAGGAGGGCGTCTAACACTTCCTGCAGGTAACGCGGTTGCAAAAGTGAACTAGCAACCATCAAGCCTGTCATCAGGAGCGAAGCCAAGGCCTGCCACTTGTAGGTTTTTATTTTCTGAATCAGCATACTTTCTCCTTAAAAAATAGACAAAAGGGAGCGACAATGTGTCAGCCCCTTCTCATTCTGTTTGTGTGATGTTATTCTAGCAAAAAAGTGGGAACTTGTCAAAGAAGTCTCCTTGATACAGCTAGATTAACTAGTGAGTCTTGGTTTTATAGTTTCTGTTTTAACTCGACCAAGACATTCATGGCCTGCATAGGTGTCATATTGTAAACATCCAGTTTAGACAATTCTGCTAGGATAGGATGTTCTTCAGGTGTATCAAAGAGTGAAATTTGTTCTGAGACAGTACTTGTTTGTTTCATAGGAGCAGGACTTTCTGTCCCTTGATTCTCTAACTGAGTCAAAATCTTGTCTGCTCTAGCTAAAAGATCTGCTGGCAAGCCAGCAATCTTGGCAACATGGATACCGTAGGATTTATCAGCTGGCCCTGGTTCAATCTTGTGAAGGAAGGTGACCTGCCCATCCTGCTCCAAGGTTGCCACGTGGACATTGACCAAGTGTTGTAAACTAGACTCCAGACTAGTCAACTCATGGTAGTGGGTCGCAAAGAGGGTCTTGGCTCCGATATGCTCATGGATGTATTCGATGATGGACTGGGCAAGAGCCATTCCGTCATAAGTTGCAGTTCCACGACCTAACTCATCAAAAAGAATCAAGGAATTTTTGGTCGCATGCGAAATGGCATTGTTGGCCTCCATCATCTCTACCATAAAGGTTGATTGACCTGAAACCAAGTCATCTGCTGCTCCGATACGGGTAAAGATAGCATCAAAAATAGGTAAATAGGCGCTTTCTGCTGGCACATAAGAACCCAACTGAGCCATAACCGCCGTCATGGCTAACTGCCGCATGTAGGTAGACTTCCCACTCATGTTGGGCCCTGTAATCAGTTGAATACTGGTATCTTCTGCCATCTGAATCGTATTGGGAATATAGGTCTGAGCCCCCATAACCTTTTCAACGACAGCATGGCGCCCTTTCTGGATATCAATTTGTGAATCGTCACCAAACTCAGGTCGAATCAAATGCTGGGTCTCAGCCACAACCGCCAGACTCTGTAAGACATCAACCGTTGCAATGCCTTGGGCTAGAGTTTGTAAACGCTGGATGTACTTGCTGACCTCTTCACGAATACGCATAAAAATTTCGTACTCTAGATTAGCTGACTTCTCACGCGCCTCAAGCATATCTCCCTCGATACGGGCTAATTCTTCGGTTCCAAAACGTTCTGAGTTTTTCAGCGTCGCCTTGCGGAAAAAATGGGCTGGCACATTCCCCAGTTGTGAATTGGTCACATGGAAATAGTAGCCATCCTTTTTATTATAGTCAATCTTAAGCGTGCTGATGCCAGAGTTTTCGCGTTCCTTAGCCTCAATCTCAGCAATCCAACCAGTACCTTCTCTGAGAACGCGACGGTACTTGTCTAAAGTCTCATCAAATCCAGTTCGGATAATTCCCCCATCTGTAATCACATGAGGAGCTTCAGGAGCAATCGCTGCGCTAATCAAACTCTCCAACTCAGGGATTCCATCCAATTGTTCGATGAGATAAGCCAGAGCAGGTTGCTCCATCCCTTCTAAAATCGCACGAATCCGTGGCACACTGGACAAGGTGGTCGCCAACTGCAAGAGATCCTTGGGATTGGTTTTGCCAAAAGAAACCCGACTAGCCAAGCGCTCAATGTCATAAACACCCTTGAGACTGTCTGTCAAATCACTGCGCTCAAAGAAATGGTCGAGAAAGACCTGCACCACCTCTTGACGCTGAACAATTCGTTCCTTATCAATCAAAGGACGATGAATCCAAGAACGCAAGAGACGCATACCCATAGCTGTTTTGGTTTCATCCAAAAGCCAGAAAAGACTGCCTTGCTTCTTGCCTGAACGGGCATTCTCAACCAAATCCAGACTAGCCTTGGTCGCATAATCCATCTGCAAGAAATCCTTGATTTCATAGCGGATAACAGGTTTGAGGTGGTTCAACTCCCTCATCTGAGTCCGATGAACATACTGGAGCAGCTTACTAGATGCCGCTTGCTCCACAGTTGCCAATCGTGAATCTAGTAAATGAAGGTCTTCAAAGCCTTCTTTTTCATAGGAAAGCACCAGATTCATCTGACGACTAAGGATTTGGTCCTCTTCCTCAGACAAGTCATAACCCAGCACCACTTCTCGAGCCTTGAGATTGCGGATTTCCCCACAAACCAGCGTGAAATCCAAAAGACCTGTCACATAAAAGTCACCCGTCACCAGGTCCATATAAGCTAGGCCAAATTGACTGCCATCACGGTCTATAGCAACCAAGAAATTGTTCTGACTATCCGGCTTACTACTATCGACCACTGTCCCAGGTGTAATGACCTGAACAACCTCTCGTTTCACAACCCCAACTGCTTGTTTAGGATCTTCCATCTGTTCAGCAATGGCTACCTTATAGCCCTGCTCAATCAAGACATCGATGTACTGTTGGGCAGAATGATAGGGAACACCCGCCATAGGAATCGGATTGTCGGCATTCTTGTTGCGACTCGTTAAGGAAATTTCCAGAATCTGCGCAGCATTGACCGCATCCTCATAAAATAATTCATAAAAATCACCCATCCGAAAGAGCAAAAAAGCATCTGGATATTGCTTTTTAATATCCACATACTGTTGCATGCCGGGTGATAGCTTTTCTGTCGCCATTTTCCGTCTCTCCTTGTCAAAAATAAGTCTTGAGAGCAACTCCCAAGACCTTACTTATCTTTCATCAAATCTAGCAAACGATCTTCCATGAGTTTGGCAACGTGCTGATCTCGACAAATGACCAATAAGGTATTGGCACCAGCAACTGTTCCTAAAATCCATTCATCCTTGTTTGCATCTACAATATTTGCCAAAACAGAGGCTTCTCCCAATTTTGTATGAAGCACCAAGGTAAACTCTGCTCTTGCAACACCTTCTAAATGATGAGACAAAAATTCCACCAAATCAATCTTTTCTGTCTCATTTGCTAGTACATAATACACCATATCATTTTTCTTGACCTTGGTCAAGCCGATTTCGCGCAAATCACGAGACAGGGTTGTCTGCGTCACAAAAACATTGTGCGCCTCCAACCGATCTTGAATTTCTTTTTGTGTACTTAATTTCTCCTCAGTAATCATTTTTTTTATTAACTGATGACGATCTCTTTTTCTCATAAAATCCTCTTATATGTATATTTATTAAAAAATTATAACTTTATTATACCAAAAAAATCGGAGATTTCAAATTTTTTATTTTCTTTCTTTGAATTTATGATAAAATAGTAGAAAAGTCCAAAAAGGAGCCTGTAATGAATACAAAAGAACTGATTGCTAGTGAGTTAGCTAGCATCATTGATAGCCTGGACCAAGAGGCTATTTTAAATTTACTTGAAACACCTAAAAACTCAGACATGGGAGATATTGCATTTCCTGCTTTTTCACTTGCCAAAGTAGAGCGTAAGGCCCCACAAATGATTGCTGCAGACCTAGCTGACAAAATTGATAGTCAAGCTTTCGAAAAGGTTGTAGCCACTGGTCCTTACGTAAACTTTTTCCTTGATAAAGCAGCCATCTCCTCTCAAGTTTTACAGGCTGTTATTGCTGAAAAAAATCACTATGCTGACCAAAATATCGGCAAGCAAGAAAATGTCGTGATTGACATGTCTAGTCCCAATATCGCTAAACCATTCTCTATTGGTCACCTTCGTTCAACCGTTATCGGTGATAGCTTATCAAGCATTTTCCAAAAAATCGGTTATCAAACGGTCAAGGTCAACCATTTGGGAGACTGGGGTAAACAGTTTGGGATGCTGATTGTTGCCTACAAAAAATGGGGCGATGAAAAAGCTGTAAAAGCTCATCCAATCGATGAACTCCTTAAACTCTATGTTCGCATCAATGCTGAAGCAGAGGAAAATCCTAGCTTAGATGAAGAGGCGCGTGATTGGTTCCGTAGACTTGAAAATGGCGAAGAGGAAGCTCTCGCTCTTTGGCAATGGTTCCGTGATGAAAGTTTGGTGGAATTTAACCGCCTTTACAATGAATTGAAAGTTGAATTTGACAGCTATAACGGAGAAGCCTTCTACAACGATAAGATGGATGCAGTTGTAGATATTCTTTCTGAAAAAGGACTTCTTGTTGAATCAGAAGGGGCCCAAGTTGTGAATCTTGAGAAATATGGAATTGAACATCCAGCCCTCATCAAGAAATCTGATGGTGCAACTCTCTATATCACACGTGACTTGGCTGCAGCCCTCTACCGTAAAAAGGAATACCAATTTGCAAAATCTATCTACGTCGTTGGTCAAGAACAATCTGCCCACTTTAAACAACTCAAAGCCGTCTTGCAAGAGATGGGCTACGACTGGAGTAAAGACATTACTCACGTTCCTTGTGGTTTGGTTACAAAAGAAGGAAAAAAACTCTCTACTCGTAAAGGGAATGTCATCTTGCTAGAGCCTACTATTGCAGAGGCTGTTAGTCGTGCCAAGGCCCAAATCGAGGCTAAAAATCCTGAACTTGAAAACAAAGACCAAGTAGCCCATGCTGTTGGGGTTGGAGCCATTAAATTCTACGACCTTAAGACCGACCGCACTAATGGCTATGATTTTGACTTAGAAGCCATGGTATCCTTTGAGGGGGAAACTGGTCCTTATGTACAGTATGCCTATGCTCGTATCCAATCGATCTTACGTAAAGCAGATTTTAAACCTAATACAGAGGCCAATTACAGCTTAAACGATTCTGAAAGCTGGGAAATCATCAAACTCATCCAAGACTTCCCACGAATCATTAACCGTGCAGCAGATAACTTTGAGCCTTCTATCGTCGCAAAATTTGCTATTAACTTGGCTCAAGCCTTCAACAAATACTATGCCCACACACGTATCTTGGATGAAAGTCCTGAGCGTGACAGCCGTCTAGCCCTCAGCTACGCAACTGCAGTTGTTCTCAAAGAAGCCCTTCGCTTGCTCGGAGTGGAAGCGCCTGAGAAGATGTGATTCAGTACTAACAATTGGAACTAAAGTTCCTAATTGTTAGACGCTAGCCGCTTATATGCGGACTAGCTAACTGCTTCACTAGTCATGTTCTCTAAATATAATCGATTTAGAGAACATGACGTCGTAACTATGGTGATTTGGTTAGACTCTTCACTAATTCAATCTACTCACTACTACTTCTTTATCATACAGGGAGATATTCTATGAACCAATATGCTTATGTTCTAGTTGTTATTAGCTTGGTCTTCCTTTTTCTACTCAACAAATATGAGAAGGAAAGACTGCAAAAGCTCTACCAAGAACAACTATTAAAAGACGAGACATTTGTAGCCAATATCAAAGAAAAAATTCAAACTACAGAAAATATCAATGATGTTATTGATCACATTAATAAAACTTACCATTTAGGAATGTTGCTATCTAAAGACATTACAGATCAATTGAAATAAACCTAGCTATACTTTAATGAATATCAAAACCGAGACTAAGAGTTTATCCCTTCGTCTCGGTTTTTGTGTATTTTTGAAGTCACAAAGCCACCACTCCCCAGCAATGAAAGTGCAAAATCCCCTAGAATGTGATAAAATGAAAGAGAGAACTCTATCAAGGAGGAAAACATGAAAAAACAAACCGTCGCCGTCTTGGGGCCTGGTTCTTGGGGGACTGCCCTTTCACAAGTCTTAAATGACAATGGACACGAGGTACGTATTTGGGGAAATATTCCCGAACAAATCAATGAAATTAATACACACCATACTAATAAACACTACTTCAAAGATGTCGTTCTAGATGAAAATATCATTGCCTACACCAACTTAGCAGAGGCATTAAAAGATGTAGATGCGATTTTGTTTGTTGTCCCAACAAAAGTGACACGACTTGTTGCCCAACAAGTTGCACAAACCTTAGATCATAAGGCTATCATCATGCACGCATCAAAGGGATTAGAACCTGATAGCCATAAACGATTATCAACCATCCTTGAAGAAGAAATTCCTGAACATCTCCGCAGTGATATTGTCGTTGTTTCAGGACCTAGTCATGCAGAAGAGACCATTGTACGTGACCTAACTTTAATCACTGCTGCTTCTAAAGATTTACAAACAGCTCAATACGTTCAAGAACTCTTTAGTAATCACTACTTCCGACTTTATACCAATACGGATGTTATTGGAGTTGAAACTGCTGGTGCTCTTAAAAATATTATTGCTGTCGGTGCCGGTGCTTTACATGGTCTGGGATTTGGTGACAATGCCAAGGCAGCCATCATCGCTCGAGGCTTGGCAGAAATTACCCGCTTAGGAGTAGCACTCGGTGCCAGTCCATTGACCTATAGCGGCTTATCTGGTGTAGGAGACTTGATCGTAACGGGAACTTCCATCCACTCTCGTAACTGGAGAGCTGGAGATGCCCTTGGTCGTGGAGAATCCCTAGCTGATATCGAAGCCAATATGGGCATGGTAATTGAAGGAATCTCAACAACCCGAGCAGCCTATGAACTAGCGCAAGAACTTGGAGTCTATATGCCCATTACACAAGCCATTTACCAAGTTATTTACCACGGAACCAATATCAAAGATGCCATTTATGACATCATGAACAATGAATTTAAAGCAGAAAATGAGTGGTCTTAACCCTCTAGAGAAAGGATTCTTATGACATCAAAAGTTAGAAAGGCAGTCATCCCTGCCGCTGGACTAGGAACTCGATTTTTACCAGCAACCAAGGCCCTTGCCAAAGAAATGTTGCCAATTGTAGACAAACCAACTATCCAGTTTATCGTGGAAGAGGCTCTCAAATCAGGTATTGAAGATATTCTGGTTGTCACTGGTAAATCAAAACGTTCTATTGAAGACCACTTTGACTCAAACTTTGAGCTTGAGTACAACCTCAAAGAAAAAGGCAAAACGGATTTGTTAAAATTGGTAGATGAAGCAACTGGTATGCGCCTCCATTTCATTCGCCAAACTCACCCTCGTGGTCTTGGAGACGCTGTCCTACAAGCCAAAGCTTTTGTAGGGAATGAGCCCTTCGTTGTTATGCTGGGTGATGACCTTATGGACATCACAAATGAGAATGCCGTTCCTTTGACAAAACAATTGATGAATGATTACGAAAAGACACACGCATCAACCATTGCTGTCATGCCCGTACCACACGAAGACGTTTCATCATATGGAGTTATCGCTCCTCAAGGTGAAGGGATTAATGGTCTCTATAGCGTTGAAACTTTCGTTGAAAAACCAGCTCCCGAAGATGCACCAAGTGATTTAGCAATTATCGGTCGCTATCTTCTGACACCAGAAATTTTTGATATCCTCGAAAAGCAAGCTCCTGGTGCTGGAAATGAAATCCAGCTTACCGATGCTATAGATACTCTCAATAAAACACAACGTGTTTTCGCCCGTGAATTTACAGGAGCTCGTTACGACGTTGGAGATAAATTCGGCTTTATGAAAACATCTATTGACTACGCCCTAAAACACCCACAAGTCAAGGATGACTTGAAAAACTACCTCATCGAACTCGGAAAAGAGTTGGCTGGGGGAGAATAAACTGAACATCATTACAAAAAGAGTCTGGGACAAAAGTCTAACCTTAAATATAAAAAGCGAACAAAACGAGTTATCTGACACTCAGAATTCTGTCTTGTTCGCTTTTTTGTCTAATCTATCGATTTTAGAAATTTATAATAAAGAATTCCTAAAATCAAAATCTTTTTGTCCCAGTCTCTTTTTATATACCCATACAAAGTTAAAAATAGATGGAATCTAAGTCTATATAGTATCGAATAAAAATTTTTAATAATAGTATCCTGATTTAAGAAAATAAAAAAGCACCGAATCGGTGCTCACTTTTTCAAGTTGTGTACGGACAAAGCCTTATTTTAACTTGCTGTGTTGTTTCGAATGGTTCCAACAATTTAATTGTACTATACTTATAAAATATTATCAAGTGAAATGTAAATTATTTTACAGATACGACAAAAAGCTAGTTTATTATCATTTGAAACAATACAGTTCTAAAACTAAAATACAACCCCTAACTAATTCTAACAAATTTCGACAAATATATCATTCGTTTTATTGAAATTATCATTAGAAATGCTATAATATAATTAAGTTGTATTTTAAGGAGATTATTTTGAAAAAATCCAAATTTACTAAAGATAATTTAGCTATCCTAACTGAATTAGTAAAGTTTATGAAAGGTTGCGTCGATTTAATCAAAGCTCTCATTTTGTAATTTTAAAAAAATTATAATTTAATACAAAGGAGGTTTATAACTATATGAACAATAACAATTACTCTATCGGACTCGATATCGGAACAAACAGCATCGGATGGGCTGTCATTACGGATGACTATAAGGTGCCATCGAAAAAGATGAAAGTTCTGGGCAATACTGATAAACATTTTATCAAGAAAAATCTGATTGGAGCTTTATTATTTGATGAAGGGACTACTGCTGAAGATAGACGTCTAAAACGAACTGCGCGCCGTCGCTATACCCGTCGAAAAAATCGTCTTCGCTATCTTAAAGAAATCTTTTCTGAAGAAATGAGCAAGGTGGATAGTAGTTTCTTCCATCGATTAGATGACTCCTTCTTAGTTCCTGAGGATAAAAGAGGAAGTAAATATCCTATTTTTGCTACCTTGGCAGAAGAAAAAGAATATCACAAGAAATTTCCAACTATCTATCATTTGAGAAAACAGCTGGCAGACTCAAAAGAAAAAGCTGACTTGCGCTTGATTTATCTGGCATTAGCTCATATGATTAAATATCGCGGGCATTTTTTATACGAAGATACATTTGATATTAAAAACAATGATATCCAAAAAATCTTTAGCGAGTTTATAAGCATTTACGACAACACCTTTGAAGGAAGTTCACTTAGTGGACAAAATGCACAAGTAGAAGCAATTTTTACAGATAAATTTAGTAAATCTGCCAAGAGAGAACGCGTTCTAAAACTATTTCCTGATGAAAAATCCACTGGTCTCTTTTCAGAATTTCTCAAGTTAATTTTAGGAAATCAGGCTGATTTTAAAAAACATTTTGACTTGGAAGAAAAAGCCCCACTACAATTCTCTAAGGATACCTATGATGAGGATTTGGAAAACCTGCTCGGACAAATTGGAGATGACTTTGCAGACCTTTTCCTAGTGGCTAAAAAACTCTATGACGCCATTCTTCTATCAGGAATCTTAACTGTTACGGATCCTTCAACCAAGGCTCCACTATCAGCATCTATGATTGAGCGCTATGAAAACCACCAAAAAGACTTAGCTGCTTTAAAACAATTCATCCAAAACAATCTTCAAGAAAAATATGATGAAGTTTTCTCTGACCAATCTAAAGATGGGTATGCTGGGTATATCAATGGCAAAACCACTCAAGAATCATTTTACAAGTACATCAAAAATCTTCTCTCTAAATTTGAAGGAGCAGATTATTTCCTTGATAAAATTGAACGTGAAGATTTCTTGAGAAAACAACGCACCTTTGATAATGGTTCTATTCCTCATCAAATTCACCTTCAAGAAATGAATGCCATTCTCCGTCGGCAAGGAGAACATTATCCATTTCTGAAGGAAAATAAAGAAAAGATAGAGAAAATCTTAACCTTCCGTATTCCTTACTATGTTGGCCCATTGGCTCGTGGCAATCGTGATTTTGCTTGGCTTACTCGAAATTCTGACCAAGCAATTCGACCTTGGAATTTTGAAGAAATTGTTGACCAAGCAAGCTCTGCGGAAGACTTCATCAATAAGATGACTAGCTATGATTTGTATCTGCCAGAGGAAAAAGTTTTGCCCAAGCATAGTCTCTTGTATGAAACATTTGCTGTCTACAATGAATTAACAAAAGTAAAATTTATTGCAGAGGGATTGAGAGACTATCAATTCCTTGATAGTGGGCAAAAGAAGCAAATTGTCAATCAATTATTCAAAGAGAAAAGAAAAGTAACCGAAAAAGACATCATTCAGTATCTACATAATGTTGATGGCTACGATGGAATCGAACTAAAAGGAATTGAAAAACAATTTAACGCTAGTCTTTCTACTTATCATGATTTACTCAAAATAATCAAGGATAAAGAGTTTATGGATGATCCTAAAAATGAAGAGATTCTTGAAAATATCGTCCACACACTAACTATCTTTGAAGATCGTGAGATGATCAAGCAACGCCTTGCTCAATATGCCTCTCTCTTTGATGAAAAAGTGATTAAAGCACTGACTCGTCGACATTATACTGGTTGGGGAAAATTCTCTGCTAAGTTGATTAATGGCATCAGTGATAAACAAACTGGCAATACGATTCTTGACTACTTAATTGATGACGGCTACAGCAATCGTAATTTTATGCAGTTAATCAATGATGACGGACTTTCCTTCAAAGACATTATTCAAAAAGCACAAGTGGTTGGTAGGACAAACGATGTGAAGCAAGTTGTCCATGAACTCCCAGGTAGTCCTGCTATCAAAAAAGGAATTTTACAAAGTATCAAGATTGTTGATGAACTTGTCAAGATTATGGGCCACACTCCCGAGTCCATTGTGATTGTGATGGCACGAGAAAATCAGACAACTGCCAGAGGGAAAAAGAATTCCCAACAAAGATATAAACGCATTGAAGATGCACTAAAAAATCTAGCTTCTGGGCTTGACTCAAATATATTAAAAGAACATCCAACAGATAATATTCAACTGCAAAACGACCGCCTCTTCCTTTACTATCTCCAAAATGGGAAGGATATGTACACTGGGGAACCTCTTGACATCAACCAACTAAGTAGCTATGACATTGACCACATCGTCCCACAGGCTTTTATAAAAGATGATTCTCTAGACAACCGTGTCTTGACTAGTTCAAAGGATAATCGTGGTAAATCTGATAATGTTCCAAGTTTAGAGGTTGTTCAAAAAAGAAAAGCTTTTTGGCAACAATTACTAGATTCCAAATTGATTTCAGAACATAAATTTAATAATTTAACCAAGGCTGAACGTGGTGGGCTAGATGAGCGAGATAAAGTTGGCTTTATCAGACGCCAACTAGTTGAAACACGGCAAATCACAAAACATGTTGCTCAGATTTTGGATGCCCGTTTTAATACAGAAGTGAATGAGAAAGATAAGAAGAACCGTACCGTCAAAATTATCACTTTGAAATCCAATCTAGTTTCCAACTTCCGTAAAGAATTTAAGTTATATAAGGTACGCGAAATCAATGACTACCACCATGCACATGATGCCTATTTAAATGCAGTGGTGGCTAAGGCTATCCTTAAGAAATATCCTAAACTAGAGCCTGAATTCGTCTATGGTGACTATCAAAAGTACGATCTTAAGAGATACATCTCCAGATCCAGAGATCCTAAAGAAGTCGAAAAAGCAACTGAAAAGTATTTCTTCTACTCAAACTTATTGAACTTCTTTAAAGAAGAGGTGCATTACGCAGACGGAACCATCGTAAAACGAGAGAATATCGAATACTCTAAGGATACTGGAGAAATCGCTTGGAATAAAGAAAAAGATTTCGCTACAATTAAAAAAGTTCTTTCACTTCCGCAGGTGAATATTGTGAAGAAAACAGAGATTCAAACACATGGTCTAGATAGAGGTAAACCTAGAGGATTGTTCAATTCCAATCCATCTCCTAAACCTTCAGAAGATAGTAAAGAAAACCTTGTCCCAATTAAACAAGGGCTTGACCCACGAAAATACGGTGGTTACGCTGGTATTTCTAACTCATACGCGGTCTTAGTTAAAGCTATTATTGAAAAAGGAGCGAAAAAACAACAAAAGACAGTTCTTGAATTTCAAGGTATCTCTATTTTAGATAAAATAAATTTTGAAAAGAACAAAGAAAACTATCTTCTTGAAAAAGGATACATAAAAATTCTATCAACTATTACTTTACCTAAATATAGTTTGTTTGAGTTTCCTGATGGTACAAGAAGAAGACTAGCAAGTATTCTATCGACAAACAATAAACGAGGAGAAATTCATAAAGGTAATGAATTGGTCATCCCCGAAAAGTATACGACTCTTTTGTATCATGCTAAGAATATTAATAAAACACTTGAACCAGAACACTTAGAGTATGTTGAGAAACATCGAAATGATTTTGCTAAACTTTTAGAATATGTACTTGACTTTAACGATAAGTATGTAGGCGCATTAAAAAATGGAGAAAGAATCAGACAAGCATCTATTGATTGGGAAACAGTTGATATCGAAAAGTTATGTTTCAGTTTCATTGGTCCAAGAAATAGTAAAAATGCTGGTTTATTCGAGTTAACTTCACAAGGAAGTGCTTCTGACTTCGAGTTCTTGGGAGTAAAAATTCCACGATACAGAGACTATACACCTTCTTCACTCCTCAACGCCACCCTCATCCACCAATCCATCACTGGTCTCTACGAGACTCGGATTGACTTAAGCAAACTAGGAGAAGACTAATGGGATGGAGAACTGTTGTAGTCAATACGCACTCTAAACTCTCCTACAAGAATAACCACTTGATTTTTAAAGATGCCTCTCGGACAGAGTTAATTCACCTGTCCGAGGTGGACATCCTGCTTTTGGAGACGACAGATATTGTTCTCTCCACTATGCTGATAAAACGCTTGGTGGATGAAAATATTCTGGTCATCTTTTGTGATGATAAACGCTTACCAACGGCATACTTAATGCCTTACTATGGTCGTCATGATTCCAGTTTGCAACTCTCTCGTCAAATTGCTTGGAATGAAGATGTAAAGGCGGAAATATGGACAACCATCATTGCACAAAAAATTCTCAATCAAGCTTTTTATCTGGGGAGTTGTGGTTTTCTGGAAAAGAGCCAGTCCGTCATCGATCTCTATCATGGGTTGGATTTGTTTGATCCTAGTAACCGTGAAGGGCACGCAGCTCGGATTTATTTTAACACCTTGTTTGGAAATGATTTTAGTCGTGAGCAAGATAGTGATATCAATGCCGCCTTGGACTATGGCTACACCTTAATTTTGAGTATGTTTGCGCGTGAGATTGTTTTGTCTGGCTGTATGACTCAGTTTGGATTGAAACATGCCAATCAGTTCAATCAATTCAACCTAGCCAGCGATATTATGGAGCCTTTCCGTCCGATTATTGATCGAATTGTCTATGAAAATCGAAACAGTTCTTTTGTCAAAATCAAGCGAGAACTTTTTACTATTTTCTCAGATACCTTTCACTACAATGGTAAAGATATGTACCTGTCCAATATCATCAGTGACTATACTAAGAAAGTCATTCAAGCTCTCAATCAACCTGAGAAAGGAGTTCCTGAGTTTAGGATATGAATTATCGATATATGCGTATGATTTTAATGTTTGATATGCCAGTTGATACCGTAGAGGAACGCAAGACCTATCGGAAATTTCGGAAGTTCCTCATAGATGAGGGATTTATCATGCACCAATTCTCCATCTATAGCAAGCTCTTGCTCAACAACTCTGCTAATAACGCCATGATTGAGCGACTCAAGACCCATAACCCTAAAAAGGGGAACATTACTCTCTTAACCATTACAGAAAAGCAGTTTTCTCGTATGATTTACTTAAATGGCGAGCGAAATACTAGTGTAGCAAACTCCGACGCACGCTTGGTCTTTCTAGGAGAGGAGCCTAGAGATGAAGATTAATTTCCCACTATTGGATGAACCATTAGCTATTGAAAATGCAACTTTTTTAGTGTTGGAAGACCAGTTTACCTTTTCAACTATCATCAAGCAATTCTACCAATATACTGATGATGGGGAGTTGAAGTTGTTTGATAGAAATCTAAAAGCTCTGAAAGAATCTGAGTTACTAGTGATAACGGATGTCTTAGGATACAATCTCAACTCACCTGCCATGCTCAAGCTGATACATGCTGACCTTGAAAATCAACTCAATGACAAACCCGAAGTCAAGTCCATGATTGAAAAGTTGGTAGCCACGATTACAGAATTATTGGCATTTGAGTGTTTAGAAAATGAACTAGACCTAGAATACGATGAAATCACCATTCTAGAGTTAATCGATGCGCTAGGAGTCAAAGTTGAAACTCTGAGTGACACACCTTTTGAAAAGATGCTAGAAATTGTCCAGGTTTTTAAATATCTTTCTAAAAAGAAACTCCTTGTTTTCATCAATGCATCCGCCTATCTATCAAAGGATGAGTTAGTAAATTTGATAGAGTATATCCAACTCAATCAACTGTCCGTCTTGTTTGTTGAGCCTCGGAAAATCTATGATTTTCCCCAGTATGTATTAGATCAAGACTATTTCTTGAACCCTGAAAATATGGTATAATAAGAGTGATAATTGGAACCTGACGAACTAAAGTCCGGCTGGGACGAATGGCGCGATTACGAAATTTCGTGAGAAAAATTTTTCTACGAGGTTTTAGAGCTGTGTTGTTTCGAATGGTTCCAAAACCTTTTTTACTTAGTATCTAGTGTAGATTCAAGTTTTAGAGCTGTGTTGTTTCGAATGGTTCCAAAACTTCTCTAACTTTCTTATACAATGAAAGGTAGTTTTAGAGCTGTGTTGTTTCGAATGGTTCCAAAACAAAACCCAAAGACGATGATGCGGGTGGCTCGTTTTAGAGCTGTGTTGTTTCGAATGGTTCCAAAACCGGTTTCTATGAATATGAGAAAGATTATTTGTTTTAGAGCTGTGTTGTTTCGAATGGTTCCAAAACCGAATCTGCAAACGTCAACGCTCGTTTAATGTTTTAGAGCTGTGTTGTTTCGAATGGTTCCAAAACCAATCTGTGTAGACCTCGGAATGCTATCTAGTTTTAGAGCTGTGTTGTTTCGAATGGTTCCAAAACAGGTCACGATATTTATATTGTGGATAGATAGTTTTAGAGCTGTGTTGTTTCGAATGGTTCCAAAACGGACGTTTCAGTCCAGTCTTGCTAGTGCAAGTTTTAGAGCTGTGTTGTTTCGAATGGTTCCAAAACTTCTGCTTTTGCAATTGCATCGAAGTGTTTGTTTTAGAGCTGTGTTGTTTCGAATGGTTCCAAAACAAAAGAAAAACAAGGATAAGAAAGAAGAACGTTTTAGAGCTGTGTTGTTTCGAATGGTTCCAAAAAATAAAAGCTACTCAAATAAATGAGTAGCTTTTATTTTCTCGACTTATCTTCCAGTATCTCTTTATACCATTCCCCTATAGAGGAGTAGAATCGCAAGTCCTATAAAAAGAGCTGCTGCTCCCAACCGTTGTGCGGAATGATACATCCGTCTCTCACCTCTTACTGGGAAAATAATTGCTAGAAATGCACCACCTACTGCTCCACCAATATGACCAGCGAGACTGATACCTGGAATCAGGATGCTCCCAATAATATTGACTACAAACAAGGTCATATAAGATTGCCCCAGCTGTTGAATATATGGATTTCGTGTTGCATAGCGAAGAACAATAATTGCAGCAAAAAGACCATAAAGAGACGTTGAGGCACCTGCCGCTAAAGCTCTAGGAGTAAAAGCAAAAACAAAGAGGTTTCCCATCATACCAGATAAGAGATAAAGAAAGAAAAATTGCTTAGAACCAAAAATCTCTTCGACTTGCCGTCCAAGAAAGTAGAGAGATAGCATGTTGACAATGAAATGCTCCCAGCCAATGTGAACAAAAACTGCAGAAAAGAGTCGCCAAATCTGACTAGGTACCAATCGAATTGCAGGACTATACATAGCACCAAATCGAAATAGAGTATCTGCCCGGTCAAAGTTCCCACCTGTAGTCAGCAACATTAAAGCAAAGACTATAGCTGTTACTAGGATAAAAAAACTCGTTACAGGGTAACGTTTATCAAAGATTTCCTTCATACATTAGAACCTCCTGAACAGGAACATCGTGATCATCAGGAATAAATTCCTGGATTTGAAACGGATAGAGTGTGCTTAGCGTATGGCCTTTATAGGCGGTCAAATAGCGATCATAATAACCTCCGCCGTAGCCAATCCTATGCCCTTCTGTCGTATACACCAAACCCGGTACATGAATCAGATCAATTTGAAACGGGTCAACTACTAGTAATTCCCCTTCTGGTTCCAGTAAACCAAAAGAAGTTCTGACTAATTGCTGGGGATTGTAGACTACAAAATCCATCTTTCCCTTAGGATAAGTTTTGGGCACCAGAACCTGCTTACCATCTTGCACAGCTTGCTCAATCAAGTACTGCGTTTGATACTCATGAGGAAATGATAGGTAAGTTGCGATGACCTTAGCTTTTTTGTAAAAAGGATGTTGTAAAAAGCGAGCTGTCAAAGCCTGATCTATCCTCAATTTTTCCTCCTGTGACAAGGACTTCATTTCTTGTAAGACTTGTTTCCTAAGTTCTGATTTCATACCCTATCTCCGTGATTTATTCTGCTGCTTTCTTTTTTAGAAAACTAGATACCTCATCAACCCCAATTTGCAGCGCTTCTTCCTTAGGAGTCATCTGAGGATGATGAAGGGCGTAGGGACTATCAATACCTAGCCAAAACATAACACCTGGAACCTTGGATAAGAGATAACCAAAATCCTCACCTGTCATGGCAGGCTCAATATCAATCAGCTCAATACCATCTTTCTCCTCAAAGAAGGTCATCAATTCACGCGCCAAGGTTGGATTATTCTCAACTGGTAAATACCCCCCTTGTTTGAGTTCCACTTCGACTTCCATACCAAAGGATGCCGCAACACCTTCTGCTACTGTTTTTACTCTATTTTGAACTAATAAACTCATTTCCTGAGTCAAAGTACGGATGGTTCCGTGTAAGAAGGCTGTATCTGTAATGACATTATTGGTTGTCCCGGCTTGGAAAACCCCAAAAGTCACTACTGCTCCCTCAATCGGATTGACATTGCGACTTACCACTGACTGCACTTGAGTCACAAAATAACTAGCAGCAACCAAGGCGTCATTTGCTTCATGTGGAAAGGCAGCGTGACCGCCTTTTCCTTTAAAACGAATCTTGACCTCACAAGTCCCTGCAAAGAGAGTGTGGGTATTAGTCGCAATCTGGCCTACTTTCAAATCTGGTCGAACATGAAGGCCATAAAATTGGTCTGGCAGCCAATCTCCAAAAGCCCCGTCCTCATACATGAGCATACCACCAGCTTCATTTTCTTCAGCTGGCTGAAACAGAAAAAGCAGATTATTTTTTGGTTGCTCTTCAAGAGCACGTTCTAGACAACCCAGAGCAATGGTCATATGAAAATCATGCCCACAAGCATGCATGCGCCCTTGATGCTGAGAGGCGAATGGAAGACCTGTTTGCTCAACTATAGGTAAGCCATCAATATCTGTTCGCCAACCAATAGTACGTTCCGGCTGACTTCCTTGCAAGTAGACCAGAATGCCTGTTCGCCAGGTACGAATTTGAACAAAGTTTTTATCCGCAGTTAATTTTTCAATGATATCTAGCAAATAAGCCTGGGTCTTGAATTCTTCCAAGCCAATTTCAGGAATCTGGTGTAAATCTCGTCTCGTTTGAATTAAATCTAACATCTGTCTGTCCTCCTAGATAGAAGAAAGAGGCTGGAAAAAGGAGGGTCCCGCCTCTTTTTAACAATTACAAGGTACGAAGCGCATCTTCTAACGCTGTTTTCTGTTGGGTTTTTTCGTCGATCTCTTTGATAACGCGAGCTGGAACTCCTGCTACTACTACGTTTTCTGGAACATCTTGAGTAACGATTGCTCCTGCAGCTACAACTGAACCGCTACCGATTTGCACTCCTTCGATGACCACTGCATTGGCACCAATAAGAACATTGTCTCCAACTCGTACTGGGTCAGCACTAGCTGGTTCAATGACACCTGCAAGAACAGCACCCGCACCTACGTGGCTGTTTTTTCCAACAATAGCACGGCCACCAAGGATAGCACCCATGTCAATCATAGTTCCTGCGCCAATCTCTGCACCAATATTGATAACTGCTCCCATCATGATAACAGCATTATCCCCAATTTCGACCTGGTCACGGATAATAGCACCTGGTTCAATACGAGCATTGATAGCACGTTTATCTAATAAAGGAACCGCAGAATTTCGAGCATCTTGCTCTACCACGTAATCTTTATTTTCTACTAGGCCGTCTAAAAGTGGAGCAACATCTTTCCAATCACCAAAGAGAACATTTCCTAATTTCACAACAGAGCTAGGAACTGCACGAGCTAGTTCTCCCTCAAAAGTAACCTTTACGCTGGTTTTCTTTTCAGCATTAGCAATAAATTGGATAATTTCTTGAGCATTCATTTTTGTGGCAGTCATATGCGCCTCCTAATTCATTATAATGATAACTATTCTACCAAAAAAGACCTCAAATTTGAAGCCTTTTTATCTATTTTCAGAGATGATTTTTAGAAATGATGGATTTGAAATATGGTAAACAAAAATCATAGCAATAAGATTTTTAAATCATTACAACTATCTGCTCTTACCTCAGCAACTTATTCCAGTATCATAAAGTTTTTAACATTTGGAAAAATTTTCTAATTGACCTCTTTTGCTTCTTCTATAGAAAGGAATACCATAGGTAAAATAATTAAAATCATAGCTAAAATTATAGACCAGTCCAATACCAGACCTAAAAATAAAACACTCAGCAATGCAGATGATAATGGTTCACTCGCACTTACAACCGATACAACCAAAGGCGATACCAGAGAAACAGCTTTCATGGAAATAAAAAATGCAAAAGCTGTTCCAAAAAATGCAATAACAAGACAAATCAAGACACTCCAGATATCCACCACAAAGGAAATCTGATAAACAGGGGAGAGTATGTTACTAAACAAACCTGCCAAAATCATCCCCCAACCAACCGTCGGTACAAAACCATACTTCTTCGCAAAAGGTTGTGGCAAAATAACATTAAACATAACTCCCATCGCACTCAACAAACCTGTCAAAAGAGCTAAAGGCGTCATAGATAACTGAGATAAATCACCCTTGGTTGCCATCAAAAAAACACCTAACATGGCAATTAAAACATAGCAAACAGCTCTCAAGGAAGCCTTCTTTTTATAGATGATACGATTATAGAGCAAGATGAAAATCGGACTGATAAATTGTAGGATAGTTGCTGTTGTTGCATTTGAATATTCAACACAGAGATAAAAGAAAAACTGCACAGAAAAAATTCCGCAAATAGCATACGCTAAAAAAGGTAGATAATTTTTCCTATCTCTCCAAATATCCAATACTTGTGATTTAAATTGTCCCGAGGAGTAAATTAAAACAAGACTACCAGCCAAGCTTAAACGCATAGAGGTTATCCAACCAGATGAAACCTGATAATGGGTAAAAAAATACTCTCCTAAAATCCCACAAATACCCCAAATTAAACCTGACAATAAGGAATAAATGGTTCCCTTTACAATCTTTTTCTGATACTGATTCATACCTTTTATTGTAACACGAAAAACCAAAAGAAAAAAGTGGCAATCCATTGATTAGCCACTTTGGTTAACAAAGTTTAAAATTTTAGCGTCTAGACCTCGAAGATGAAGGTCGCGTAGTACTCGAATTACTACTGTCGCTAGAATTACTAGTTGAGCTAGATGGGGTTGGTATGCTTTCAATAATGCTAGACCAGGCATGTTGATAATCTGCATCACTTCCTCCAATCGCAAAACGAAAAACGGTTGTAGGAGCACCAGCCTTATTAGCCCAATAACTTGTTACAGTAGATCCTGAAAGATCTATGGTTGTACCATTGATTGACACTTTACCTGGTTTCTCCCCTGTAGCTTTAAGTACTTGTGATTTATTCACACTAGAATCTAGACTAAAACGCTCATTTCCCCAAATTCCAGGCTCAGCTTGTTCGATAGCATTAACCAAATGAGCCATATACTTAGCATTTCTATAGTGCCCAGCTCCTTTTCCAAGAGGTCGATTGTCATCGTGCCCTAGCCAACCACCTAAAGTCAATCTAGTTGTAGAAAGCATGAGCCACATATTCTCATCTTCATTGGTTGTACCCGTTTTACCAATCCAGTCTAAACGAGCTAGGTTTGAATTTATTGAATCTAAATCAGTCTGAAAATTAGAAGTAATGCGAGAAGAAATAACCTCACGAAGTAGACTTTGCATAATCGTAGCTGTTGCCTTTGAATAGACTTGTACTGGTTCAGAGTTATATTCATAAATTACTTCACCATCAGCAGATTCAATCTTGGAAATTATATGTTTCTTTTGATAAGCGCCATTATTAGCTAAGGTCTGATAACCGTTGGTATGCTGAGCTACCGTTACTTCAATACCTCCGCCCATCGGAAGGCTCTCAATACCGTACTCTGGAATCTCATAGCCCATCTTCTCCATGTATCCTTTAACATCGACACCTTTCTCACGGAGAATTCTATAGGTCCAGTAAGCCGGAATATTCCATGAATGGTTTAAAGCATCGCCCAGATTTACCATACCTGTTCCTTTACTGCTACCGTGCACGATAGGGCTACCATTTGCATAGTTTGTAGGATAATTGGACAATATGCTAGCACTTCCCATCAATCCTTGATCAATGGCGATTCCATATGCCAATAGGGGTTTGGTAGTAGAAGCAGGAGAACGTTTAGTGTCTAAAGCATGATTGTTCTGATTTTCTTGGTAATTTCGACCACCTATAAATGCTAAAATCGCACCTGTTTTATTATCCATCAAAACATTACCTACTTCAGGTTGTCCAGTATCATCATCCACTAGTCGTCCATAATCAGCTACTGCCTTTTGCATAGCCACATGAACATTTCTATTGATGGTTGTCGTAATCTTGTACCCACCGCTATTAATTTCTTTTATCGCAAGATCTCGATAGGCTTTCTGGATTGATTCATTCTGCAATTCTTGGCGAGAAACATTATCTTTCTGAACCAAATAATCATACATCCTATCTAAAGCTTCTTCTAAAGCCGCAAAATAAAGATAATTACGTGAGTCAGAGCTTACGCTAGCCGACGTTAAGAAATCTTGTTTTATGTCATAGTCTTTATATTGGTCGTATTCGTCGTTAGTTAAAGCTCCCGTACGGTACATGTTATACAATACATCTCTGGCACGCTTCAAACCAAGTTCTAAATCTTCATCACTCTTTAGAGTACCTGTATTTTCGTAAGGAGAATAGACAATAGGACTCTGAGGCAAGCCTGCTAAAAATGCAGCTTGTGGAATGCTTAGCTTACTTGCATCCACACCGAAAATCCCTTCAGCCGCTTGTTGGACTCCGGCAATGTTCTGCCCTTTATTGTTACGACCAAAAGGAGCAACATTAAGATAAGCCGTCAAAATTTCTTCCTTGTTCATTGCTCTTTCTAAAGCAAGGGCATCTACAATTTCAGTTGCCTTACGAGCTAATGTTGGCGCATCTCCAACCACTTGTTGCTTAATCAACTGTTGAGTTAAGGTAGAACCCCCACTGGAAGAACCTAGACCTACAAAATTCCCTAAGGTTGCACGAATAACTGCTTTAGGAATCACTCCCTTATGTTCTTTAAAATGCTCATCTTCAGTTGCAATAATAGCATTTTTTACATTTTCTGAGATCTGCTCGGATGGTATAAATGTTCTTAATAAATCACTCTCGATAGAAGAGATCACAGTACCATCCGCGTAAGTCAATTCAGAAATAGATGAGATATCTTTAACCTGATGTACTAATTCTTCTATTTGAGGCGATCGAACCTTGTCAAATAGAGCAACTCCATAACCAAGAGCCACACCAACTCCAAAAAGTCCCACAATAAATCCCACAATAAAGAGAGTATTTAAGATTCCCTTGATAACACCTAAAGACGCTCCTAGAATAGCTAGAATTCTTTTATTTCCAACGTCTAATTTTATTTGCTCAGAAGCTTTCTGTGATATTTTTTGTTCTATATTTGATTTTACTCGCTGGAAAAGTTCCAGCATTTTTCTTTTTAAATCATTTAATTTATTTTGCATGGATTTCCTCACTCTATCTATTATACCACAAAAGGTAAACTTTCAATAAAATAGCCACTTTCTTCCCTATTCCACTAGGCTATTAATCAAGTTTGTGATACAATAGGTAGAAACAATATTTTATAAAGGAGAAAAGACACATGCACATTTTTGATGAGCTAAAAGAGCGTGGTTTGATTTTTCAAACGACTGATGAAGAAGCTTTGCGTAAAGCCCTAGAAGAAGGTCAAGTTTCTTATTATACTGGCTACGATCCAACTGCTGACAGCCTTCACCTAGGCCACCTTGTCGCAATCTTGACAAGTCGTCGCTTGCAACTAGCAGGTCACAAACCTTATGCGCTCGTTGGCGGTGCTACAGGTCTCATCGGAGATCCGTCCTTCAAAGATGCTGAACGTAGTCTCCAAACAAAAGACACAGTAGATGGCTGGGTCAAGTCTATCCAAGGACAACTTTCTCGCTTTCTTGACTTTGAAAACGGCGAAAACAAGGCTGTCATGGTCAATAACTACGATTGGTTTGGCAGCATCAGCTTCATTGATTTCCTCCGTGATATCGGAAAATACTTCACTGTCAACTATATGATGAGCAAAGAGTCTGTTAAAAAACGGATTGAAACTGGGATTTCATACACTGAGTTCGCTTACCAAATCATGCAGGGTTACGACTTCTTCGTTCTTAACCAAGACCACAACGTAACGCTTCAAATCGGTGGTTCTGACCAGTGGGGAAATATGACAGCTGGTACTGAATTGCTTCGTCGTAAGGCTGACAAGACAGGCCACGTTATCACTGTTCCACTGATCACAGATGCAACTGGTAAGAAATTTGGTAAATCAGAAGGAAACGCAGTTTGGCTCAATCCTGAAAAGACTTCTCCATACGAAATGTACCAATTCTGGATGAATGTTATGGATGCTGACGCTGTTCGCTTCTTGAAGATCTTCACTTTCTTGTCACTTGATGAGATTGAAGATATCCGCAAACAATTTGAAGCAGCTCCACACGAACGCTTGGCACAAAAAATCCTCGCTCGTGAAGTCGTCACACTTGTTCACGGCGAAGAAGCTTACAAAGAAGCTCTTAACATCACTGAACAACTCTTTGCAGGAAACATCAAAAACCTTTCTGTTAAAGAACTCAAACAAGGACTTCGTGGAGTGCCAAACTACCAAGTTCAAGCAGATGAAAACCACAATATCGTAGAACTTCTCGTCTCATCTGGTGTGGTTAACTCAAAACGCCAAGCCCGTGAAGACGTCCAAAACGGAGCTATCTACGTAAACGGTGACCGCATCCAAGACCTTGACTATGTCTTGAGTGACGCAGATAAGTTAGAGAACGAACTGACTGTTATCCGTCGCGGTAAGAAAAAATACTTTGTATTGACTTACTAAACTGTTCAACATTTACCTATAAAAAAGGAGTTAACCTCGAGAAAGGTAACTCCTTTTTGCTGTTAATAGTTAGTCCCCACCTATCCCTTAATAGACAGGCTACGCAGTACAATACGTAAGGTTGTTAGATTATGTAAGATAGAGAGATTTGAAGGACTGAGCCAATTAAACAAGCCAAAGCCAATCAAACTACTATTTACGACAACGGTATCTTGAATATTCTTCTTGATGAGTGTTTGCAAAGATGATGATAGCGAATCCAATTCTTGGAAGAAATCCAAACGATTGTCTAACAATAAGATATCACTCATCTGCTTAGAAATATCTGCACTCTCATTCATCACCACACCGATATCTGATAGGGTTAGAGCCGCTGAGTCATTCAATCCATCTCCAACCATCAAAATAGTGTGACCTGCTTTCTGCAGTTCCTCTACTAACTCAAATTTCCCATCAGGTTTCAAGTCTGTATAGACCTGATCAAAGGGCAAATCTTTGACTAATTCCTCTGTCCTAACCAGGGTATCCCCTGTTGCCAGAATCAATTTTTTCCCTTGTGCCTTAAGTTTCTCCAAGGCTGCTTTTGCTTCTTTTCTCAAAGGAGTATGGATACAGAACATTCCAATCAATTCATTCTGGTAGGCTAAGAATAAGAGATTGTAGTGACTCTTGTACTCTTCAATTAAAGCATTTTGTTCTGAACTGATATGAATCTGCTCATCCTGCATCAAGACATAATTCCCAATAAGAACTGGTTGCCCATCTATATGAGATTTGATCCCCTTGCTTGCGATATATTGGAGTTTCCCATGCATTTCCTCATGTTCAATCCCCTCTATCTCAGCTTGCTTGACGATGGCATTAGCAATAGGATGATAAATGTGTTCCTCAAGACAGGCACTGATTCTGAGAATATCTTCCTCACTATAGTCCCCAAAAGGTAACACCTTTTCAACTATAGGATAACTAGTTGTGATTGTTCCCGTCTTATCAAACAAGAAAGTATCAACTTCCAGATATTTCTCCAGAACATCCCCATCCTTAATCACCATTTCACGATTCAACCCCTCCTTGATAGCTGTCAAATAAGCTACAGGAGTAGAGATTTTCAAAGCGCAGGAGAAATCGACCAATAGGAAAGAAATAGCCTTAGAAAAAGAACCTGTCAATAGGTAAGTCAGCCCAGCCCCCAAGAAATTATATTTGACGACCTTGTCCGCCATCTTGATGAAATAGCGTTGTTTCGTTTTCTTGTTTTCTTCAGATTTCTTCATCAACTCAATCAGTTGTAAAATCCGGCTGTTCATCTGATTATCGGTTACACGAATGCGTAACTCTCCAGTTTCTAATACTGTATTTGCACAAACCAAATCAGACTCTCTTTTTTCAACTGGAAAACTCTCTCCCGTCAAGGAACTTTCGTTGACCATACCTAAACCTGAAACTACTTGTCCATCAAACAGAATTTCATTTCCTTGAGATAAGACCAAGACATCTCCTATTTGAACATCGGAACTCTTGATACTAACAACCGTATCGCCCTGTACTAAGAATACATCGCTCTCTTTTGCAAGAAGACTTTGTTCTAAATCTGTTGCAGTTTTTTTCAAGGACCACTGATCTAAATGATTCCCCAAATCAAGCATAAACATGATATTGCTAGCCGTCTTGGATTGGTTCATGAACAAAGACAATAAAATAGCCGAACAGTCCAAGACCTCCATCGTTAGTTCCTTACGCGCTAGTGTTTGATAGGCTTCTCTAATATAGCCAAAAGCCTGATAACAAGTCCATATATAGCGAATAGGATACGGCACAAAACTACGAAAAAGCACACGCTTAATCGCTGCACCTGAAACAATAGAATAAGCACTCTCTTCTCTACGAATGGGAAGAGTCATCAACTCAGAAACTTTCCCTTTATCAATTCTTTTTAAAAAGGCTTCTGCATTATCTAATACAGAGAAGCCTTCTTTTATACGTAGAGTAAAGTGCTGTTGATCCATGTAAAACTGGATAGACTCAATCCCCTTTTCATCTCTCGCCAAGGAACGAAGATAGTCTTGAATATCCAAGGTGAGTGAAAAAGAAGATGATAGTCGGATATGTTGGTATCCTCTATGTAGCACTTTAAAAGACATATTATTCTCCTATAAGGCTATCTAATTGCTCTTCTTTTTTCTCTTGCTCGTACAAATATTTGGCATCTTGCAAGACATCGTCTCCATGTTGTTTCACAACAGAAACAGATGCATCTAGCCCGTCTTTCAACTTGTAAGCCTTAGCCAAAGCTTTAGAATAACCTTTTTTAGCTTCCTTACTTGCTAAGATTTTCAAACCAAGGGTACCAAATGCGACACCACCCAAAAAGAGTGATGATTTTTTCGCAACTTTTGCAACGGTTA
>CAUQVK010000015.1:0-26391 GCA_963521495.1 uncultured Streptococcus sp.
GCAAATGGAATTTCAATGCTATTGCGACCACAGATATCGTTGCCAATCCAGAAACCTATTTGAAAAAAGATGTTGCGACTGTCCTTGTGTCCTTTGCTCGTAGTGGGAACTCGCCTGAAAGTGTGGCGACTGTTGATTTGGCCAAAGCCTTGGTGGATGAGCTTTACCAAGTGACCATTACTTGTGCTGCAGATGGGAAATTGGCTCTTCAAGCTCATGGAGATGACCACAATCTTTTGCTCTTGCAACCAGCTGCTTCCAATGATGCTGGATTTGCCATGACTTCTAGCTTTACGTCTATGATGTTGACAGCTCTCTTGGTCTTTGATCCTACAGCATTTGCTGTGAAAGCTGAACGTTTTGAAGTTGTGACTAGCCTTGCGCGTAAGGTTCTAGAAAATGCAGCAGATGTTAAAGAGCTAGTTGACCTAGACTTTAATCGTGTCATCTACCTGGGTGCTGGTCCTTTCTTTGGACTTGCTCATGAAGCTCAGCTCAAGATTTTGGAATTAACAGCTGGTCAAGTGGCGACCATGTATGAAAGCCCAGTTGGCTTCCGTCACGGTCCAAAATCATTGATCAACGAAGATACAGTTGTTTTGGTCTTTGGCACAACGACAGACTACACTCGCAAGTACGACTTGGACTTGGTTCGTGAAGTGGCTGGTGATCAGATTGCTCGTCGTGTTGTACTTTTGAGTGATCAAGCCTTTGGTCTTGAAAATGTCAAAGAAGTGGCCCTTGGTTGTGGCGGTGTCTTGAATGATATTTACCGTGTCTTCCCTTACATCGTTTATGCCCAACTCTTTGCCCTATTGACTTCACTCAAGGTAGAAAATAAACCAGATACACCGTCTCCTACAGGTACAGTAAACCGTGTGGTACAAGGTGTAATCATTCATGACTATCAAAAATAAGGAAGTGTCTATGAGTAAATTACAATTAAGTCCCAATAAAGTAGCTTGCTTGCAAAAACTCTCTGACGAGAACGGCATTATCTCAGCTCTTGCCTTTGACCAACGTGGTGCTTTGAAACGCCTCATGGCTCAATACCAAACAGAAGAGCCAACAGTTGCTCAAATGGAAGAACTTAAAGTCTTGGTTGCAGATGAATTGACAAAATACGCATCCTCTATGCTTCTAGACCCAGAGTATGGACTTCCAGCTACAAAAGCGCTTGCTCCAAATGCTGGTCTTCTCCTTGCTTATGAGAAAACAGGCTACGACACAACAAGCACCAAACGCTTGCCTGACTGTTTGGATGTTTGGTCTGCCAAACGCATCAAAGAACAAGGCGCAGATGCAGTCAAATTCTTGCTTTACTATGACGTAGATAGCTCTGACGAACTCAACCAAGAAAAACAAGCCTACATCGAACGCATCGGTTCAGAGTGTGTGGCAGAAGACATTCCATTCTTCCTTGAAATCTTGGCTTACGATGAAAAAATCGCTGACGCAGGTTCTGCAGAATACGCTAAAGTAAAACCACACAAGGTTATCGGTGCTATGAAGGTCTTCTCAGACCCACGTTTCAACATCGATGTCTTGAAAGTAGAAGTTCCAGTCAACGTCAAATACGTTGAAGGCTTTGGCGATGGTGAAATCGTTCATACACGTGAAGAAGCAGCAGCCTTCTTCAAAGCACAAGACGAAGCAACAAATCTTCCATACATCTACTTGAGTGCGGGAGTATCAGCTAAACTCTTCCAAGAAACACTTGTCTTTGCCCACGAATCAGGCGCAAACTTCAACGGAGTTCTTTGTGGCCGTGCTACATGGGCTGGATCAGTTGAAGCTTACATCAAAGATGGTGAAGCAGCAGCTCGTGAGTGGTTGCGTACAACTGGATTTGAGAACATTGACGAACTCAACAAAGTTCTTCAAACCACAGCGACGTCATGGACTGAACGAGTGGAAGCATAAAACAAGTATAGAAGAATCCCCTTTTGTTAAGAAGATACTTAAGGTTTTCTGACAAAGGATTCTGAAAATAAAAACTACAACCATAGATGGTGCATACACTCTCTATGGTTTGTTTACTTAAGAGAAATGGATCAAAGGAGAGAAGAATGAAAGCATACACAGAACGTGTATTTGGAAATCATGAGGGCAAGGATGTCTTGGCCTATCGCTTTGAGACTGACAGTGGCTACCAACTAGAAATAATGACCTATGGTGCGACCATCTTGCGCTATGTCACACCTGATAAGGCTGGAAATTTTGCCAATGTTATCCTAGGATTTGATGATTTTGCTAGCTATGTGGGCAATAGTCCCAAGCATGGAGCGAGTGTGGGACCAGTAGCAGGCCGTATCGCTGGTGCGACATTTGAGCTCAATGGCAAGACCTATGACCTTGAAGTCAACAATGCTAGCAACTGTAACCACAGTGGTTCAACAGGTTGGGATTCCAGCTTGTTTGAATTGGTCGAGGTGAGCGACCATGGCTTGACTCTCTACACCGAGCGTACAGACGGGACAGGAGGATTCCCTGGTAATCTCAAGATTTGGATTAGCTACCACTTGGAAGAAACTGGTGCCTACGAAGTCAGCTATAAGGTGACGACCGATCAGGATACGCTGGTCAATCCAACTAATCATAGCTACTTCAACTTGTCTGGTGATTTCACGCAGACAGTTGACCGCCATGTCTTCCAACTAAACACGGAGGGCATTTACCCAATCGCTCCGGACGGTGTGCCAGCAAAAACTCCAGATGCCACTCGTGATGTTGTTAAACACATCTACAATGGAGCTTTGTTGAAGGATATCTTTGCAGAGGAAGATGAGCAAATCCAGTTGGTATCTGGTTTGGATCACCCATTTGCTCTTCCTGCAGGTCATGACAATGCTGGTTTCCTTTATGACCAAAACTCAGGTCGTTTCCTGCTTTTCAAGACAGAGGCCCCTTGCTTTGTGGTCTACACAGCAAACTTTGTGGATGAGAGTGTCATCATAGCTGGTCAGCCAATGGTGCAGCACAATGGAATTGCTCTTGAAGCGCAGGCTTTACCAGATGCCATTCACAGTGACTTTAAAGACCAAGTCATTCTCAAAGCAGGGCAAACCTTTACCAGCAAAACTCGCTACGAGCTTGTTGTTAAATAAAAAGAAGAGCTGGTTTCCAGCTCTTTTGAGTTGTCTTCGTTGACATTTTATCTCAATAGTGTATAATTGATGTAATCGATGAAGTTACAACAAAAAGGAGAAACCTTATGACTTACGCATACCAAAGCCACATTTACCTAGCAGAGGCGGTTTTAAATGTCAAGGATTTGACGAGTCAAACGGCTTTTTATCATCAGATTATTGGCTTGGAGATTTTATCGCAAACGGAGACAGAAGCGATTTTGGGACTTGGTCGAAAATCCTTGGTTCACTTGATTCAGGCAGAAAAGGCTGGTGAAGTAAGGGAGTATTATGGGCTCTATCATTTGGCGATTTTGTTGCCAACACGAAAATCCTTGGCAGATGTCTTAAAACACCTAAGTGATTTACGCATTCCTCTGGTCGGGGGTGCAGATCATGGATACAGCGAGGCCCTTTATCTAGAGGATTTGGAAGGAAATGGCATTGAACTCTACCGTGATAAGCCAGTGTCTTCATGGGATATTCGAGAAGATGGTCGCATTATCGGTGTGACCGAAGCCCTTGCAGCACAGGACATCTATGAGTTAGGGGAAAAGGTAGATCCCTTTGTCCTAGCTGAAGGGACGAGAATGGGGCATATCCATCTATCGGTGAAGGATAGTCGTGCGGCGAGTCAGTTATATCAAAAGGTGTTAGGGTTAGAAGATAAATTTAGCATTCCTAGTGCTAGTTGGATAGCGGCTGGTCAGTACCATCACCACCTGGCTGTTAACGAATGGGCTGGAAAAGGTCTGGCTCCGCGTGAGCAAGGCTTGCCAGGCTTGGCCTACTACGTCCTTGAGGTCGAAAGCAAGGAAGAACTCTTAGCTATCGTTCAGCAAGCACAGGAGCTAGAAGCTCCGATCAAGTGGTTACATTCGAGTGAAGTGGATCTTGTAGACCCAGACGGGATTGTGACCCGCATTCGATTGGCACGATGAGACGAGGAAAACACATCATATACATAGAAAAAGGCGGACAAGTCCGCCTTTTTTATGGAATGACGAAAGCCTTCTTGTCTTTAGCAATGGTATCGGTCGGGGATATTTTCCCTTTTCTGGGGGTTCATGCTATAATACTAATAAACTTTTCTTTCTCTAGGAAGGCAAATGCCCAAAATCAGCTAGACTGCTGGCAATCGTTGTCACGATGCTTTTAAGAGAAAGTAGGATTCTGTTTGAATATCCGCATTGAGTTTAGGAGACAGGAAATAGATGGACACAAGTGTAAAAAATTTAATCAGTATGGGCCCTCTGGAGGACTATTTTATCTATTATGATCTGAAGAATCAAGTATTCTACAGTGTAAAACAAGGCATGAATTATTCAGCCATTGCAGCTCCTATTGCAATCTATTCCTTCCAACGGTTGTCAAAGTCGCTCAACCAAACCTTTGGAGATGTCTCCTCCCCTTTCAATCTAATCTTCTTTATCTTGATGTCTCTGTTTTTGATTTTCGGGACCATTCTCCTTGCCAAATCTACCCGACGTAACATGAAGACAGATAGATTTAGAAAAGTCCGGCTGACAAAAGCCAATATCAAAACCCTTAGGAGAAAATCTAGATGGACCGTCCTAGTTGAGATTTTTTGTTTTCTCATGATTCTGTTTTCCATCTATCGCTATTTTATCTACTCTGATTTTCAGTTCTTGATTATGTATATGTTAGGGATATTTTCGCTTGTTTATATGATCTATGATTTTCGGATGAAAACGCGCAAACGACTGTTCAAAGAGCTGATGGAGGCATTACAGGACGATAGCCGAGGGAAAGAGGGAGAAATGTAAGATGAGAAAAATCATTTATATAGGCCAAGGAAATCAGCAATCCGTCTACTATAATACAAGGACGAGAGAGGCTTTAGCGACAGAATCTAGTACCTCGTCAGAAACCGACGGTGCCATCAGTTCAAAGAAATCCAAGTGGCCTTGGGTTGTCTTCTTTGCTTTCTTGCTAGTTACTATCATCGGTATTTGGATTCATTCCTTGATAGCACCCTTTAGATTGAGTGAGTGGATGATTCCGATCCATCTAGCCGCAATCCTTTTCGTTTTTATCGGAAGTGTTTATGGATTTGAAAAACTGTTCTACAGTGGGGCTAAGTTGCTTGTCCCAGCAAGTGAAGAACAGTTTAAAGATGCGGTTGAAAGTAGTACTTTTTGGAGGAAGTCACCAGATAAGGAACCAACAGTCGATAAAATCATCTTGTATCTATTTGCTATTCTCGTTCTTCTATTTGTTTTTGTTATTGTTGTGTTCTTTGCCATACCTGGGACCTTCATTCCCTACTATGAACATGAATGGTTTGAGCCGTCCATGTTCATGGTACCCATCGGAGCAACAATCGTCCCAATTAGTGTCGTACTGCTCTTGTTCCAAAACAACCCTATCCGCTGGCTGTTAGCCGTACGAAAATACAAGCAGGGGAAAGTATTATTTAGGGAAGAGAAGAACTAGAAACACGAGAGAAACGCTATTACCATTACCAGTGGTTGGTGATGGTGATGTTTTATCAACAACCTATGATAAAATTGAAGTTTCTGATTATAGTGATTAGTGAAAACTGTGGTGATTTTATATGAGAAAAATAATTTTTATTGGACAGAGCGGTGATAAGGCCGTTTACTATAATACGCGAACAAAAGAGGCTCTTGTAGCAGATAAGAGTGCCTTGTTAAATACAGAAGGGGCTAGGAGATCGAATAGGGGGATTGCTCCTTTAATTGCTATATTCTCTTTGTTAGGTTTACTCGGAGGATTTGTTGCAATACCAATTTTCTCAGGCCTTCGTTATAATAGCGGGATGGTTCCTATTTTTATTCTTTGTCTTTCCTTTATCCTATTTGGATTTATATGGATGATGGAAGTCGCCTTATATAAAGGAGTGAAACGAGTCCAAGGAGCAACAAAGAAAGAGTTTAAAGAAGCAGTTTATTCAAATTTGTTCTGGGAAAATTTTAGTGAGAAAAAAGCGACGTTTGCGAAAATGTTGGCTTTTATGATTGTCATGCTACTAGTTTTTATGACTACTATAGTAATATTTGCTGCTGCAATTCCGGGCACTATTGACTCATTCAATAAGCAAGAGGCATTTGATATACAAATCTTTTTCTCGCCTTTAGCAGGTCTCTTTCCTGCCTTGTTGTACCTTTTCTTATTCCAAAACAACCCTATCCGCTGGTTCTTAGCTGTGCGAAAATATGAACAGGGGAAAGTGATATTTAATGAAGAAATAGAAAAGAGAGGATGATAATGTCACAAGAGAGATATTTGCAGATCAAAAAAGAGCATCAAGTTCGTAAGTTTGTGGGGCGTTTCCTCTTCATCCTTCTCGCTATCCTCGATGTTCTACTGGTATCAAGTCATTCCAATTATGTCCCGCTTATAACGGTGGCTATGGTAACGATTGTGCCTTTTAATCATTTTCTACTTGGTCCTCTTAGGAGACAGAAAAAAGCCATAGAAAAAGAGCATCCAGAATGGAAAATACTCAGTACAAAGGGAGTAAAGGTTCCCTCGGCTGAAGCTAATAAAAGAACTTTTGCTGGCATTGGGATCTTGATGGCCTTGCTGCTGTCTTTTGGGCTATTCTATAAACCTGTGAAACAGCCGAACGTCCAAGTAAACAATCCGCCTAAGGTTGATTCTAAAACGTCTGAAACGTCCAAGCCTTCTGAGTCTGAGTCGTCCAGTTCCTCTAAGACCAAAGAATCTAGTTCCTCAGAGTCGAAATCCTCGACTTCGACTGAACAAAGTTCTAAAACCGAAAGTTCAGGAACAAAGCCGTCAAAAAGCGAATCCAATAATCCTTATTACCAGATTCCAGGACTTACTGACGAACAGGTGAGAGATATCATATCAAAATCTGTGAAAGATTTGAGAGAAAAACAGTCAAAAGAAAACTCCGAAGAGTAGACTCGAGGGATTCGATGTCGTTTCTGAACGAGTTCCTTCTTTGAGATTTTACTCTATAGAATAACAGGAGGAGTTCATATGAATAAAGAAGTGATTGGTTTGATAGTTGGGACAATCGTCATCTTCCTATCTTTTGTATTTGTGTGTGGGACCTTTCTTTTCCTCTATCTTCGGGATCAGAAGTTGGTCCGCCTTGCCAAGTCATCCGTACAGGGAACGGTTATCGGCTATAGCCGTTTTCGTGAGGGGTATCCACCTATCGTCGAATACACGGTGGATGGGATTTCTTATAAGAAAACTTTGCAGTATTTTATGTTCAAAACGGTCACAATTCCGTGGGGGACTTCTAAATTTTTAAAGGACTATACAAGAGAAGATATGCTGGCACCTTCAATCACTCGCTACAGCAACTCCTTTGTTTCCTTCAAACGCTTGATGCAGACCCATTTCCCCCTTCATTCGGAGCTGACGGTCTGGTATGATCCAGACAAGCCGACCAGGGCCTATGTCGAACGTTACAGCGGAATGGACAAGTTTTACAAGTGGTTTGGTATCGGATTTGGGCTGGCTCTAGTCCTAGTCTATGGGATAGTGATCCTAGCCTTTTTGTCCAAGATATAAGGCATAAAAGTCAGTTGGTTAATGGGAAACTTTATTTCCCATCGAGCTTCAAGGAGGACAGAGTCTCTTTTCCATTTTCATGCTCACCTATCTTTTCTTTATGATACGGAGAAAAGGTTGCCTCCTACAAATACAGACAGGAAGTGAATTTTGACAAAGCCCCTTATTCGAGATATAATGAAGAAAAAGTGACCAAGGATAAATCAATGACAAACTCAAAGTATATCACACGCCTGAAACGTTCAGAGGGTCAGTTGCGTGGGATTCAAAAGATGATTGAAGAAGATCGTGACTGTGCAGATATTGTTACGCAGTTGACAGCAGTGAAATCTAGCGTTGAGCGCGTGATTGAGATGATCATTACTGAAAATCTTACTGACTGTATCAACCAACCACTAGACGACCCCGAGGCTCAAAAGGAACGCCTAGAAAAGGCCATCCGATACCTGATTAAACGGAAATAAACTAATTTGCTATTGATAAACAATGCAGACAAAGGTATTTAAGTCTATTTCGATAAAAAAATCATGTCGGATAAACGGATGATTTCCCCCAATACTAATGAGAAAACCTCTTTTTAGATACCATCAATGTGCTTCTTTTTTAGAAGCAACGGGCTACGAGCCCTATATCAGTGGGTTGCAGAAATGAAAAAACCGATTAAGGAACTTAATCGGTTTTTTCATTATTCTACTTGACCGGGCCAAGCATTCATACCACCTTCTACATTGATAACGGTGAGGTCTTGGGCGCTTAGAAATTCACAAGCAGATGCGGAGCGTACTCCACCTTGACAGATGACATGATATTCCTGGTCAGGTTTGAGTTCTTTGTAACCTTGCTCCAAGGTACTTAAAGGCAGATTTTTGGCACCTGGTGCATGTCCTGCTTGGAATTCATGCACTTCACGTACATCGATAAGGTTTAGATTTTCATTTAGATATTTTTCATAAAAGTCAGCCATGCTGATACTCGTTTCCATATTCGACTCCTTCTGGATTAGACATTTTATATTGTGAATAAGCACCATCAAGGTTTTGGACGGTAAATCCTGCCGCTAGAGGATACGCTCTGTGATCTAGTTGCGCAAAACGCTGATGTAGGCGTCTGGTTCATCCAAGTTCTCCCCTAGTTCATTTAGGGGGATATGAATGGTATCGACCTTGGGTCGCTCCCCTGAAATTCGCCACTTATCTGCACATCTAGGGATTTTGGCCCTTAGTCAGATTGTCTTCGAGCGGACACCGTTGGATATGGTCGCTCAGACCTTCGATAAGGTTCAAGGCTGCGTAGCCCATTTGATGCTTCTAGATGACCTGACCTGTCCAAGCGCTCATACCGCCTCGAACATTGATGACATCGTAGCCATTTTTCTTTAGCTTCTTCGCAGCTAGTTTGCTTCGCACACCAGAGTGACAAATGACATAGAGTGTTTCTTTTGTCGCTGGTGCATAAGATCCGATTTCGGATAGAGGGACATTCTTGGCATTTTTGATATGACCTCTATGGAATTCCGTAGGCGTCCGAACATCTAGTAGCTGAATCGGTTCTCTGAGTTTAGCTTCTAACTCGCTGGTAGAAATACTGTCAATTTTTGTAAATAATAAGTGAAACATAGGCACCTCCACATATACCCTTATGGGGTATATTAAACCATGAAGTTAATCTTTTGTCAAGCAAGTTGTTTTGAGTTGGGAGGGAATTAGTTTCGAGAGTCTAGAAAGCAGGCTATTCTTGACCTTTCAAAGGCTTTTTGATATGATGGGTCCAAATTAAGTGTGAGGTGATAAGATGGCTAGCGAATACCAGAAAATGATAGCAGGGGAGCCTTACCGTCCGTCGGATCCTGAATTACGGACCTTGGCGCAGGCTTCTCGCCAAAAACAGGCTGCCTTTAACAAGGAAGAAGAACCCTTGAAGGGAGCGGATATTATCAAGACTTGGTTTGGCTCAACTGGGCAAAATCTCTATGTCAATCCACGCTTGGTGGTCGATTATGGGGTCAATATTCATCTAGGGGAAAATTTTTATTCTAATTGGAACTTGACTATGCTGGATGTTTGTCCGATTCGCATTGGGAACAACGCTATGCTTGGCCCCAACTGTCAGTTTTTAACCCCACTCCATCCACTGGATCCACATGAACGCAATTCAGGGGTCGAATATGGCAAGCCCATCACCATTGGAGATAATTTCTGGGCTGGAGGTGGCGTCATTGTCCTTCCTGGAGTGACACTGGGAAATAACGTCGTTGCAGGAGCAGGGGCCGTGATCACCAAGTCCTTTGGAGACAATGTCGTCCTAGCTGGCAATCCTGCGCGTGTTATCAAGGAAATCCCTGTAAAAGAAAACTAAAAAGAACAGCTTGGGCTGTTCTTTTTATAATCTTTATCTTAGTCTTATAGATTTTTCTTTTTTTGCTTTTTGGGTTAGAGTGACATCGCACTTGGGGATGTTGCTTTTAAAAACTATTAAATGCATTTTAGTACTCTCAAATTGTTTCTAGTAGCCCTTTCAAAAGAATACTAAGCGAAACTGAATTTAAGGAAACTTTCAGAAAAGTTTTAGTTTCGTTTCAGAAATCTTCTGTAGACTGTCTAGCTATATCATACGAAGGAGAGGAAAAAGGCATGAAATCAAAAAAATGGACCCTAGTCGCAACGAGTCTAACGGCAATGGTGCTGCTGGCAGCATGTGCCCAGTCAACAACTACTTCCAATACCAATGCAACGACAAATAGTGCCACAACAACTGCAACAAAGACAAACCAATCATCCTATTTTACAGAGAAGGACAATGATACCTCTTATGATGAAAGCACAGCTTCTAAGATTGAGCTATCTGGCTCATCAGCAAACGTCTCTGGAGATGGGTGACAGTCTCTGAATCAACAGTGACCATCACAAAATCTGGAACCTATGTGATTTCAGGTCAGTCTGACGGAGTGCAGATCAAGGTCGAGGCAGATAAGTCGGCAGATGTTCATCTAGTCCTAAAAGGTGCGACCATGACCAATACCAATGCAGCGATATCTGCGACATCAGCTGGTCATGTCTACTTGACTCTAGCAGAGGGAACCACCAACAGTCTCTCTGACTCAAGCTCTAACAGTGACGAAAAAGCAGACGCAGCTCTCTTTTCTAAGGTGGATTTGACCATCAACGGGAAAGGAACTCTCAATGTAGATGCCAAGAAAAACAATGGTATCAAGGCTAACGACACCCTCCACATCACGGGTGGAACCTATAACATCACAGCAGTTGGCGATGCCTTTAATGTCAATGATGAACTCAACATCACTGGTACAACCATGACTATCGATGCCAAGGAAGATGGCGTCAAGGTGGACAATGACGAGGATACTTCAGTCGGAACCATGTACCTATCCAACAACAACATCACCGTTACAGCAGGAGATGATGGCATCCACGCATCAGGTGATTTGGTTATCGATAGTGGTACCTACACCGTCAAGAATTCGACAGAAGGACTTGAAGGTAAGTCGATCACTATCAACGGTGGGGACATTAGTATCTATTCGACAGATGATGGAGTCAACGCAGCTAATAAAAACGCCCAACAGAGTGAAATCTTCTTCACCATGAACGGTGGGAACCTGACAGTAGAAGTCGGCCAAGGAGACACAGACCCAATCGACTCAAACGGCAATATCACGGTCACAGGCGGAACCATTAAAATGACTGGTCAAACAGGTTTTGATTTTGATGGAACTGCGACCTACACAGGTGGAGATATCTATCTCAATGGTGAAAAACAAACGGAAATTGTCAACTCTATGCCTGGTGGCGGTGGACCAAATGGAGGCCCTCAAGGCGGAGGTCCAGCCCCTGGCGGACAAGGATAAAAAAGAATCTCCTTTCTCGAAAGAGAAGGGAGAGTTTTTGTGTTTGAGAGGTGGATTGTAGCTAAAACAACTCCCAATTAGGTCTTGAAAATTTCTTAGTCTGTTTCATATAAAAATGAGTAAAATGAATTTCCGTCGCCAAGGTCATTAGAGTTGCGATAGCAATGACGATGGTAGGATTGGCTGAGAAAAGCAGAGGAAGAATAGGCCTTTAAAAAGTGGACAGGAAAGACCATTTCGGAGTATAGAGAAGAGATTTAGAAACAGCTCTAAAAGCAATAGCTATCCATTATAAGCATCAGATAATAATATCTGGTGCTTTATTTTAAAAAAAATTCAGATTTTTTCTTGACAAGTGAGTGATTACTCACTACAATAGGTTTATATTTAGCAAGTGAGTAATCACTCACCAAGGAGGAAGTAAATGAAAACATTACTACATTTACAAGATTTAGTAAAATCTTTTGACCATCAAATAGTTCTGAATCATGTCAGCTTTGAATTGCAGCCAGGAGAAATTATAGGCTTAATTGGTCCGTCTGGTGCTGGTAAATCAACTATGATTAAGACTACGTTAGGAATGGAAAAGGCTGATGGAGGCGTAGCTTTAGTGTTAAATCACACTATGCCCAATCGCCATATTTTAGGAGATATTGGCTATATGGCCCAATCAGATGCTTTATACGAGTCCTTGTCAGGCCAAGAAAATCTGGAATTTTTTGGTCAGCTAAAGGGGCTTTCTAAAAAAGACCTAAAGGAGGAAATTGCTCATATAGCTCAAGTAGTAGATCTGACAGACTACTTAAACAAGGCGGTATCTGGTTATTCTGGAGGAATGAAACGGCGTTTGTCTCTTGCTATCGCGCTGTTAGGAAATCCTCAACTCTTGATTTTGGACGAACCGACAGTTGGAATCGACCCTTCTCTTCGAAAGAAAATCTGGAAAGAATTATTCGCGCTTAGAGACAATGGGGTAGGGATATTAGTTACTACCCATGTTATGGATGAAGCAGAGTTGACGGATAAGGTCGGCTTATTATTAGGCGGAAAAATCATTGCTTTTGATACACCGCAACACTTAAAAGAAAGTTATCAAGTTTCAAGTATTGAAGAAGTATTTTTAAAAGCAGAAGGTGAGTAAAATGAGAACAATAGCGATTGCAAAAAAAGTCATCAAAGAATTACTTCGTGACAAACGAACTCTAGCCCTGATGTTTATAGCACCTGTTTTTATCATGTGGTTGATGAACCTCATGTTTTCAGCTAGTACAACCGTGAATGTCAAGTTAGCAACACAGGATCTACCAACTGGTTTGGTAACGAAAATGGATGAGCTCGATCATGTGGACGTCGAGACTTATCAAGACTTAGATCAAGCCAAAGAAGCGCTAGCAAATGAAAAAGTCGATGCTGTGATTTCTTATAAAGACGGTGAGTATCAGGTCGACTACGCAAACACAGATGCCTCCAAGACATCTATGATACGACAAGTGTTACGAACAAGTATCGCCAGTGAAGGCACCGATCAGTTACTATCTCGTGTCAAACAAGCTCTTCCACAATTGGACTCGGACGCAAAAACACCAGAAATCAAGGAGTCTTATCAATATGGAGATGAAAATACAAGCTTCTTTACCAGTATGATTCCGGTTTTGATAGGTTTTGTAGTTTTCTTCTTTGTCTTTTTGATTTCAGGTATGGCGCTTTTGAAAGAGCGCACCAGTGGAACACTAGAACGTTTGTTAGCAACACCAGTGAAACGATCTGAAATCGTCTATGGCTATATGTTGTCTTACGGTATTATTGCGATTTTTCAAACGGCAGTTGTCGTTTTAGCAGCAATTTGGCTACTAGATGTAGAAGTTGTAGGAAGTATTTTAAATGTTATAATAGTTAATGTGGTACTGGCTCTTGTAGCACTAGCTTTTGGAATTCTCTTGTCTACTCTAGCAAAATCAGAATTCCAAATGATGCAATTTATTCCTCTCGTGATTATGCCCCAACTTTTTTTCTCAGGAATTATTCCATTGTCATCCATGGGAGAATGGGCTCCAACTGTGGGGAAATTTTTGCCATTAACCTATTCTGGTGATGCAATAAGCCAGATTATTCTTTACGGACACAATCTTGGTGATATTTTGCCAAATCTTGGTGTTTTAATGATTTTCTTGATCATTTTAACAATTCTCAATATTGTTGGATTGCGTCGTTATCGTAAAGTTTAGAAATCAACATAAATAATGCTAAAAAGGTGTGAAGATTAGATGGATAAGACTGTTTTTGAATCGTTTGAAGATTACTTAGAAGAAGCGAATTACCCTCAAGGAAAGAAAAAAATCATGCAGGCAGCAGTGGATCTCATATCAACTAGGAGTTACCATGGGACCTCAACTCTTCACATAGCTGAGCGTGCTGGACTAAGCCAGGCAACTTTGTTTAAGTATTTTAAGACGAAGGATGATCTACTGACGGCTATTTTACATCCTGTAGTCCCAAGCATTTTCGGTAGTTTTTTTGAGGAACTCTTAGCTTTTGAAACGACAGAAGAGAGGGTTCGTTATCTCGTCCACGATCGTATGAGCTATCTCAAAAAAAATCGTGCTTTGATGAAAATCATTCTGCAGGAGAGTTTTTCAAATAAGAAACTAAAAAATGAACAGATTTTTATCTGGAATGCTATTCAAGATAAACTTCGAGTGCTTCATAAGGAATTGCTAGCAGATCCACGTGTAAATCCAGAGATAACGATTCCTCAAATGGTTCGTATTTGTGTTGGTCCATTGTTGGCTTACTTCGCTCAGCTTTATATCGTTAGTGACAATGGAGAAATAAAGGAAGAAGACCTAGACTTATTAGAAAAACAGATTTTAGGTGGTTTGTGGAAATAGAGTAGGCCTAGACAAAATGGAGGCTAGATTCTATTGGTTTGGCTTCTTGTACAAGATAATATAAAAGGGTATACATTACCTGATGCAGATTCGTGCTTTTTTATTATTGAATTTGGTATTTTGGTGATAGTCCTCAATCACTTTGCCAAAACAGAAACCGACCTCTCCAGCAGTGCAACGATTTCTTAAATGTATGGAAGAGGAGTTTACTGGCTTGCTAAAGACAACTCCTTGACACTCCGTCAGTTTTTGATACAATAGTACAAAATTAGAGGAGGTGGGCTATGATTCAGAAACATGCGATTCCCATTTTAGAGTTTGATGACAATCCTCAGGCGGTCCTTATGCCAACACATGAGGGATTGGACTTAAAGTTGCCAAAGAAGTGCATCTATGCATTTTTGGAGGAAGAGATTGACCGCCATGCTCAGGAAGTAGGGGCGGATTGTGTTGGTGAGTTCGTTTCGGCCACCAAGACTTATCCAGTCTACGTCATTAACTACAAGGGAGAGGAGATTTGTCTGGCCCAGGCGCCCGTGGGCTCTGCCCCAGCGGCCCAGTTTATGGATTGGTTGATTGGCTATGGTGTGGAGCAAATCATTTCCACTGGTACTTGTGGAGTCCTAGCCGATATAGAGGAAAATGCCTTTCTCGTCCCTGTTCGGGCTTTGCGAGATGAGGGGACCAGCTACCACTATGTAGCGCCTTCTCGTTATATGGAGATGCAGATTGAGGCGGTCTCTGCCATTGAGCAAGTTTTGGAACAAAGAGGCATTCCTTACGAGGAAGTTATGACCTGGACGACAGATGGTTTTTACCGAGAGACGGCTGAAAAGGTTGCCTATCGTAAGGAAGAAGGCTGTGCTGTTGTGGAGATGGAGTGTTCTGCTCTTGCGGCAGTAGCTCATCTACGTGGAGTTGTCTGGGGAGAATTGCTCTTTACCGCGGATTCCTTGGCGGATTTGGACAACTACGACAGTCGTGACTGGGGTTCAGAAGCTTTTGATAAGGCACTCGAACTCTGTCTTGCCATTGTGCACCACATGTGAGTGCTCTTACTGTTTTTATGGTAGAATGTAGTTATGTTATTCAAATCTTTTTTGGAAAAAATCAGGACGATACTGGGACGCTTGTCGCCAGCCCGTCGCATCTTTTTAAGTTTTGCCCTAGTGATCTTCTTAGGTTCGCTTCTTTTAAGTCTCCCCTTTGTGCAAGCAACAACGTCACAAGCGACCTACTTTGACCATCTCTTTACGACCGTGTCCATGGTCTGTGTGACAGGGCTCTTCACTCTGCCAGTGGCTTCGACTTATAATATCTGGGGCCAGTTGATCTGTATGATTTTGATCCAGATTGGTGGTTTGGGGCTCATGACCTTTATCGGAATCTTTTATATCCAAGGCAAGCAAAAGCTCAGTCTTCGTGGTCGTGAGACTATTCAAGAAAGTTTCAGTTATGGAGAAACTCAGTCTCTAAAGGACTTCATCCGCTCAATCTTTCTGACGACTTTTCTGGTGGAAGGGATTGGTGCCTTTCTCCTGAGTTTCCGCTTCATTCCTGAATTTGGCTGGGGACGAGGGGTGTTAACCTCTATCTTTTTGGCTGTTTCAGCCTTCTGTAATGCTGGATTTGATAATTTTGGAAGTACGAGTTTGGTAGCCTTTCAAACGGACCCCTTGATCAATCTAGTGATTGCAGGATTGATTATCACTGGTGGCCTAGGATTTATGGTCTGGTTTGATCTAGCAACCCAGTTTGGGAAAAAGAAAAAACGCCGCCTGCGTTTCCATACCAAGTTGGTTCTCTTTTTAACGGCGGGAATTCTGCTCTTTGGAACCGTATCGACTTTGTTCATTGAGTGGAACAATCCTGGAACGATTGGAAATCTCAGCGCTCCAGAGAAATTGCTGGTTAGTTTCTTCCAGACCGTTAGTATGAGAACGGCAGGTTTTGCTTCCATTGACTACACCCAGGCTCGACCAGTTACCTTGTTCATCTATATTCTACAGATGTTTCTGGGCGGGGCGCCTGGAGGGACAGCAGGGGGGCTCAAGATTACGACCTTCTTTGTCTTATTGGTCTTTGCTCGTAGCGAACTATTGGGCTTGCCTCATGCCAATGTAGCTCGGAGGACTATTGAACCCCGAACCGTGCAAAAATCTTTCAGTGTCTTTATTATCTTCTTGCTAACATTCTTGCTGGGCTTGATCCTACTAGGGATAACAGCAGAGGGAAATCCGCGCTTCATCTACCTCATGTTTGAGACCATTTCAGCCCTTGCGACAGTTGGGGTGACGGCAAATTTAACACCAGAGCTAGGCAAGATAGCCCTCAGTATCGTGATGTTGTTGATGTTTATCGGCCGTATTGGTCCCTTGACACTACTGGTCAGTGTAGCGGAATATCAGCCAGACAAGAAAGATACGATTCACTATATGAAAGCAGATATCACCATTGGATAAGAAAGGAAGAACGATGTCAGATCGGACAATTGGAATTTTAGGTTTGGGAATTTTTGGGAGCAGTGTTTTGGCTGCCCTAGCCAAGCATGACATGAATATTATTGCTATTGATGACCACGAGGAACGCATTAATCAATTTGAACCTGTGCTGGCGCGTGGGGTAGTTGGAGATATCACGGATGAAGAACTCCTTCTATCAGCGGGGATTGACACCTGTGATACCGTAGTTGTCGCAACGGGTGAAAATCTGGAGTCCAGTGTTCTCGCGGTTATGCACTGCAAGAGTCTAGGAGTGCCGACCGTTATCGCCAAGGTCAAAAGTCATACAGCTAAAAAGGTGTTGGAAAAAATTGGTGCAGACGCAGTCATCTCACCAGAGTTTGAAATGGGGCGCTCATTAGCACAGACCATCCTCTTTCATAACAGCGTAGACGTCTTTCAGCTGGACAAGAATGTATCGATTGTCGAGATGAAAATCCCCCAATCATGGGTAGGTAAAAGCCTCAGTCAGTTGGATTTACGTGGGCGATACAACCTCAATGTACTTGGTTTTCGTTCCTACGAAAATGCTCCTCTGGATGTCCAATTCGGACCTAATGACCTCTTGCAGGCAGATGCCTACATCATGGCCGTCATTAATAACCAACATCTGGACACCCTAGCTGAACTGAGTGAGTAGGAGAGGAAGGGTACTCTCTTTCCAAATAATTAACGAGTCAATATAAGTATTTTATAAGAGGGATTTAAGAAAAATTTTAACTTTTTCTTAATCCTTTTTAATTTTAGGAGATTATACTAGAGTCATCAAAAAAAGAAAACTCTAAGGAGAATCCTATGAAATTCAATCCAAATCAGAGATATACTCGTTGGTCTATTCGCCGTCTCAGTGTCGGTGTTGCTTCAGTTGTTGTGGCTAGTGGCTTCTTTGTCCTAGTTGGTCAACCAAGTTCTGCGCGTGCTGATGTCGTCAATCCGACTCCTGCCCAAGTCGTGCCAGACGCTGCTTCGGTGAGTGAAAAGAGCGACTTACCAGCAGAGGTTCTCAAAAAAGCAGTCGATGTAGCTCTTCCTTCAGAACAGTCTGTTCCAACACCTAAAGCAAGTGTGGATACGACAAGCTCTTCAGAAAAAGTGGACGAAACTGCTAAAGAGCTGGCAGTAGCGCCAAAAGAAGAAGTGCAAGCACAACCTGACTCTAAGAAACAAACAGAAGATGCAGTTAAACCTGCGGAAAGTCCTGCGTCTACAGTTTCTGGACAAGACCGTGAAGCTAGTGAAGCTCAACCAGCGACCACCCCAGCTGAAGTGCAAAAAGGTGTGGCTGACAACACCAAAGACACAGTAGATGTCCCAGCTACTTACTTGGACAAGGCTAACTTCCCTGGTCCCTTCACAGCTGGTGTCAATCAAGTCATTCCATACGAATTCTTCGCTGGTGATGGCATGTTAACTCGTCTTATCTTGAAAGCATCTGATAAGGCTCCATGGTCAGACAACGGAACAGCTAAAAATCCCGCCCTTCCACCAGTAGAGAAATTGGGCAAAGGCCTTTACTTCTACGAAGTGGATTTAGCAGGCACCCAAGGAAAATCAGATAAAGAGCTTCTTGACCTCTTGAAACAAAACGGTACACAAAGCTATAAAGCTACCATCAAGGTGTATGGTGCGAAAGATGGCAAGCCTGACTTAACTAACCTCGTAGCGACTAAAGATTTGACTGTTAATTTGAATGGTTCGACCACTCCAGCCGAAGTACAAAAAGGTGTGGCCGACAACACCAAAGATACAGTAGATGTCCCAGCTTCTTATTTGGATAGAGCTAATTTCCCAGGTCCATTTACAGCTGGTGTCAACCAAGTTATTCCATACGAAGCCTTTGGTGGAGATGGTATGTTGACTCGCCTTATCTTGAAAGCCTCTGATAAGGCTCCATGGTCAGACAACGGAACAGCTAAAAATCCCGCTCTCCCACCAGTAGAGAAATTGGGCAAAGGCCTTTACTTCTACGAAGTGGATTTAGCAGGCACCCAAGGAAAATCAGATAAAGAGCTTCTTGACCTCTTGAAACAAAACGGTACACAAAGCTATAAAGCTACCATCAAGGTGTATGGTGCGAAAGATGGCAAGCCTGACTTAACTAACCTCGTAGCGACTAAAGATTTGACTGTTAATTTGAATGGCTTGACCACACCAAATCAGGTCAAAGAGTCTGTTGTTAACAATGTCAAAGACATGATTGATGTTCCGGCTAGCTACCTTGAAAAAGCAAATGTTCCAGGTCCATTCTTGGCAGGTGTTAACCAAGTTATTCCATACGAAGCTTTTGGTGGAGATGGTATGTTGACTCGCCTCTTGTTAAAAGCCTCAGACAAAGCCCCATGGTCAGACAACGGAACAGCTAAAAATCCTGCTCTATTGCCACTTGAAGGCTTGGCTAAAGGCCAATATTTCTACGAAGTGGATTTGAATGGCAATACGGTTGGCAAAGATGGTCAGGCCTTGCTGGATCAACTTCGAGCTAACGGAACACATACGTATCTAGCTACTGTTAAAGTCTATGGTTCTAAAGATGGCAAACCTGATTTGACCAATCTGATTGCAACTCGTCAAGTAACGATTCAGCTTCGTGGAAAAGAAATGGCGACAACACCATCTCAATCAGGTCAGATGAATACGAAGCCTTCTGAAACAGGCTCTACAGGTACGACTGAGGGTATGATGGGTACAAATCACCATATGTCAGATATGAAAGTAGATCAACCAGCTTCTAGCCCAATGGCTAATATGATGAAAAAAGATGATAAAGCGATGCTACCAAATACTGGGGAAGCTAAAACGGCTACAGCTGGCCTTGGTATCTTTGGTCTAGCCTTGGCAGGTCTTGTTGGACTTTTGGGTTTGACAACCAAACGAGAAGATTAAGATTCAAATCACTTAAACATTAGAGAAAATAGTGTTATACTAAAGCAAGTATAACACTGTTTTTATCGAAGGAGTGTCAGATGAAAAAGACAATTTTGCTGGTTGATGATGAGATAGATATTCTAGACATTCAAAACCGCTATCTTATACAGGCAGGTTACGATGTTTTGGTCGCCCATGATGGTAAGGAGGGATTAGAACTTTTCAGAAAAAAATCTATCGACCTCATTATCACAGATATCATGATGCCCAATATGGACGGTTATGATTTTATCAGTGAAGTTCAGTATATCGCTCCGGATCAACCCTTCCTCTTTACAACTGCTAAGACAAGCGAACAGGATAAGATTTATGGGTTAAGTTTGGGGGCAGATGATTTTATAGTCAAACCCTTTAGCCCACGCGAATTGGTTTTAAGAGTGAATAATATCTTGCGTCGCCTTAGCCGTGGAGGAGAGACAGAACAGATCGAGTTTGGTGACTTGGTAATCAACCATGTGACTCATGAGGTTCGCATTGGGGAGCAACCTTTGGAATTGACAGTAAAATCCTTTGAACTTCTATGGGTATTAGCCAGCAATCCTGAGAGAGTCTTTTCAAAGACGGAACTTTACGAGAAGGTATGGCAAGAGGACTATGTGGATGATACCAATACACTCAATGTCCATATCCATGCTTTGAGGCAAGAGTTGACCAAGTATACAAATTCAAATGCTCCTGCTATCAAAACTGTCTGGGGTTTGGGCTATAAGATGGAAAAACCAAGAGGTAGAAAATGAAATTAAAAAACTATATTCTAGTGGGGTATCTAGTGTCGACTCTACTAACGATTTTGGTCGTTTTCTGGGCAGTCCAACGAATGTTGATCGAGAAAAGTGAAGTTTACTTTCTAGTTGGAATGACCTTGATTGCTAGTTTCATTGGCGCTGCAGTGAGCATCTTTCTTTTGTCGCCAGTGTTCTCTTCTCTGAAACATTTGAAAAAACAAGCTCAGGATATAGCAAGCAAGGATTTTAGCACAGAAATTGAAACCAAGGGACCATTAGAATTTCAAGAGCTGGGCCAGGCTTTTAATGACATGTCCCACAATTTGCAGGCTACCTTTCAATCACTTGATGAGAGCGAGCAAGAAAAGAGAATGATGATTGCGCAGCTCTCTCACGATATTAAAACTCCCATTACCTCCATTCAGGTTACTGTGGAGGGAATTCTAGATGGAGTGATTAAGGAAGAGGAACGCCTTCACTACTTAACCACGATTGGTCGGCAAACCGAGCGTCTAAACAAGCTAGTGGAGGAATTGGATGTTCTGACTCTTAACACCCAACCTCAAGATACTGCTGATGAAGAAGTCGAAGAGGTCTTTTTAGATCAGCTGTTGATTGAGTCAATGAGTGAATTTCAACTCCAGATTGAACAAGAGGAGCGGGATGTTTACATTCAAGTATCACCTGAGTCGGCGAAAATCAAGAGCCATTCTGACAAACTTTCTCGCATTCTGGTCAATTTGTTAAACAATGCCTTTAAATATTCAGAACCAGGAACCAGAATCGAGGTTCTTGCCCAATTAACAGAACAAGAGCTGAGAATCAGTGTGAAAGACGAGGGTCAGGGAATCCTTCCTGAGGATTTGGAAAAGATCTTTAAACGACTTTATCGTGTAGAAACTTCGCGCAATATGAAGACAGGTGGACATGGATTAGGACTTGCGATTGCACGCGAACTAGCCCATCAGCTTGGTGGCGAAATCACAGCAGAAAGTCAATATGGCTTAGGAAGCAAATTTACATTCAGCCTCAATTTGAAATAAAGCCGTAAAATCCCTTTACAAATCTAGCTTTTCATGGTACAATAGCCTTTGTGTGAAATAGCAGCAGGAAAGCATGAAGCTCGTCAACAGGTGTCTTATAACAAGTAACCTTGGCTGTTTAGGCGAAGGGCATCTGCACGAATCAGGGCTTTCTAAGTGACTATTTCCACCGAAATATTATTTATATCAGGAGGACATTCACATGTCACGTTATACAGGACCATCTTGGAAACAAGCTCGTCGCCTTGGCCTTTCACTTACAGGTACAGGTAAAGAATTGGCACGTCGTAACTACGTACCAGGACAACACGGACCAAACAACCGTTCTAAATTGTCAGAATACGGTTTGCAATTGGCTGAAAAACAAAAACTTCGTTTCACTTACGGTGTAGGTGAAAAACAATTCCGTAACTTGTTCGTACAAGCTACAAAAATCAAAGGCGGAATCCTAGGTTTCAACTTCATGCTTCTTTTGGAACGTCGTTTGGATAACGTTGTTTACCGTCTTGGTCTTGCGACTACTCGTCGTCAAGCTCGTCAATTCGTAAACCACGGTCACATCCTTGTTGACGGAAAACGCGTTGATATCCCATCATACCGCGTAACTCCAGGTCAAGTGATCTCAGTTCGTGAAAAATCATTGAAAGTTCCAGCTATCCTTGAAGCAGTAGAAGCTACTCTTGGACGTCCAGCATTCGTATCATTCGATGCTGAAAAATTGGAAGGTTCATTGACTCGCTTGCCAGAACGCGACGAAATCAACCCAGAAATCAACGAAGCACTTGTCGTTGAATTCTACAACAAGATGCTTTAATTTTAAGAAATATCTTACAGAAAGCCTACAACAGTGGGCTTTTTGCTTTGTCTTAAAAGGTTGATTTCTGGGTTTGCTTAGATATTTGCTAGATTGATTTCATAGCCGTTTCAAAGAATGAGACGGCTTTTTTGGCGTTCTCTTTTGAGAGGTGGCTCATGGTCATGGATAAAGTAGAATTGTTTAGATGTTTGGGTACTTATCGCTTTAATAGATAAATAATAAAAATAGAAGTGTCCCACCTCCTACCGCAGAAAGTTCTGTTTCAAGGGGAGATGGAAAACCTCTATTCGTTAATTTAATTATAGCCTAAAAAACTTTTAAATACAAGGCTATTGTAAGAGTAAAAGCCAGTCATGGTATAATTAAGGTAGGGCATTGACTACAAAGCAAAGAATTTGAACTAAGGACAGGAGGATTGTAATGAAACTCTGGGAATTTAACCGTACAGATGTAGTTATCACGCTTAAAAATGGCGTGATAGTTAGAGGATTTGTAGAGGACTTTTGTGACGCCTCTGACAATGCAGAGGAGATGAACTCCTTGCTTGTGGATGTTGATGGAACTCTTAGAGAATATTTTGAGAATGAAATCGTCAGTATCATAGAAAGCTAGTAGTTGGAATAGAATTTAAGGAAGAATCTTGTTCGTTGAGATTTTTAGTTGGGATGGTCTTGTATGACAAAAGATGAAATTAAAAAATATTTAGATACAGACCTTGAATTTAATTATAATGGCCGAGGTGCTTGTTTCTTATCTAGCGTTTGTGTAGTTGGTTATGATTATGAAGGTCAGCAGTTTAATACGATTGATGAAGCTATGGAAGCTAAAGTTTTTAATGGCAAAAGCTTAGTAGATATATGGGATGAAGTTTTTCCACAAGTTTTTTTAAAATAAAAAGCACCTTTGACAGGTGCAATTTACTTGCTTACTGAACTCATCAATTTAAGACCCCTTTTTGTTACCCTTTATGTTTTCTCAGCTTATTAAATTTAATAGTTTTTGAAAAAATCAAGTTAAATATAGAGCAGGCTTAGACCTACTTTTCTCTATCTAAATCTAGCAAGATAACAAACTAAAATAAAGTTGCCTGTTGATGCCAATAACAATCCTGATTGGATTTATATGGAGGAATATATAAAATCTCTCCCTTATGGAAATGTGATTTAAATTTTAAAAAAAGAATCTCTAGATAGAGAGTTCTTTTTTTGATTATAAGTTTTTCATCAGAATCACATCTTGTGGTTTACACAAACTGGTATATAGCTCCCAAAATTTCAAATATTTGTTTGAGGGGTATGCAATGCTTTTCTTTATTCTTTTATAGATTGTTGGTGGTTAGTTAATAAAAGTTCTAAAAAAGACTGTTAGAAATAAATCGTTAGCAGATTTTTTTCAATATTATTTAATTATAGGGAACAGGAGTAATATCATTCGATAAATAAAGTGGATGATGAGGAGTTCCATTTTTATTTCGTTGTAAGCAAAAAAGATTTGGAACCATATCCATCAGATTCTTGTCTCTATTCAGCAACTTCGTTTGATTTCCCCAACATGCAATTACCAAATCAGATTCAGAAATATACTTCAGAATATAACTGTCATTGTCGGCGCCAACTGGGTCTTCCACTCTTTTAAGCAAAGATGGGTCAGTACTTCTAAAAGCAAAGAGATTCACCATGATTAATTTACCATATCCCCATCTTTTGGCGTAACCTATACATTTTCGAATAGTCTGATCATCCGTCTCCTCATCAGCTGTCGAAGGATTTAACCCAATAAATAGCACTGTTGGTTTTGTTTCATCCCAAATTCGCGCGAGAACATATCTATACTTTCTATCAGCTGATAAAATTGCACTCTTTTCCATATTTTCACCATCTATTTCTAATCCATTTTTCCCATTTTCAACTTCTATTATTTCACTTTAAAAATAAGATTAAAGACAATTGCCAGAACATAAAGCATAACCGGCACTATTAATGCATTGACTTTAAACTTTTTTTGATAAATACCGATTAAAGTAAAAAATAGAATGACACTTGCTACAACATATAACATATATTTCTCCTAATCTATACAAACCGAATCGACTCAATTGACTTTTTGTTGTTTCTTATCCAAAAGCCTTTCCTACATGACCGCCATAGTAACGCTTGATATCAACTTGATGTTCAGAAGTGAAGTAGTTCCCAATCCAGAAGATACTATCAGCATCTTTCTTAGTAGATTTAACAATAAATTGAACCACTCCAGATGATTTTGATTCATAAACCTCAATATCATCAACATTCACATCATATCCATTCTGTTGGAAAGATACAGCAAAAGCAATTATCATATCATGTGTAGCCATTTTTAGATGATTTTCTATTGAGTAGTCAATTTCTAAATCTTGCGGTCTCTTACATTCCTTGATGACAACCTTAAAAGCATCTTTCACCTCTTTTTCAATACTAGGATCTACCTTATGTCCTGCCATTTCAAGCGATTTAAATGCTTTATTATAACTCTTATCATCTTCTGTAATTTCTTCTCTTAATTTTCCTTTTTCTTGTTGATTTTGCTCCACAGTATCCTGTGTAGTTTCTGTTTGTTGAGTAGTTTGCTCTGCTATTTGTTGCGCAGTTTCATTTTCTGCCTTCATATATTTAAGGTAAAATACTCCAGAAACACTTCCAACAACTACTAAGCTAGCCAGGACAGCTGCAATTAAAAATATACTTTTTTGTTTAAACATCAATTATTTCTCCTCGTCATCTTGTTTTAAATCAACAATAAAACAAACTAATAGAGCAGGGGAAAGAAAACACAGTACAATAGAAAGAATAAATTCAACAATCGCTTTCCCAAGTGCCTTGGTCGGCCCTGTAATCGAGATGCCCCCTTGCAGTGTTAAGAAGAAGTAGTCTTTATAATACCAATATCCAGCAGATATAACTGCAAATAAAGCAAATCCAATCATCCACTTAAATAATAATTCCACCTTGGCACTATATTCTTTATACTTCTTGTCTTTCTTTGCTTTGATAAACGCTTGTTTTTTTCTTTCTTCCTCTCTTTTCTCCTCTTCCTCTTTTTCTAAGAGTTCTTGCTTTAGAATTTCAATAACCTCATCATTTGAAAGTCCTTCAAATTTACTTTTAGGTGTTTCCTTGTCCCCGTCCCAATGATCAAAAATGTTATAGTCGTCCATAGCTTTTATTTCCTTTCTTTTCTCTTACAATCCGTACCTTCTTACAATCGCCCTACTATGGCACCTACGATTGAGAATATCCCTCCAAAGAATAGGATAGGCATGATAACTGCAAGTCCAGCCAGAATAGGTAAGACACTAATAATACCATTAACAATCCACATTATAATAGAATATATAGGAATGATGACACCTGCACCCAAGATAATAGTTACAGGGATAAAGTATACGAAGACAGTTCCAAAAATACCAATCAATCTAAAGGCACGGTCATATACATTATTCTCTCCCTCTAAGCCAGATAGGAAATAAATTGAAGAGAATAGACCTGTCAAGCAACCGAAAACCAAAACAAAATAGTTGACCTTCATGTTTAATTTAACCTTTAATGGTTCTGTTAAATCTCTAACGACAGAAATAATTGGGATACCGATCAACTGCCACAAGAAAATATAGAATAGCAACCCCAATCCATTTATGATTGGGTGCAACAATAGTGATTTCGCATAGTCAATTAAAAATAAATAAATGTTTTCTACCATTTTGATTTAGCTCCTTGTTATTCATATATTTCTATTTTACATAATTTCTGATTTTCTAGCAATGAACCGTGGCATAGACTTTGAAATGCCCCCCAAAAGTTAAACAGAAGAAATCTAACTTTCGGAGTGCGGTACATTAAATATTGGAGCTTTAAATTTCTATTTCAGCAATTGGTTTGCGATAGCGAGGCGAATGTGCATAGTGGCAATAGAGTTTTCCTAAATCAA
>CAUQVK010000016.1:0-24819 GCA_963521495.1 uncultured Streptococcus sp.
GAGCAACCTGTGGCTAGCTTCCCAGTTTGCTCTTTGATTTTCATTGAGTATTAGTATTACTTACCACTATCCCTAAAGGGATCCTCATATTCTTTTACACTCAATTTATCTAGTGCTATATCATGCTTTACTCGTTCTCAAATTTTCATACTCGTGAAGAAATCATCCACTGGATAATTTCTTTTTAAATAATCCATGAAACTCGAAACACTTATCCTCGGTGGAATACTTACTAACATATGTACATGGTCTGGCATTAAGTGACCCTCGATAATTTCAACTCCTTTATAACTACACAAGCGATGAAATATTTCGCCTAAACTACTTCGATATTGATTATAGATAACTTTTCGTCTATACTTAGGGGTGAACACAATGTGATAGAACAGTGCCACTTTGTGTGCGATAAACTATGAGCCTTTTGTGCCATATTTTTCTCTTTTCGCTTTACAATGGGCTTGAACACCTTTATTGTATCGCGTTCGGAGTTTTTTAGTATAACCGTAGATAGCGCACCTTCATAGTGAGTATTTTTAAATGGGTGAGAAAATGATTAAGGGAACTTGAGTCGGTTTGTATTTGATAATTTATGAGAATCTAATATAAAATCGTTTTTTAAAATACAAGTCAACTTTACTCTACCCTTCTCCTATAAAAAGTGGTAGAATGGATGACAGAAAGAAGGAAGAGATATGACAACATTATTTTCAAAAATCAAAGAAGTAACAGAACTTGCTGCGATCTCAGGTCATGAAGCACCTGTTCGTGCTTATCTTCGTGAAAAGTTGACACCGCACGTGGATGAAGTGGTGACAGATGGCTTGGGTGGTATTTTCGGGATTAAACATTCAGAAGTTGCGGATGCGCCACGCGTCTTGGTCGCTTCTCACATGGATGAAGTTGGGTTTATGGTCAGCGAGATTAAGCTAGATGGTACCTTCCGTGTCGTAGAAATCGGTGGCTGGAATCCTATGGTAGTCAGCAGCCAACGTTTCAAACTCTTGACTCGTGATGGTCGTGAAATTCCTGTGATTTCAGGCTCTGTTCCTCCACATTTGACTCGTGGTAAGGGTGGACCAACTATGCCAGCTATTGCAGATATCGTCTTTGATGGCGGTTTTGCGGATAAGGCTGAGGCAGAAAGCTTTGGCATCCGTCCTGGCGACACCATCGTACCAGATAGTTCTGCAATCTTGACAGCCAATGAAAAAAATATCATTTCAAAAGCTTGGGACAATCGCTACGGGGTTCTCATGGTGAGCGAGTTGGCTGAAGCTTTGTCAGGTCAAAAACTCGGAAATGAACTCTATCTTGGCTCTAACGTCCAAGAAGAGGTTGGTCTTCGTGGTGCTCATACATCTACAACTAAGTTTGACCCAGAAGTCTTCCTCGCAGTTGACTGTTCACCAGCTGGTGATGTCTACGGTGGTCAAGGTAAGATTGGAGATGGAACCTTGATTCGTTTCTATGATCCAGGTCACTTGCTTCTTCCAGGGATGAAGGATTTCCTTTTGACAACAGCTGAAGAAGCGGGTATTAAGTACCAATACTATTGTGGTAAAGGTGGAACAGACGCTGGCGCAGCTCATCTGAAAAATGGTGGTGTCCCATCTACAACTATCGGTGTTTGTGCTCGTTATATCCACTCACATCAAACTCTCTACGCTATGGATGACTTCATAGAAGCGCAAGCTTTCTTACAAGCTCTAGTGAAGAAATTGGATCGTTCAACTGTTGATTTAATAAAAAACTACTAATATTAAATATGGAAGTAATGAGGATGAAAGAAACAAATCTAGAAAGCTTGATAAAGGATCTTTACAATCATGTCCGTCAAGGATTGAGCGAAGATTTAGTCGCTGCTCTCCTAGAGACTGCTAAAAAACTGCCTACTACAAATGAGCGATTGCTGGCAGTTCGTCTCTCAGGCCTGGTCAATCGTGAATTGCTCCTAAATCCCAAACATCCGACACCTGAGTTGGTCAACTTGGCTCGCTTTATCAAAAGAGAAGAAGCCAAGTACAGAGAAACTGCAGCTTCTGCGATTATGTATGGGGAACTCTTTAAAATGCTTTGATTCCATTGTGAATCAAAGCATGCTACGCTAGAATATGTAGTTTTTATGAGCATCAGATAGGAAACTAGAAAGCTAATTGCCGGCATCTGACATGATTGTTGGGTGAATATTGCTAAAACAAATGCAGTTGACAATCCTAAGGAAAGATACGGATATTTGAAATGTTTTAGACAAAAAAGTAAACCACTCCTTCAAAAGAGTGGTCAGATTGAAGACAAAGTTCTTAGACTACAAATTTCTAAGGGCTTTTCTTTGTGTAAAGTCGTATAAAAGATGTAAGAAAAGTTGTGAGGTGTTCCCTATGTTTCACAAAGAAAATCCAGACTACAAGCGCAATCAAGTTGGTTTTTACATGCTAGATGAACTCGTTCCGCAAGACCATTTTCTTCGTCAGGTTGAGCAGGTTATCGATTTTTCCTTCATCTATGACTTGGTTGCAGATACTTAAAAGGGCGTCCTAGTTTAGACCCTGTTATGCTGGTTAAAATCCCTCTCATCCAATGTTTCTACGGTATCCGTTCCATGCGCCAAACTATCAAGGACATTGAGGTCAATACCGCCTATCGCTGGTTTCTGGGTTTGAGTTTAAACGATAAGGTTCCTCATTTTACCACCTATGGCAAAAATTACAATCGTCGTTTTCAAGATAAGGAAGTAATCGAGGAAATTTTTCATTATGTCCTATCCATTGTATGGGGGCAAGGTTTGATTGACCCGACTGAGATTTCTATTGATGGAATTCATATCAAGGCCGCAGCCAATAACCACAAATATACTCATCAAGTGTTAGCTTACTCTACAACAAATCGCGATGGCTATCGTGAGTATAAAAGTAATCCTAAGATTTGCGCAAATTGTCCTCTGTTATCCAGTTGCACAGAAAGTAAGAAGAAACAGAAAGTCGTTACTCGCCATATTTGGAGGGAGTATTTAGAGCTTTGTGAGGAAATTCGGCATCAAAAGGGAAGTAAGGAACTTTACCAGAAACGTAAAGAAACGGTGGAGCGGCTTTTTGGTACAGCCAAAGAATACCACAATCTACATTATACAAGAGAAGTGGGGAAAGTCCAAAATGAAGGCAAAAGTTGGACTTACTTTGGCATGCCTGAATATCAAAAAATTAGTAAAAATGATGGCGGGGAAGCCTTTTTATTTTTCGCTAAAAACTATTTTGATAAAGATTTCAGCCTGTTTTGAGAATAGTCGCGCTGAAGATATAAAAAAGACAAACATTAAAACGATGTTTGTCTTCAATCTGAAACAGTCTACTGGACTGTTTTACTCCAACACCTAAGCCGTACCATGAGTCGTGTGCGTGTCCAAATCATGAATCAATTAGATCGAAAATCTCATGAATACAAGGCTATCAAGCGCTACTGGAAACTCATTCAACAGGATAGCCGTAAACTCAGTGATAAACGATTTTATCGCCCTACTTTTCGTATGCACTTAACAAATAAAGAGATTCTAGACAAGCTTTTGAGCTATTCAGAAGACTTGAAATACCACTATAATCTCTTTCAGCTCTTGCTTTTTCACTTTCAGAATAAGGAACCTGACAAATTTTTCGGACTCATTGAGGACAATCTAAAGGAGGTTCATCCTCTTTTTCAGACTGTCTTTAAAACCTTTCTAAAGGACAAAGAGAAAATCGTCAACGCCCTTCAACTACCCTATTCTAACGCCAAATTAGAAGCGACGAATAATCTCATCAAACTTATCAAACGCAATGCCTTTGGTTTTCGAAATTTTGAAAACTTCAAAAAACGAATTTTCATTGCTCTGAACATCAAAAAAGAAAGGACGAAATGTGTCCTTTCTCGAGCTTAGCTTTTCCTCAACCCACTACAGTTGACAAAGAGCCATTCTATTTTACAAAGACTATCGCAACCATGCAAAAAAGCAACGGCAAATCCGTTACTTTTTTTGGAGATAAGGGACTATTGTCCCAGACTCTTCCTCATTTTTGTTTAGAAGGTATCAATTGAAACTCTTTTCTTCGTATAAATTCATCACTCGTAGCCTTTAAAATTTTGCTTCAGGTGGTCTTTTTCTCTTGGAAGATTATTTTACTGTCGCTGTGCTTGTGATCAACTCAACAGCTTTTTTGATTGTGATATCATGTTTCAACATGTTAGCTGAAAGCAAGCTTTGTACTTGAGCGACTTCCATATTGTAGTCTGTAGCCAGTTGCTCGATTTCTTTTTGGATTTCTTCTTCTGAAGCATCAAATCCTTCAGCTTTCGCAACTGCTTCGATAACAAGGTTAGTCTTAGTACGTGACTCAGCTTCTGCTTGGTATTGATTATGAAGGTCTTCTTGAGTTGTTCCAGTGATTTGGAAGTACATATCAGGGTTGATACCTTGACGTTGCAAGTTTCCAAGGAATTCGTTTACTGAACGGTGAACTTCTTCGTGAATCATTTCTTCTGGAAGTTCTACGATTTCAGCGTTTTCTACAGCTTTATCAATTGCTGCACCTTCAACTGCATCTTTGTAAGCTTCTTCTTTAGCAGCAGCCAATTCCTTGCGGTATTTTTCTTTCAATTCAGCAAGTGTTTCAACTTCTTCGTCAATGTCTTTTGCAAGCTCATCGTCAAGAGCTGGAACTTCTTTAGCTTTTACTTCGTGGATAGTTGTTACGAATTTAGCTTCTTTACCTGCAAGGTCTTCTGCTTGGTAGTCTTCTGGGAATGTTACGATAACATCAACAGTTTCACCAGCTGAGTGACCTACCAATTGGTCTTCAAAACCAGGGATGAATTGACCTGAACCAAGTCCAAGTGAGAAGTTTTCACCTTTTCCACCGTCGAACTCAACACCGTCGATAGAACCAACGAAGTCGATGACAACAGTGTCGCCGTTTTCAGCAGCAGCTTCTTTGATAACCAATTCAGCCAAGTTGTTGCGTTCGCGTTCGATACGCTCTTCAACGTCAGCGTCAGTTACTTCTTTTTCTACATCAACTGATACTTCAAGGTTTTTGTAGTCACCCAATTTTACTTCAGGTTTTGTAACAACTTCAGCAGTGATAACCCAGTCTTGGCCTTTTTCCATTGAAGTTACGTCAATTTTTGGTTGAGCAACGACTTCAAGACCAGCTTCTTTTACAGCTGCTTCATAAGCGTTTGGCAAAAGAGCGTTCATAACGTCTTGGTAAAGTGACTCTTCACCAAATTTTTTGTCGAAGATAGGGCGTGGAAGGTGACCTTTACGGAAACCTGGAACATTAAGAGATTTCTTTACTGAGTTGAAGACACGGTCCAATTCTGGTTTGATTTGGTCTTGAGAGATAGTGAAAGTCAAGACACCACGGTTTGTTTCTTTGTTTTCAAATGATACAGACATTCTGTCATTTCTCCTTAAAATTTTTTAAATACAGTCTATTATAACATAAACGAACGAATTTGTTCAAGTAATGACTGCGCTTTTCCTTGTTCCCATAAAGACGGTAACTTCTCAAAGTAACTTCCACTTGGCTAGCCAAAGTGGAAATTAGTCTAAAACGGATTTTTATGGTGGAATTAAGTGTGAGACGTTTGAGTTAGAAATGAGGTCTACTATGACAAAACATAAACATCTTACCCTTTCAGACCGTAATGATATCCAATTAGGCTTAGAGCGCGGTGAAACCTTCAAAGCTATTGGACAATCCATTCTAAAAGATCCGACAACCGTTTCCAAAGAAGTGAAACGAAACAGACAAGTCCGAGAGTCTACCTGTGATAACCTTCCTTGCCCTCTGCTCAATAAAGCTCCCTTTGCCTGTAATGGCTGCCCTAAAAGAAGACAAAATTGTGGCTAGCAGAAAATCTTCTATCTCGCTAAACAAGCTCAAAAACAGTACGAACAAACTCTTGTAGAAGCTCGTGAAGGAACTCCTCTCAACTCTCAGACTTTCTGGGATATGGACAAAGTCATTTCTGATGGTGTTAAAAAGGGACAACACATCTGTGATATTCTGAAAACTCATAACCTTGATGTCAGTTCCTCAACTGTCTATCGACACATCCGAAAAGCTTACCTATCTATCGCTCCGATTGATCTAGCCAGAGCCGTTAAATTTAAAGAGAGACGGAAAAGTAAGCTACCTTCCATCCCTAAAGAAGCTAAAAAAGGGCGTTCCTATGAGGATTTCCAAAATTATTTGACTCTTAATCAGCTGAACTCTTGGCTGGAAATGGATACTGTTCTGGGGAGGATGGGAGGTAAAATCCTACTCACCTTCAACCTGTCTTTCTGTAACTTTATCTTCGCTAGACTGCTGGATAATAAAACTACCCTTGAGGTTACCAAACACCTCTATGACATCAAGAACACTCTTCACCAAGCTGACAAAGATTTCTTCCAACTCTTTCCTGTCATCCTGACAGATAATGGTGGAGAGTTTGCCAGGGTTGATGATATCGAAATGGATGTGCGAGGAGAGAGTAAACTCTTCTTTTGTGACCCTAATCGCTCTGACCAGAAAGGGAGAATTGAGAAAAATCACACGTTGATTCGCGACACCCTACCTAAAGGAACTTCCTTTTACAACTTAACTCAAGAGGACATCAATCTCGTCTGTTCGCATATCAACAGCGTCAAACGTGCTGCTTTGAATGGAAAGTCAGCCTATGAGCTCTTTGCCTTTACTTACGGAGAAGAGGTTCCTAAGCTTCTTGGCATTTCTAAAATACCTGCAGAAGATGTCTATCAGTCTTCTAAATTATTCCAACATAAGTTCTAAAAACTAACCTTCAACCTCATTCAAACGTCTCACACTAACTTCCACCATAGCGAAACTTAGTTTGGGAATTTAGCCCCATAAAGACTTTCTCTTCTTTAAGAATAAAAGTGGTAAATGACATATCTTTTACTCAGCCAAAAAGTTTTGAATCACTGAAATTGCAATCTTACTGAAATTCTCATCAATACGATGACCTCCACCTTCTACTGTAACAAGTTTAGAATGTGCAATCCTTTGACTAGCTTCTACTGAATACTGGTAAGGAACAACGGTATCATTCGTCCCGTGGACGATTATAGTAGGTGCCTTAATTTTGCTTTCTATATCTGCAATATCAACATCTAAAGCATCCGTTAGATAAATTTTCCCCAGCCTAGTATTATGGTGGATCAGACTATCAGGTAATTGCTCAAAAGATGGATTACCTAGGTTTCGATAGGTTTCCTTAACATCATCAAACAAGACGTAGGCAGGAAAAATTAGATTGAGTTTATGGACCTGTTCAGGATTACTAGCTGCATACAGGCTTGCGACTACACCACCTTGACTAACACCTATAATATTTATTTTGTTTTTATCCACAAAATCCTCTGATGCTAGTTTGTCTATCACTTGTGTCAAATCTTTCAACTCTGTTTTAACGGACATCTGAAGCATGTCTTGTCCACCACTTTTAGAATTGCGACTTCCTCCATAATAGTCAAAACCGTATACTAAAAATCCTTGTTTAGCTAGCAATTGCATGTAGTCTTCATACAGTTCAAATGTATTATTAAAACCGTGTGACATAACCACTACTGGCAATTTTTTCTTCTTATAATCTCTTGGTGCAGCGATTTTCCCATAAAGATTTTTATCTTCATAAGCAACCAAATACTCTTCCGAGACAATATCTTCAGTTGGTATTAGGGAACTGCCCACTCTTGTAGTCGATTGCTTACTCTCTTGCCTTGAAATAGCTTGAGAACTTTCCTCAATAGGATGGTTTGAAGCCGATTTTTCTATATTTTTCCCAAAAAAGACTGCACTTCCTATCAAAACAATAACTGATAAAATACTTAATATAAATTTCATAGGTTCTCTTTTTGTAATTTTTTCTCATCAAGTGTATTTAAAATTCCTCATGTCCTACTAAGTGGTGCTGGAAAGCATAAACCGCCGCCTGAGTGCGATCACTGACTTCCAGTTTGGCTAAGATATTTGAAACATGAGTCTTGACCGTCTTGAGGGAGATAAAGAGCTCATCTGCAATCCGCTGATTTTCGTAACCCTTAGCGATGAGTTGAAGCACATCTCTTTCACGCGCAGTCAAATCCTCATGTAGTTCTATGTGATTGCGGTGATATTCGACCTTCTTGCTGACTTCTTGTTCAATAGCCAACTCGCCAGCAGCCACCTTACGAACAGCATGGAGCAATTCGTCTGCACTTGAAGTCTTGAGCATATAGCCCCTAGCACCCGCGTTTAAGACCGGCATGATTTTTTCATTGTCTAGATAAGATGTCACTATCAAGATCTTGGCTTCGGGCCATTCTTTGAGGAGGGCCAAGGTCGCATCAATCCCATTCATTTCAGGCATGACAATATCCATGACAATAACATCTGGACGCAGTTCCAAGGCCAACTCAATACCTTGAGACCCGTTGGCCGCCTCGCCCACAACTTCCACATCGTCTTGGAGGTCAAAGTAGCTTTTCAAGCCCAATCGGACCATTTCATGGTCATCTACTAGTAAAATTTTCATTTCTATTCCTTATCTAACAATGGAATGCGGATATCAACTGCTAATCCTTGCTTGGGAGCTGTTAATAACTGAACCGTCCCTGCCATATCTTCGACCCGCTCCTTAATATTGCGAAGTCCATAACTCAAGTCGTCTAAACTCCCCAACTGGAAACCAATTCCATTGTCCACCACCTTCAGCTGCAATTCAACATCTGTCTGATAGAGGTAGACATCTAGGCAAGAGGCCTGGGCATGGCGGAGGGTATTGCTGATCAATTCTTGCAGAATACGGAAGATATGCTCCTCGATTTTCTTGGGCAATTTCGTCACGTTTTGCTTGAAACTAACCTCGAGATCACTCTTATCCTCAAGCTCTTTTAAGAGAATTTGTATTCCCTCAACCAGACTCTTCTGCTCCAGTTCAACTGGTCGCAAATGCAAGAACAAGACCCGCAAATCCTTCTGGGCAGTTTCGAGGATGGATGTGACACTCTGCAACTGGGTCTGCATCTTTTCTCTATCCAATTTCAAAGCCTGCTGACTGATACCCGATAAAATCATGTGGGCCGCAAACAACTCCTGACTGACTGTATCGTGCAAATCCCGAGCAATCCGCTTCCGTTCTTTCTCGATGATTTCCTCTTCCTGAGCAAGACTGTGATTTTCAGCTTTTTGAAGAGCTTCTGTCAAAAGGTTAAGTTTACCTGACAAGGACTTGAAACTGGCATCCAAATCTGGATCTGCAAGCTGAACCACTTCTTGCCCTGCCAATAAACGCTTGAGATTAGCCTGCATTTTTCTTAGAGAAAGCTCTTCAACACCTCTCCAAAACAGGGCTAAGAGACATGTCATGGACATGCTGAATACCAATAACAAAAAGACAAATTTTTCTGTTTTTTCGACATCGTGCAAAAAAATAATCCAGTCAAAGTCAAGGATTTCCAGCAAGCTGTGGGAGAAAAATAAGACAAACAGAAAGGAGGTGAGAGCAATGATTATATAAGCTTGTTTTTTCATCCTCTGACCACCTCAACATCGCCAATCATAGTAGTCAAGAAAATCTTGACACTCTTGTTACTCTTAAGATAGTCTCTTGTTTCTTGATGATAGTGTTCATTACGGAGGGCTCGCTTGGGCTGGTTGAAAAAAGTCAAATCACCATAGAGACAGTTAACGCTGAGACTGACTTCCACATCTACAGGTACGATGATTTTGGTCGTTCCTACCATCTTTCTGAGGATAATAACATTGTCATGATTGGTTAGGATGACCCTCTCCAGATGAATGGTATCCTTGCCCATAAGACGAAAGAGATTGATATCATCAAACTGGCAAGTCTGGTAGCTTGAAAAATGATGGAGATTTCCAAACCAACGATTTTTCTCCTTCTTAACTGTCACCACCTCTTCAAAAACCAAATTGGTCTGCTCTTTTTCCTGGTTCATCATCGGATAAAGAAGAAAGAGGCTGTAGATAACCGCAACAAAAATAGCTAGAATCACAAAGGGATTGAGCATGACGATGAAAAAGAAGAGAATGCTTGCCACTACCAAAAGAAGGTTATTGCCCTCTTTACCAGTGTAATAGCGAATCAAAAGCAAAAAGAGGAATAGAATCAGCAGAAAACGCGAAAAATGCTCTGATACCATCAAAATCAGAGCTCCTGTCAAAAGACAGGCTTCGATAAATAAAAAGATTTTAAATTTTCTCATAGGTTCATCCTCTCCCTTCTATTTTATCACAATTCAAAAAAGTCACCTCGGTCTGAAGATGGAAAAAAGGCGATGGTTACGCCTTTTTCATCTGATCCTTTGCTTCTTTTAATCTTCCATAAAGAAGATAGTCTACTTTTTGCAGATCTGCTATGGTAGCACAATTAAGGGCACACATAATCAAGCGTAGATCTGCTTTCCATCCTTGAACAATGTCGATCACTTCTTCGACTGTGTAGGTTTCAACCAATTCCAGAACTGTTCGAGACAGTCCTACAGCCTTGGCACCAAAGACCAGGCACTTAATCATATCCAGCGGATTCCGAACACCTCCACTGGCCAAGAGTTCGACCTTGTCTTTCCAGTCTTGGGCATTGAGAAGGGCTTGCATGGTAGACTGGCCCCATTGATTGAGGTAATCACGCCGGCCACTGCGACGATTTTCAATATAGGCAAAGCTGGTGCCACCACGACCTGATAGATCCACTGTACGAACACCCAGTTCATAGGCTCTTTCAATGGTCTTGGCATCCATTCCAAAGCCAACTTCCTTGAGAACAATAGGAACAGGGATTTGCTGGCTATAGTCTGCTAGATGAGATTGCCAGTTTCTGAACGTTCTTTCTCCCTCGAGCATGAGCAATTCCTGCATGACATTGACATGCACTTGCAGGAGAAGGGGATCCATCTCTTCTACAGTCCGAAGTCCCAACTTAACAGGCTTGTCCAATCCAATATTGGTTCCAAGAAGGAGATTTGGATGGTTAGACTTGACAGAAAATGAGTCATCTGTAGGATCCTTGAGGGCTGCGCTATAAGAACCTGTCACAAACAAAATACCACAGGCTTCCGCTACCTGAGCCAGCTTTTGATTGATTTCTCTTCCCTTATCGCTTCCACCCGTCATAGCATTGATATAGAAAGGAAAGTCCCACTTTCGACCAGCAAACTCTGTCGACAGATCGATTTCATCCAGGTCGTAAAGAGGCAAGGAAGAATGAATCAACTCCACCTCATCAAAGCTATTATAGGAACTTTTCTGCTCAAGGGCATAGCGGATATGCTCGTCCTTACGATTTGTCGTCATGTCCTATCCTTTCTTGGTATAAGAGCTCAATCCCCAGATCGGCCCAACGGTTTTTTAGGGTTTCAGTTGATTGCTCATCAAAACTCAAGGCAATACCACAATCACCACCACCAGCGCCGCTACTCTTAGCAACAGCTTGCAAATCTTGACTAGCTTCTTTCAACTGTCTAAGCGAAGGCGTGTAAATATCTGTGCTCAAGCCTTCTAAAAGCTGGCTGGCTACTTCTACTTGCTCGATAATTTTTTCTGATTCCCCCTGCTCCAAGGCTTCTACCAAAGAAACCACCGTTTCTTTTGAGGAACTTAAAAAATTCTGATTGATATTTTGCTTGATTTGTTGAACCATATCACTCGATACAGCTACTTGCTTGGTCCATCCCACTAGGAAATCACATTCTAGGGCTGGTTGCACTTGTGAAATTGAAAATCCCCAATCACGCTCTAGAACTGTCGCCAAATTTTCTTCTTCCAACCAAGCAGCCACCTTCTGGCGATTAAATGACTGGTAAAGAACCAATTCCTCTGCCACAATACAGGCAATGTCCCCCATAGAACCATTGTCTCCGCGCTTGAGCAAGACAGCACTGGCCAGCTTGAACAAGAGATCCTGATCAACCGAAAGCTTATACAGAGCCAGCAAAGCCTTGACAACCAAGACAACGACGCTACCACTAGAACCCAGACCAAACTTTTTACCTTCCCGTTCCATTTTGCCACGGATTTCTAGAGAAAAAGGTCTTAAATCCTGACCTCGATAAGTCAGGAAATCTTCCACTAAAGCAATCGTTTCTTGAATCAAGCTATAGTCAGAATTCGGTGTCAAATCAATTGCGAAATCAAACATATCCGAATAGATACGGTAACTATCAGAAAAAGCAATTTCGCCCTTCATATAGATAGGAATAGCCTTTATCAAAGCTAACTGTCCTGGATCTAATATGGCGTATTCACCCGCCCAATAGAGTTTCCCACATGTCCTAACAGCAATCATCTTGGCTCAAATCCTTTGTTTTTGACACAATCAAGCGATATCGTTTACCGAAGATTTCAGATAAATGCTCCAAGTCTTTCTCCTGACAGAGGACCTTAACATTGGGACCAGCATCCATGGTAAAGTAGCAAGCTTCACCTTGCTCACGAAGCTGGCGAACAAAGTCCATGGCTTCATAAGAGGCATCCGTCAGATAAGAAAAGGCTGGTGACGCAGTTTTGGTCGTAGCGTGCATAGCAAGGGCATTTTTCTCCGTTAATTCCCCAACCTTGGCAAAATCATTTTCTTTGAGATAAACCAGCATATCCTGATAGTTCTTCTCAGACTGACGCACCCAGTCGTCAAAGGTCATCGAGGTTTCCACACAAAGTTTCATCCCATCACGGCTAGAGATTGGTTTTTTCTTGTCCTCTAGAACCAACATAATCATAGCTAGTTTCAAGTCTGTCTCTACAGGGTAAATTTCTCCGCTATCCTTATCCCAGGCACCTAGCGGTCCATAAAAACTGCGTGAAGAAGAACCAGAAGCAAACTTAGCCTCCTGTGCCAATTGGCTCCGATTCAAACCAAGCTTGAAATAAGCATTGCAAGCCTTGACCAAGGCAGACAAACCACTAGAACTCGAGGACAAACCCGCTGCGGTAGGCATATTGTTTTGAGTATCAATACGAACAAAGCCCTCACCTTCTGGACGGTAACGGTCAATAATCTTACTCATCTTGGCATGCTCAGCCTCATTTTGTAACTGACCATTGATATAAAATGCATCAGCCATCGCATCAGTCGGCAGGGATGACAAAGTCGTCTCCGTGTACATATTTTCCAAAGTCAAAGAAATGCTGCTAGTAGCAGGCACCATCTCTTTTTCTTTTTTCTTTCCCCAATATTTGATAATAGCAATATTTGCGTAAGAACGTACTGTTACAGGCTCTCGATCCATGTCTGAACAGCTCCTTTCTCTTCTAATCTTTCTGCTAGTTCTTGTGCGTGTGTCAAATTGTCTGCCAAGGCTATGATACAGCCTCCAAGCCCACCACCGCTCATCTTGGCACCCAGAGCACCATGGCTAAGAGCCGTTTCAACCAAAGAGTCTGCCTCAGGGCTACTGACACCAATTTCTTTTAAATGTAAATGCGCTTGACTGAGGATTTGTCCCAGTCCTTCAGCATCTTTTTGTGAAATCGCATCTTCTGCCTGCTGGGTCAATTCTCCCAAGGCATGCAAAAACGGTAGGGCATCCTTGCCCTTGTTTTGAACCACTTGGATAGCTTCACGAGTATGACCATAAACGCCCGTATCAGCAATCACCAAATAGGCAGATAAATCCATCTCAAGCTCTGTAAATCCTACATTCTTAATAAAGCGAATAGGCTGGTCACTGAGACAGGTCTTAGCATCCAAACCACTTGGATTCATATGGGCAATCATCTCCGCCCGATTGACCAAGATTTCTAGTACATCATGAGGCAGTTCGGCTTGATAGTAGTCAAAAACCGCACGAATGGCCGCTATGCTGATAGCAGCTGACGAACCCATTCCCCGTTTTTCAGGGATAGCCGAGTCAATCTCACAGCGAATGCAGGCTTCTTTGATATCCAAATACTCAAGCGAAGCATAAACCGCCATGGACAAAGTATCCTCCTCATAGAGACGCCAAGGACTCACTGCAGGAACTACCTTACAAGTCACCTCCACCTCCAAAAGAGGCAGGGAGATAGCAGGATAACCGTAAACAACCGCATGCTCCCCTATTAAAATAATCTTACTATGTGCCTGACCGACACCAATTTTTTTTGTCATTTTTTCCTTTTGCTAGACGAAAAAGCCGTCCCATACTCAATGAAAATCAAAAAGCAAACTAGGAAGCTAGCCGCAGGCTGTACTTGAGTACGGTAAGGCGACGCTGACGTGGTTTGAATTTGATTTTCGAAGAGTATTATTTTTTCCTACAAGTATTTATTCTCTCCTATCTATTTTATTATATTTTCACAAAAAAAGCGATTGTTTCCTTCACAATCGCCTCTTTCATTACCGAACCCATTCGCCATTATAATTGACAGAATAGCCATCTACGGTCGTATTCACTGCTAAAGCACCTGAGCTATAAGCGTAGTACCATTTACTACCGACCTGGAACCAACCAGTGACCATAGCTCCTGATGAACGGAGATAGTACCACTTGTTACCGAGGTATTGCCAGCCAGTTTTCATATCACCATTTGATTGGTCTAAGTAATAGCAAGTTGAGCCCTCCTGATACCAACCAGTTGCCATAGCTCCTGATGAACGGAGATAGTACCACTTGTTACCAATATATTGCCAACCAGTTTGCATAATACCAGTTGTTGGATCTAAATAATACCATGGAGCAGCTTTTAGCTTATCTTCATCATATGTAAGAGGAAAATCCTTAACCCAACCACGTGCTAGCTCCCCAACAGTCAATCTGTTGATACGAGAAGAGAAGCCTCCATCCTTCTGTAAATAATACCAGTGCCCCTCATCATAAACCCAACCGGTTTTTAAGGTGTGATAATTTCTTTGGTCTTCAAAATAGTAGACTCGTTTCTCTGCTGGACTATCATATTGTTCCCCATGATGTTTGTTGGTATTTGTAGCAGTTTTTGCTTCTAAAACTTGCCTACCAACAAATTCTTGTAGTACCCCATCTTGACCAAAGTAAAACCAATCTGGTCTAAAAGCAATATCTTGCCTTATAGAAGAACCAATCGTAACCCCTTCGTGTGGAGCAGGTATATATTGCCAGCCGACAACCATCTCTCCAGATAAAGGATCAAAATAATAGTACTTACCATCAATCACTCGCCAGTAGGTTTCTTTGAGTTCCCCCTTCTTGTAGTAGGTTCTACCATTTTCTTGGACAAATTGCCAGCTTTCTGAATCAGCATCATCCGCCAATACTGCACTTGTCGCTAGCAAACCGAAGAAAAAGACTGCTAATGCGATTTGCATCAATTTTTTTACTATTTTCATTAGATGTATCCTCCATAACTGATTGTAGCAAATACAAAATCGCATGTCAACATATAAAGAACTCATATAAAAAGCAGTTACATAACTGCAACTACTTTTCTATTCTTGCATGGTGTAGCCAACACCACGAACGGTTTTAATGTAGCTTTTTTGACCTTTTACATCAAGCTTGCTACGTAGATAACGGATATAGACATCCACGATATTTGTTTCGGTCGCACTTTCATACTTCCAGACACTTTCCAACAACTGCTCACGAGTCAGAACTTTCTTGCTTCCCATAAGAGTAGCCAAAAGGTCATACTCACGACGCGTCAGAGCAATCATCTCCTCGCCACGATAAACGGTATGATGTTCTACATCCATACGCAGATTGCGGTAAGACGTTGGAACCTTCATCTGACTACAGTGTTGGTCGATAAAGTCCCGACCTCGGAAAATCGCTGAAATACGAGCTACCAGATTCTCAATAATAACTGGCTTATAGATGTAAGAAACGGCAAAGCGTTGGATTGTTTCAATCTGATCTTGCAATTCTTCGCGATGGTCCAAGACCATGATGACTGAGGCTGGCTTAGTCCGACTCAGCTTGACTGCAAAATCCTGGGCTGTCATATCCCCCAGACGAGCATTCAATAAAATCAAGTCATAGTCTGTCTGAAGAGCCATGGAGAGGGCTTTTTGCCCCTCCTCAACCTGATCAACTCGGTATTGCTCTTTTTGGAGTTCCAAACTTAAAAAATGAGCTAGATTTCGTTCTTTCTCAAGTAATAAAATCCGTTTCCCCATGGCAGACCTACTTATTTTTCGTCATACCAAGAGTAGTGGAAGGTTCCTTCTTTGTCTTTACGTTGGTAAGTGTGGGCACCAAAGTAGTCACGTTGTGCTTGGATCAAGTTAGCTGGAAGGTCAGCTGAACGGTAACTATCAAAGTAAGTGATAGCTGCTGAGAAAGTTGGCACTGGTACACCAGCTTGAACAGCAAGAGCTACGATATCACGCACTGCTTGTTGGTACTTAGCAGTAACATCCAAGAAGTACTCATCCAAAAGAAGGTTAGCAAGGTCTGCATCACGGTTGTAAGCATCTGTAATCTTTTGCAAGAAACGAGAACGGATGATACAGCCATCACGCCAGATAGATGCGATGTCTGCAAATGGCAAATTCCAGTTGTTTTCTTTAGAAGCCACACGCAATTGAGCAAAACCTTGTGCGTATGAAATGATTTTTGAGAAGTAAAGGGCTTGACGGATCTTTTCAATCAACTCAGCCTTGTCTCCTTCAAATTTGAAGGCAGCTGGTTTTGGAAGAACCTTGCTAGCATGCACACGTTCTTCTTTGTAAGTTGAAATGTAACGTGCAAATACTGACTCAGTGATGAGTGACAATGGCACACCAAGGTCAAGTGATGATTGACTAGTCCATTTACCAGTTCCCTTGTTACCTGCAGCATCAAGGATGTAGTCTACGATTGGTCCATCTTGACCTTCATCGTCTTTACGGCTCAAGATATCAGCTGTGATTTCGATCAAGTAGCTGTCCAATTCACCCTTGTTCCACTCAGTAAAGATTTCAGCCATATCTTCAGCAGAAAGACCGAGCAAGTGTTGCATAAGATCATAGCTTTCTGCAATCAATTGCATATCACCATACTCAATACCGTTGTGAACCATTTTTACATAGTGACCAGCTCCATCAGGACCGATGTAGGTCACACATGGTTTACCATCTTCTGGTGCTTTAGCTGAGATTTCTTCAAGAACATCTGCTACCAACTCATATGCTTCTTTTTGTCCACCAGGCATGATAGAAGGTCCTTCAAGGGCACCTTTTTCACCACCAGAAACCCCTGTACCGATAAAGTTGATACCTGAATTTGCCAATTCTTCGTTACGACGGATTGTATCTTTATAGAAAGTATTTCCTCCATCGATCAAGATATCTCCCTTATCAAGATGTGGAAGAAGAGCTTGGATTGTTGCATCTGTACCAGGTCCCGCTTGAACCATCAGCATGATACGACGAGGTTTTTCGATTGAGTTTACAAAACTTTCAACGTCATAGCTTGGTACAAAGTTCTTTTCAGGATGGCAAGCAATTACATCTTCAGTTTTTTCTTTACTACGGTTGTAAATAGCAACTGTGTAACCACGAGATTCAATATTAAGGGCAAGGTTACGACCCATTACGGCCATACCTACGACACCAAAGTTAGCTTTTGTCATTTGACACTCCTCTTGTTTAATTTGTTTTATTTTATCATTTTTACTTTTGAAAAGAAAGAATTTTGTAACAACTGTTAGTAGTCCAAATCGTTAGCATGACCTGAACCATTTCCGACAAAATAGCCTGTTTTGCAGTTAAGTGTAAAGAGATAAGTTCCATCTGGCTTAAAGAGATTATAATAACCGTTTCCGTTTACAATATTAACGCGTTCTAGGATATACTGATTTCCAGTGATATACCCACGTGAACGTGAAGTTGCTAAAATTTGTTCCAAAACACCATCTGTAAAATCCCAAGCTGAATTATTAGTATCCTCAATTGCAGACTGATTATAAGGGACACGACTAGCACTTCTTTGAAGGGAAACACCTACACTAGAGAGTCCCATATTCACCTCAGGTTTAGATATTCTTCTTTCACTTGATGTAGAACTTGAGGAATTTGAGCTTGTTTCTTTAGCAACAGTTGAACTTGATTGATTAGAAGTCTCTGATTCTTTAGCACTTGCATTTGAACTACTTGTTTGTTGGCTCTTACCAAGGCTGACAGCCTTATCTAGCACTTTATCAATCTCAGTATTGCCAGTTTTAATATCCGTAAATTTAGCATCCGATTTAGCTTTGGCATTGGTATCCAAAACGCCATCAACAATAGCTGGTTTTTCAAATTGTGCATTCACATCTTGAATAGCTTTAATCTGACTTTCAAGGCTATCGTATTTTGATTTAGAAAGTGCATATTCACGACTACCTTCCAATTTATCTAACAAAGTCTTGAGCTGACTCAACTTATCAAATTGACTATTTTTCAAAGCGATCTTATTGACATCCGTATAAAAACTATCGTATAAGTTATTGAACCCTTCGCTATCTGTTTGATTAGTTGATGTTGCCTGTGAAGTTTGGGTTTCATTAGTTGAGCGCGAAACTTGACGGTATACATAGTAAGCTCCAGCCAAAATAATCAATGATAAAAGCGCCAAAACAACTACGACAAAACTTTTTTTTCTTGAACCCTTTTGATCCATTTGAGATAGATTTTGCTCTTCTAATGATTCAGTCATATCTGTCAGGACTTTATCCTCGATCACTAAAGGATCCATCCCTTCTTCATTCTCATTAACAAGTAAAGACGATTCGACTTCTTCGGAAGTTGCTAATTCTTCAGAATCTTCTACAGACTCACGCACTTCTTGGATTAAATCATCAAGACTTTGTGTCTCAACTAGCTCTTCTTTATTGTATTGGCGTGTCGCAAACTTATCTGCTTCAATTTCATCTTTGTGTTGCTTCACATATTTATCTAAAATGGAATCACTTGGTAAAACTCCTGCTTCCACTTCTTCATTTTTACGCATGGCTTGTCCAACAGTTAACTCTTTTGCTTCATCAAAATCAATTTGCAATTCTTGTTGTTCTGTCATATGACGATCACTTCTTTTCTTAGTCATGAACTTACCTTCCTACCTTAATTCTTGACGTTTAACACGCTGCCCAAAATATTGATATAAATCTACTTTTAATGTCCCATTGTATAATTTACGCTTCTTATCCGCCTGACTGCCATATTTACTCTCAAAAGCTTCATCACTTGTCAGGATAAATTTACTCCATGTTTTCAGTGGTGCAAATACTTCACCCATCTCAGCATAAAGCTTAGTAACCCCTACATCGTCTGATAAGCGCTCACCATAAGGTGGGTTAGAAATGATAACACCATTAATCTTTTCTGAACGTAAATCCTGGACTCTCATTTGCTTAAATGTTATGTCTCCTAAGACTCCAGCTGCTTGCGCATTAGCCTTGGCAATTTCCACCATTCGAGCATCAATATCACATCCCATGATATCTAGCTCCAACTCACGTTCCACTTTCTTGGCAGCTTCAGTACGAACTTCTTGGATTAGGCGATCACTGATCCAATTCCACTCCTCAAAAGCAAAAGACCGACGTAGTCCTGGAGCCATTTTTTTAGCAATCATAGCTGCTTCGATACAGAAGGTTCCTGAACCACAGGTTGGATCAATCAAAGGTTTGTCCGGATACCAGTTTGACAGTTGTAAAATGGCTGCCGCCATATTTTCCTTGATAGGTGCTCCACCTTTTTCTGTACGATAGCCACGCTTAAAGAGGCTGGAGCCTGTCGTGTCAATCATTACAGTTGCCACGTCCTTGAGGATGGACACTTCAATCTTAAATTCTGGGCCATTTTCCATAAGAGGTACGCCTTCTGGACGAGCATAATGTTTTTGTAATTTTTTGACAACGGCTTTCTTAGAAATAGCCTGGACACTTGGTTCGTTGTGTAGTTTCGATTTGACACATTTAGCCTTTGAAATCGGGAAACGAGCCCCAAGTGGCAGATAGTTTTCCCAATCCAGGGCAAATACCCCTTGAAACAACTCCTCAAAAGTCTTAGCAGGAAAACTCCCAACTAAAATCTTAATACGGTCTGCTGCACGAAGCCATAGATTGGTCTCAATGATAGCTCTCGCATTTCCTTGAAAATGAACGCGTCCATTTTCGACCTGACAGTCATATCCTAAAGCTCGTACTTCCCGGCCAACAACTGCCTCAAGTCCTGCTGCAGCAGTTGCTATTAAGTTAAATTCTTTTTTCATTTTATAGTCTTTAGAGACCTTTCTTTTTCCACTTTAAAAAATGAGGTTGAGAAATCCTTCTCAGCCCCAACCTATATGCAATTTTCTATAAGCCATGTTTTGTTCCAGAAGTGACTAGGACCACTTCCTTCGATAATCATCTGTCTACCACTAACAGCATAGAACTGCTAGCAGTCAGAGTACTACGTTCGTTTCCGTGCACTCCATGCCCCGACCAAAATTTGGGTTGCTAGCTTGAGGGGTTTACCGCGTTCCACTCTCTCTGTTTCCAGAAAGACTCCGTCACTGTGGCACTTTCAAGCCTACTCTGGCCTATCCAAAGACTTAGCCATTTCAACTGCCGTAACGATTTCTCGTCCCTAGGCTTATGGTTTCGCCTAGCACAAACACTACAGGCATCACAGCCTGTGCTAGCATGGACTTTCCTCATGAAAAGAAATTCTATTCATGCGATTATCCAAAAATTGCACTTTGTAAATCTTATAATAAATTCTTATAAATCTGAGTTATCTAAAATTTGCTTTCCAAAAACTTCCTTCTCAAGTCGATTTAGACGTTTAAGAATATCAAAATTTGTCATAGAAGTTGCTCCTGTCACTTCAATCGCTTCAGATTGGCTTGGTGCAGTCTGAGATTTACGAGATAATTCTTCCTTCAAGTCTGCAATTTCCTGACGGAGAGACTTTACCAATGCCGCATAAGTTTCATAATCCTTTATGACATCATCTAAGAACTCGTCAACTTCCACCTTACTATATCCACGAACTTCACGTCCAAACTCTTGCTCAAAAATATCTTTTGCCGAAAAAATAATACTTGACATCTCTCTCTCCATTCTCAGTTGCTAATACTAATATTATATAAAAAAAAGCAAACAAAAATCAAGGTCAAAGCCTTACTTTTCAGAAAAAATTTCTGCGACCTCGTTTAAGTCATCAAACGTTAGTCTTTTTATCCGATAACCTTCTTGGTTTTTCATCAAGTCATCAATAAATTTTAATTTCGTCTCATTCTCTGGATCGTAAAAAAAATAGACCATATCAGTATTCTCTAGTAAAAAACGTTGATAATCACGTAATTGTCCTATATGTTCATATCTAGGGTAGGCATATTTAACAAAATCCACCTGTTTAAATTGACTTAATTTCACCTGATTAGCTTCGTTCCAATTTTCCCCATGCGTTTCAAAATCAAAAATAGTTGCTAGACTAAAATGATAATCTTCTTTCATTTCTTTTGCAACATCTAAAACCCAAGATTCAAATCCCAAATTCCCTGTAAATACAAGCCAATCAACACCTTTTTCAGCTAAACTTTCTAAATCTCGTTGAATTGCCTTTTTTATTACTTTGATCCGAATATCATTTTCATTAAATAATCCTAAATCAAAATTAGAGTAGCCCATTATCAAAGCTGTAGTCATTTTTACACCTTTCTTTATACTTTTATGGTATAATAGAGTGATGTTATTGTACCAATAAGGAGAAATATGGTCAACTATCCTCATAAAATTTCATCTCAAAAAATACAATCTTCCCTTTCGATACCTAAAAATTTCGCAAATAGAGGAATGTCCTTTGAAAAGATGATAAATGCTACCAATGACTACTATCTGTCTCAGGGATTGGCTGTAATTCACAAAAAACCAACACCTATTCAAATCGTTCGTGTAGATTATCCACAACGAAGTCGAGCAAAAATCGTTGAAGCCTATTTCAGACAAGCTTCAACGACTGACTATTCTGGCGTTTATATGGGGCATTACATCGATTTTGAAGCTAAGGAAACGAAGCAAAAAAATGCTATCCCGATGAAAAATTTCCATCCTCATCAGATTCAGCATATGGAACAAGTTCTAGAACATAAAGGCATTTGCTTTGTTCTTCTTCACTTTTCTTCTCAGCAAGAAACTTACTTATTACCGGCACTTTATTTGATTCGCTTTTATCATCAAGATAAAGGACAAAAATCAATGCCCCTTGACTATATAAAAAAATTTGGATATCAGATTCAAGCTAGTGCCTTCCCTCAAATTCCCTATCTCAATGTTATTAGAGAACATTTATTAGGTGGTAAAACATGATTAACAAAGAAACTATCCTGCGCATAGCTAAGTATCTAAGTATTGGCCTCTTATCTTTATTTGTGACAGCCTTTGTAATAGGAGGAGCAGTATTCCTTTTTTATGCCGCCAAATCCCCTGCCTTATCAGAAAGTAAATTAGTCGCAACTACTTCTAGTAAGATTTACGATAACAAAAATGAACTGATTGCAGACTTAGGGGCAGAGCGTCGTGTAAACGCCCAATCTAGTGAAATTCCTACTGATTTGGTAAAAGCAATCGTATCCATAGAAGACCATCGCTTCTTCAATCACCGTGGTGTTGATAGTATTCGAATTATGGGATCCTTCCTTCGTAATTTGCAAAAGAATACTTTGCAAGGAGGATCAACACTAACCCAGCAATTAATTAAGTTGACTTATTTCTCAACTTCAACTGCAGATCAGACTATTTCTCGTAAAGCACAAGAAGCTTGGTTAGCTATTCAATTGGAACGGAAAGCCACAAAACAAGAGATACTTACCTACTATATAAATAAAGTCTATATGTCTAATGGAAATTATGGCATGCAAACTGCCGCGCAAACCTTTTTTGGCAAAGACTTAAAAGAACTTTCTCTTGCTCAACTTGCCTTATTAGCTGGTATGCCACAAGCTCCAAACCAATATGATCCGTATTCTCATCCAGAAGCTGCTCTAGAACGCCGTAACTTGGTTCTTTCTGAAATGAAGGGGCAAAAATACATCACTGCTGAGCAATATGAGAATGCTATCAATACACCAATTACTGACGGACTACAAAGTCTAAAATCAACAAGTAGTTATCCTGCTTATCTAGATAACTACCTCAAGGAAGTAATTGACCAAGTTGAACAAGAAACTGGCTATAACCTTCTAACCACTGGTATGGATGTCTATACAAATGTTGACCAGGAAGCCCAGAAACGCCTTTGGGACATTTATAACACAGATCAATACGTCTCTTATCCTGATGACGACTTGCAAGTATCCTCTACTGTTGTGGATGTAACCAATGGTAATGTTATTGCACAACTTGGTGCTCGTCACCAAGCAAGTAACATTTCATTTGGTATTAACCAAGCTGTGGAAACAAATCGTGACTGGGGTTCAACCATGAAGCCTATAACTGATTATGCTCCTGCTTTAGAGTTTGATATCTATGACTCGACTGCAACTATAGTTCGTGATATCCCGTATAATTATCCTGGAACAAACACCCCTGTCTACAACTGGGATAGAGGATACTATGGCAATATTACCTTGCAGTATGCACTTCAGCAATCTCGAAATGTCCCTGCTGTGGAGACCCTAAACAAGGTTGGATTGAATCGTGCAAAAACCTTCTTAAATGGTTTAGGAATTGACTATCCAGATATTCACTACTCTAACGCCATTTCAAGTAACACAAATGAATCCAATAAACAATACGGTGCAAGTAGTGAAAAAATGGCTGCTGCTTACGCCGCATTTGCAAATGGTGGTATTTATCATAAACCGATGTATATCAATAAAGTGGTCTTCAGTGATGGTACTGAGAAAGAATTTTCTAATCCTGGTACACGAGCAATGAAAGAAACTACTGCCTACATGATGACAGAAATGATGAAATCAGTTTTGACATCAGGAACTGGTTTTGGTGCCTACATTCCTTGGCTTCCTCAAGCAGGTAAAACAGGTACTTCTAACTATACTGATGACGAAATCGAAAATCATATTAAGACTAGACAACTTGTAGCTCCTGATGAACTATTTGCAGGATTTACTCGCAAATACTCTATGGCTGTTTGGACTGGATATACAAACCGTCTCACACCAGTCATAGGTAATGGTTTTACAGTAGCTACTAGAGTCTATCGCTCCATGATGTCCTACCTCTCTGAAAATGACCATCCAGGTGAATGGTCGATGCCAGAAGGGCTATACAGAAGCGGAGGTTTTATCTTTAAAAATGGTGCAAAAAATACATGGATTGCCCCAGTAATACAAGAAACTCCAACAACAGAAAACTCAACTTCCTCTTCAAAAGACTCTTCTTCAAATACAACGACACCTGATTCCAATAGACAACAAAACACACCTTCAAATTCTAACCAAAATTCGACTACACAAGGTGGCCAACCGTCAAATACACAGCAACAATAAATCGGCTTTTAGTCAACTGTAGTGGGTTGACTAAAAGCTAAGCTCGAGAAAGGACATATTTCGTCCTTTCTTTTTTGATGTTCAGAGCAATGAAAATTCGTTTTTTGAAGTTTTCAAAATTTCGAAAACCAAAGGCATTGCGTTTGATAAGTTTGATGAGATTATTCGTCGCTTCTAATTTGGCGTTAGAACAGGGTAGTTGAAGGGCATTGACGATTTTCTCTTTATCTTTGAGGAAGGTTTTAAAGACAGTCTGAAAAAGAGGATAAATCTGCTTTAGATTATCCTCAATGAGTCCGAAAAAATTGTCAGGTTCCTTATCTGAAAGTGAAAAAGCAAGAGCTGAAATAGATGATAGCGGTATTTCAATACTATACTAAAATCAAAAAACATCTTATAATAGCAGTTATGAAACTTACAAACGAAGAAATACA
>CAUQVK010000017.1:0-24650 GCA_963521495.1 uncultured Streptococcus sp.
ATCCATCAATTAGATGAATTGATCATTAAAGAATCAGCTAAGCTTGATGCAGAAAAAGCAAAAGAAGCGAATGACTTATTAGCAGACGCTAAGAAAGTATTTGCTAATGCAGACGCAAGTCAAGCAGAAGTAGATGCAATGGTGAAACGTTTAGAAGAATTCAAGTTAAACCAAGCTTCAGTAGCAACTGATGATCAAGCAGCTAACAATGCAGCAAATGCATCAAACGGAGAAACTTCAGAAGATGCAACAGATGCTAAATTAGCAGCGAACGTTTCAAAACGAAACAGTCAAAAAGAACTTCCAAATACAGGTACATCAATATCTGGAACAGTTCTACCAGCAATCGCAGCTCTATTATTAGGAGTAGGCGTATTTGCAACAAAGAAAAAAGAAGATGAATAATCAATAGACAAGAGATTATGGAAGCAAGAAGAGAGTTTGACATTTTCAAAATGAAAACTATATTCTCAGATTGTTACAACACCTTGTCGAAAAACAGCTCTCCGTATCATGTGGAGAGCTGTTTTTCAATATACTTGGTTATTGGACGCTTACGTTTCATCGTATTGTTTGTGTATGTTGAAAATATTCTTAAGTTAAGTCAAAATAGTTGAATGGTATGCAAGTTATTTCAAAATGTTATACCGACCGTATGGCAGGATGAAGCTAGTAATCAAGGAGCCTTTACAGGACTAAATAGACCAACAGCAGGTGCGCGTTTCGAAAAAAACTTGCCAAAAGGAGAACAACCTTTTCAGCTTTATTCACTGGGAACACCAAATGGTGTGAAGGTTACTATCTTATTGGAAGAATTACAAGAAGCTGGTTTTGAGCAAGCGACTTACGACTTGTATAAGATTGCTATCATGGATGGGGATCAATTCGGTTCAGACTTCGTAAAGCTAAATCCAAATTCAAAGATTCCAGCCTTGTTGGATCAGTCTGGGACTGAAGAAGTAAGAGTCTTTGAGTCTGCTCATATTCTTCTGTACCTTGCTGAGAAATTTGGAGCCTTTCTACCAAGTAATCCTGTGGAAAAGGTAGAAGTTTTGAATTGGCTATTCTGGCAAGCAGGTGCAGCACCTTTTCTAGGTGGGGGATTTGGACATTTCTTTAATTATGCCCCTGAAAAATTGGAATATCCAATTAATCGTTTTACGATGGAAGTGAAACGCCAGTTGGATTTATTGGATAAGGAATTGGCTAAGAAACCTTATATTGCAGGCAATGATTATACGATTGCAGATATTGCTATTTGGTCTTGGTATGGACAGTTAGTTCAAGGAAAGCTTTACCAAGGTTCTGCAAAATTCTTAGATACCTCAAGTTATCAGAATTTAGTAAAATGGTCAGAAAAATTGCCAATCGTCCTGCTGTTAAGCGTGGTACAGAAGTAACTTATAAAGAAATTAATACTCTTCGAAAATCTCTTCAAACCACGTCAGCGTCGCCTTACCGTACTCAAGTACAGCCTACGGCTAGCTTCCTAGTTTGCTTTTTGATTTTCATTGAGTATAAATAGCAAAAAAGTCATCTTCGGATGGCTTTTTGCTACAGTTGAGGGAAAGGGCTTGCAGTTATCGGCTTTTGTGCTATAATTGCTATAATATAGTAAAAAGCAAGAGGAGTGTGAGGAAGTGGAAAAGAAAATTGTGAAGGATATTTTGTTTTTATCTCAGGTATCTCAGCCGGCAAGTCAGGATGATCTGTATCTTGCCAGAGATTTGCAGGATACACTCTTAGCAAATCGTGAAACCTGTGTCGGTCTAGCTGCCAATATGATTGGAGTGCAGAAGCGCGTGATTATTTTTAATCTTGGCTTGGTTCCCGTGGTCATGTTTAACCCAGTGCTCCTGTCCTCTGAAGGACCTTATGAGACAGAGGAAGGCTGTTTGTCCTTGACAGGTGTGAGACCTACTAAGCGTTTTGAAACCATAAGGGTTGCCTATCGTGACAGCAAGTGGCAGGAACAGACCATTACCTTGACAGGATTCCCAGCTCAGATTTGCCAGCATGAACTGGATCACTTGGAAGGACGAATCATTTAGGAGGAAAGCAAATGAAACGGATAATCTTTGAACTTATTTTTATAGCAACGACCTGGTATATCTTTTTACCGCCCCTTAACCTGACCAGCTGGGAATTTCTCTTCTTCCTCTGTGGTCATTTGCTGCTTGTAGCAGTCTTATTTGGCTTTGGCAAGGGAATCAATCTGGTCAAAACGGTTCATGTGCGCCACGGCAAGGCAGAAGCTGCCTTAAATCTTGAGGGTTTCAAAATCAATCGGTTAGGGAAAATCCTTTTAGCTTCTATTGGAGGAATTCTTCTCTTGGCAGCCTTGGTTTCCTTGGTGACTTCTAGCATTTTTCAGGCTAAAAATTATGCCAATGTAGTCACGGTTACGGAAAAAGACTTTACTGAATTTCCTAAGACTGATACCAGTAAGGTTCCTATCTTAGATAGAAGTACTGCTGAAAAAATTGGCGACCGCTACTTGGGTTCCCTAACAGATAAGGTGTCGCAGTACGTAGCGGCAGATACCTATACCCAATTGACAATTGATGGGAAGCCCTATCGGGTTACACCACTAGAATATGCAGACCCTATCAAGTGGTTTAACAATCAGGCCAAGGGAATCGGCGAGTATATCAAGGTAGACATGGTAACTGGTAATGCGGACTTGGTGGACTTGAAGACACCAATCAAGTATTCTGATTCGGAGTATTTTAACCGTGACGTCAAACGTCACCTACGCTTGAAGTACCCAACTAAAATCTTCAAGACTCCATCTTTTGAGGTGGACGATGAGGGCAATCCTTTCTATGTGGCTACAGTTTACCAAAAGCAATTTGGACTTGCGGTTCCTCGTCCTGTTTCAGTCATTATCTTGGATGCTACAAATGGAGAAACCAAGGAATACAGCTTGGCAGATGTTCCGGAATGGGTGGACAGAGTTTATCCAGCTGAGGAAACCATTGAGCAAATCAACTACAACGGCAAGTACAAGGATGGTTTCTGGAATGCCATGATTTCCAAGAAAAACGTGACCCAGACTACCAAGGGCTATAATTACTTGTCTATCGGTAATGACATCTACCTCTACACAGGTGTGACATCGGCCAATGCAGATGAAAGTAATCTTGGTTTCATTCTTGAAAATATGCGAACAGGAGAAATCACTAAGTACAGCTTGGCTTCTGCGACCGAAGAATCAGCCCGTGAATCAGCCGAAGGTGCTGTTCAGGAGAAATCCTACAAGGCAACCTTCCCAATCCTCATCAACCTCAATGACAAGCCTCTCTACATCATGGGTTTGAAGGACAATGCAGGCTTGGTCAAAGAGTACGCTCTAGTAGACGCAGTCGAGTACCAGAATGTCATCGTAGCTACGACAGTGGAAGAGATGCTCAGTAAGTATGCCAATAAAAACGACCTTGAAATTGACAGTGCAACAACAGAAAGCATCAAGGGTGTGGTAGCAGACCTCAAATCAGCTGTTATCAAGGGAGACACCGTCTACTTCTTTAAAGTTGATGGCAAGATTTACAAGGTCAAGGCCTCTGTATCTGATGACCTTCCTTACCTTGAAAATGGTAAAACCTTCGAAGGTCAAGTAGGAAAAGACAATTATCTCAAGACATTTAAAGTGCAGTAAAGACAGCTTTATTTAGAAGGTATAAGTTATAATAAGGGAATTTAAAGACTAATGGAGGACAACAAATGGGTTTTTATGTGAAGCTTGCTTCAATGTTACTCGGGCTGTTCGCTTTGAAGATAGGTTTTTCTCAGTTCAAGGAGAAAAAAGATAAATTCTTATCTATCTTAACAAGTTTAGCTGGCCTAGCACTTGTTCTCGTAGCTGTCTGGTTAGGATGGCCAAAATAAATAGAGAAGCCTCGGTCAAACCGAGGTTTTTTAGATGAATTTCTTGGTAGTGGCAAAAAAATATGCTACACTATTGATATGAAAATTTTAATCCCAACAGCAAAAGAAATGAACACAGACTTGCCAAGTATCGAGGCAACTCCTTTAAAACCAGAAAGTCAGGCCGTGCTTGATGCCTTGGTCCTCTATTCTGCTAGTCAATTGGAGAGTTTTTACAAAGTTTCAGCCGAGAAAGCTGCGGAAGAATTTCAACATATCCAAGCTTTGAAAAGGCAAACTGCTCAACACTACCCAGCCTTGAAACTTTTTGATGGGCTTATGTACCGTCATATCAAGCGAGACAAACTGACCGAGGCAGAACAAGCCTATCTTGAAAACCATGTCTTTATTACCTCAGCGTTGTACGGTGTCGTTCCAGTCTTGTCACCTATGGCTCCTCACCGTTTGGATTTTTTGATGAAGTTGAAAGTCGCTGGTAAGACTTTGAAGAGCCATTGGAAGGCAGCTTATGATGAAGCTGTGAAGAAGGAAGAAGTGATTTTCTCCCTCTTGTCGTCCGAGTTTGAGACCGTATTTTCTAAAGAAATCAGAGAAAAAATGGTGACCTTCAAATTCATGGAGGATAGAGGCGGACAGCTGAAAATTCACTCAACTATTTCCAAGAAAGCGCGTGGAGCCTTCCTGACAGCCCTGATAGAAAATCAAGTACAGACGGTTGAGGAAGCTCGTCGCTTAAGCTTTGCAGGATTTAACTACCGAGAAGACCTGTCCCAGCCACAGGAATTGGTTTTTGTTAAGGAAGTATGAAAGATATTTTGTATTGGACAATATGTATCATCAGTTATTTTAGTTTATAAATGAGAAAAAAAGCGAACAAGCTAGTCTTCTGAGTGTCAGAAAAGTAGTCTTGCTCGCTTTTATTATATTAGTTACTTGATCGCATTAACTAAGTCTTGAGCTTGTTTTTCAAGTGAGTTTAGGACTGATTCTTCGAGAACCAATTTTCCGTCTGCCCAAGCAGAGTCATTGACACGTGCAGCAGTGAAATCACCAACGACTTGTGTACGGATAAATGGCAAGAGGTCTTTGTAAATAGCGAAGAGTTGATCGTGACCTGCATTGGCTACAGATGATACTGTGACAAACTTGTCTTGAAGGGCAGAAGCGCCACGTGTATCAGACAAGTCAAGGGCACGAGATAGCCAGTCAAGCAAGTTTTTCACTGTTCCAGGGATAGAGAAGTTGTAGACTGGCGAGAAGATCCAGATGGCATCCGCAGCGAGAACCGCTTCACGAGCAGCAGATACAGCTGGATGAGTTGGAACTTCCAAATCTTGGCTGAAGAGAGGAAGGGCTGAATAATCAAGATAGCTAACTTCTGCTTTACCAGCAAGTGCTTTCTCAGCTTCGAGGGCCATTTGGTGGTTAAAAGAACCTTGACGTAGTGATCCGACGATAAATAATACTTTTTTAGACATGATGTGTCTCCTTTTTCTTAAATTTCCGAGAACTCTCTCGTTGTTATAAAGTATATTACAACAAAACAAAAGGGCTTGCAAGAAATTTGCTCAGAGTTTATTTGAAAATTATAAAATTGATGAAATTCTAGTCACTTGCTACTAGAAAAGTAAGAACTGTTCGTTTTGAATCCTGGTTTATATTTGATTTTCGAAGAGTATTCTAACATTCTCTTGTAATATGATGACATAAGTGCTAAAATAAACAAGAAAACTCGCAATAGAAACCGCAGAACAGCTATTTTCCGGTATCATTTCATAAATCATTAAAGGAACAATAATGGCATTGAAGATGCTTCTAAAAAGGGGTGGAGATCATGTAAAGCACAGATTAACAAGTGACGGACAAAAGAAATAATAATACACTTGTTAAAGGAGAAAAGATGTTAATAAGAAATTATCGGAAAAATATTGGCCTGATGGCCGGAGTTGAGTTTTTTGCATTTTTAGGGATTACCAGTTTTTGGATTCTCTTTCTCAGTCAAAACGGAATGTCTCTTTGGCAGATTGGACTTCTGGAAAGTATTTTTCATACGACCAGTCTTCTCTGTGAAATTCCATCTGGAATGTTAGCTGACCGCTATTCCTATAAGACCAACCTTTATTTAAGTCGAATAGCAGGGATTCTGTCTTCTATTCTTATGTTGGCTGGGCAGGGAAATTTTTGGATTTATGCACTAGCGATGGCGGTAAGTGCCTTGTCTTATAATTTTGATTCAGGCACAAGCGCAGCAATGGTTTATGATTCAGCTGTGGAAGCTGGACTCAAGAAGCGTTACTTATCTATTTCAAGTTTTATGTCAGGAGTAGCAGAAGGAACTCGGTCTTTGGGGACCGTTTTGGCAGGATTTTTTGTCCATGGTCAATTGTACCTGACCTACTATATCATGATTGCCACTTCTATCATAGTTCTTGTCTTGATTTGGATGCTGAAAGAACCTAGTGTCAAGCTAGAAAAAACTGATAGTGTGACCATGAAACAGATTATTTGGACTGTTAAGGAAGAGTTGGAGCGAAATCCCATGCTTTTCAACTGGATGATTTTGTCTCAGATTGTCGGAGTACTCATGTGCATGTTTTATTTTTACTATCAAAATCAGTTGCCAGATTTAAGTAGTTGGCAAATTTCAGCAGTTATGCTACTTGGTAGTCTCTTGAATATCGTCGCAGTCTATCTAGCGAGTAAGATTGGAAAGAAATATGCTGCCTTGAAGCTTTTCCCTATCCTCGTGCTGCTGACTGGCGTCACCTATATGTTGTCCTACTTTGGAACACCTCTAATCTATATTTTGATTTATTTGATTAGTAATGCTCTATATGCTCTTTTTCAGCCGATTTTTGACAATGATTTGCAAGAGCGGCTTCCAAGTGAAGTAAGGGCAACCATGCTGAGTGTCTACTCTATGATGTTTAGCCTGAGTATGATTGTCTTCTTCCCACTGACAGGCTGGTTGATTGATCATTTAGGCTTTGTAGTAACATTTCTTTATCTAGGATTCTTTTTAGTCATGATTAGCCTTCTACTGCCTGTATTTTTAGGAAAAATGGCTAAAAGAATGGATGAAAAAAATTATTTCCTAGATTAAAATAATTTCGGAAAACTTGAGTGCCAAGCTCAGGTTTTTTAATAGGTTGATTTTGGAGCTGTCTTTAATTTTCTCGCTCGGTTTTAAATAAGAAAAATCGATTTACTTCAAAGAGAGAAATAGAATTGGTTGCTTATACTTAATGAAAATCAAAGAGCAAACTCGGAATCTATTCACATGTTGCTCAAAGCACAACTTTGAGGTTGTAGATAAAGCTGATGTAGTTTGAATTTGATTTTCGATGAGTATTCTTATATTCTCTTGTAATAAAGCCCAATAGATGGTAAAATAGACGAGTGAAAAAAAGACAAAACAAAGCAAAAAATAATCTACTGTGGCAGTATGGTCTAGGGATGACGATTTTGTTTGTGGTTATCAGTGGTTCCTTTCTGTATCTGGTGTTTCTGAGTATGAAACCCTATCAAACAGCTAAAAGTGAAGGAGAAAAATTAGCTCAGCAGTATGCAGGATTAGAGCAGGCTGATCAGGTTGATTTATACAATGGCTTGGAATCTTATTACAGCGTTCTTGGTCGCAATAAACAGCAAGAAGCACTTGCTGTCCTGATTGGAAAAGATGACCATAAGATTTACGTTTATCAGCTAAATCAGGGTGTTTCACAAGAAAAAGCAGAAGCCGTTTCTAAGGAAAAAGGAGCTGGTGAGATTGATAAGATTACCTTTGGCCGTTATCAAGACAAGCCAATCTGGGAGGTTAAGTCAGACTCTGATTTTTATCTAGTAGATTTTGAAACAGGAGCATTGATCAATAAGGAGGGTCTATGAAATTATCCAACCGTGTTTTAGAAATGGAAGAAAGTGTCACTCTAGCTAGTGATGCGAGAGCAAAAAAATTAAAAGCTCAAGGTAAGGATGTCCTTTTCTTGACCTTGGGACAGCCAGATTTTCATACCCCTGAAAATATTCAGGATGCAGCAGTTAAAGCTATTCGAGAAGGACAGGCTTCCTTCTATACAGTAGCTTCAGGTCTACCAGAATTAAAAGCTGCAGTGAATACCTACTTCGAGCGTTACTATGGCTATTCTGTCGCAAGTAATGAGGTTACCTTTGCCACAGGCGCCAAGTTTTCCCTCTATACTTTCTTTATGGCTGTAATCAATCCTTTAGATGAGGTTATTATTCCAACTCCATACTGGGTTAGTTATGGAGACCAGGTCAAGATGGCAGAAGGGATTCCAGTTTTTGTTCAAGCTAAAGAAGACAATGATTTTAAAGTCACGGTGGATCAACTAGAACTAGTTAGGACAGATAAGACCAAGGTTTTGGTTCTCAATTCACCATCTAATCCGACTGGTATGATTTATACTCGTGAAGAATTACTAGCTATCGGAAATTGGGCAGTTGAGCATGACATTCTGATTTTAGCAGATGATATATACGGTCGCCTTGTTTATAATGGAAATGAATTTGTTCCAATCTCAAGTCTATCAGAAGCAATTCGCAAGCAAACTATTGTTATTAACGGTGTATCTAAGGCCTATGCCATGACGGGTTGGCGAGTTGGTTATGCGGTAGGTGATCCTGAAATCATTGCAGCTATGAGTAAATTGACGGGACAAACAACTTCAAATTTGACATCTGTTTCTCAATATGCGGCTATTGAAGCCTTAACAGGACCCCAGGATTCTGTTGACATCATGCGTCAGGCTTTTGAGGAGCGTCTCAATACCATTTATCCGCTATTATGTGAGGTTCCTGGTTTTGAAGTCGTTAAGCCACAAGGAGCCTTCTATCTCTTCCCAAATGTTAAAAAAGCCATGGAAATGAAAGGTTATACGGATGTGACTGACTTTACAACGGCTATTCTTGAGGAAGTTGGTCTGGCACTCATAACAGGAGCAGGGTTTGGAGCACCAGAAAATGTTCGTCTCAGTTATGCGACAGACCTAGACACGCTTAAAGAAGCAGTTAAACGCTTGAAAGCATTTATGGGTAGTGAGAATGATTGATCATTTTGAAATTAAGGTAAAGGATTTACAAATTTCAGAAGAATTTTATAGGAGTTTTCTCGCTCCTTTGGGCTATAAATTGGCTTTTAAGACTAGTTCTCTAATCAGTTTTCTTGCCCCAAACAGCCCTCATCCTGGTGGTGATTTTTGGCTGACTCAGGGGACACAAGATTCTATTCATTTTGCTTTTTTAGCAGAAAATAAGGAAGAGGTTCAAGCTTGTTATGAGGCTGGTTTAGAGGCAGGTGGGCGAGACAATGGAGCTCCTGGTTATCGCAGTGAGCAACCGATTTACTACGCTGCTTTTGTGATTGACCCAGATGGGAACAATATAGAAGTGGTTTGCCATAAAGAATAAAAAAGAAAAAGGAAAAATAATGACAAAACGTGTAACGATTATTGATGTAAAAGACTATGTTGGTCAAGAAGTGACGATTGGCGCTTGGGTTGCCAACAAATCAGGAAAAGGGAAAATTGCCTTCTTGCAATTGCGTGATGGAACAGCCTTTTTCCAAGGTGTAGCCTTTAAACCAAACTTTGTAGAAAAATTTGGTGAAGAAGTGGGACTTGAGAAGTTTGATGTCATCAAACGCTTGAGCCAAGAAACTTCTGTTTATGTGACAGGTATTGTCAAAGAAGACGAACGTTCTAAGTTTGGCTATGAGTTGGACATTACAGACATCGAAGTGATTGGTGAATCTCAAGACTACCCAATCACACCAAAAGAACACGGAACAGACTTCTTGATGGACAACCGTCACTTGTGGCTTCGTTCTCGTAAGCAAGTGGCCGTGATGCAAATCCGTAACGCTATCATCTACGCAACTTATGAGTTCTTCGACAAGAACGGCTTCATGAAATTTGATAGCCCAATCCTTTCAGGAAACGCGGCAGAAGATTCAACTGAACTCTTTGAAACAGACTACTTCGGAACGCCAGCCTACTTGAGCCAATCAGGTCAGCTTTACCTAGAAGCAGGTGCTATGGCTCTTGGTCGTGTCTTTGACTTTGGTCCAGTATTCCGTGCTGAAAAATCAAAAACGCGCCGTCACTTGACTGAGTTCTGGATGATGGATGCTGAGTACTCATACTTGACACATGATGAGTCGCTTGACTTGCAAGAAGCTTATGTGAAAGCTCTTCTACAAGGTGTTCTTGATCGTGCGCCTCAAGCCCTAGAAACATTGGAACGTGATACAGAACTCTTGAAACGCTACATTGCAGAGCCATTTAAACGTATTACTTATGATCAAGCCATTGATCTCTTGCAAGAGCATGAAAATGATGAAGACGCTGATTACGAGCATCTTGAGCATGGAGATGACTTTGGTTCACCACACGAAACGTGGATCTCAAACCACTTTGGTGTGCCAACGTTTGTCATGAACTATCCAGCAGCCATCAAGGCCTTCTACATGAAACCGGTTCCTGGAAATCCAGAGCGCGTGCTTTGTGCAGACTTGCTTGCACCAGAAGGCTATGGAGAAATTATCGGTGGGTCTATGCGTGAGGAAGACTACGATGCCCTTGTCGCTAAGATGGATGAACTTGGTATGGATCGTACAGAGTACGAATTCTACCTTGACCTTCGTAAATACGGTACAGTTCCACACGGTGGATTTGGTATCGGTATCGAGCGTATGGTAACCTTCGCAGCAGGAACAAAACATATTCGTGAAGCTATCCCATTCCCACGTATGTTGCACCGTATCAAACCGTAAGAACAGGAAAACGCCCATGTGGCGTTTTTTTCATGGAAAGGTCTAGAAACGAAAGCAAATATTATCAGGTTTTCAAAATCTTGATAATATGCGCTTTTCGTGAAAATATTTACTTCCTTTTCTTATAAAATTGAATTTGTGCTAGAAACATACTACCAGTTGTTCAGAATAGAGTTTCGTATTCTAGTACATTTTGAAACACCAGTAACGAAAACTCCATTAGAAAAAGATGACTATACCAAAGGTCTAAATGTTCCAGACGGAGCAACAGTTGAGGTAGTGGGTGGTCTTCCAGACTTAACAACACCTGGAGAAAAAACTCCTGTAAAAGTAACGATTACATTACCAAATGGTAAATCTTATATAGTAGATGTTCCTGTAACAGTAACACCAGTTAAGGAAATCGAAACACCGGTAACGACAACGCCATTAACACAAGAAGATTACACTAAAGGAATTACAATTCCAAAAGGTGGAAAAGTAACGAAAGTAGAAAATATTCCAGATTTAACAACACCAGGTAAGAAAGATCCAGTAAAAGTAACGATTACATTACCGAATGGAAAAGTAGTTACAGTAGAAGTACCGGTAAATGTAACACCAATTACACCAATCGAAACACCAGTAACAAAAGACAAACTGACTCCAGCAGATATCTTAAAACAAATTAAAGTACCAGAGGGAGCAACAGTTAAAGTAGGAGACCTTCCAGATCTAACAACACCAGGTAAGAAAGATCCAGTAAAAGTAACGATTACATTACCAAATGGAAAAGTTGTTACAGTAGAAGTACCAGTGAATGTAACACCTATTAAAGATATTGTTAAAAAACAAGGTGATCCAATTACTGCAGAGGATGTTGAAAATCATATTCCAAAAGGAGCAAAAGTTATCTCAATTGGAGATAAACCAACGACAGATGTACCAGGTGAAAGACCAAGTATTCCGGTTGTGATTGAATTACCAAATGGAATTTGAGTAACTATGGATATACCAGTAATCGTAACACCAAAAGTAACCCCAGTAGGAGCACTAATAACACCTGATGATGTGAAAGGTCGCATCGATCTTCCAAAAGGATGGAAAGTAACGAAAACTGGAGAAATTCCAACAACAACGACTCCTGGAGTAAAACCAGTAGTACCAGTTGAAGTAGAATTACTAGATGGACGTAAGATTACAGTAGATGTACCGGTAATCGTAACACCAACTGTAAGACAAATTGTAGTGCCACAAGGAACACCAATTATACCAGATGATGTAAAAGGTCATATCGATTTACCAAAAGGGCCAGGATGGGAAATTGTAGAAGTAGGAGAAATCCCAACAACAATTCCAGCAGGGGTAAAACCAAGCGTTAAAGTGAAAATCAAAGTCCCAACTGGTGAGCTTATTGAGGTTGAAGTACCAGTGATAGTAACTCTGAAAGTAACTTCAACTCCACGTCCAGAAAAACCGTCTACAACAGAAGTGATAGTGACTCCAACAGTTTCAGAAGAACCAAAAGCTTCAGAATCTACAGAAGTTAAGGAAACGAAAGAGGTTGTTAAAGAGTTGTCTAACACAGGTACAAAAGCCGATGCTAGTCTTGCAGCTCTTGGACTTCTTGGAGTCTTAAGTGGATTTGGACTTCTTGGACGCAAGAAAAAGAAGACTAAGAACAACTAGTTTTTAGAGTCTGGGACAAAAGCCTAACTTTAAATATAAAAAGCGAACAAAACGAGTTATCTGACAATCAGAATTCTGTCTTGTTCGCTTTTTTGTCTAATCTATCGATTTTAGAAATTTATAATAAAGAATTCCTAAAATCAAAATCTTTTTGTCCCAGCCTCTTTTTAAATTCGCTAAATTCCTAAACTAAGTTTCACCACTAATCCAAGTGGAAGTTAGTCTGATAAAAATCATAAAAACCAGTGGAATTCCGTGTCAGGGTAAGTTCCACTGGTTTTACTAATGCTTGATTTTATAGCTTTTGTAGCCGAAAGGAATAAAAAAAGAGCCACAAAATCCCCTTATCTAAAAGCGTTTCAGAAGCAATGGCTCTGACCTAATATTCTACATCAGATGTGGAAGCATTCTAGATGGTACAGATGTCTGGCATAGAAATCACACTTTATAAATGAACTATACTAGTCAAAATGATGATTTGGTTTTGTATGTAGTGAAGGAAATCAAATAAGAGACAAGGATATAATCGAAGATGTGGGATTTCTCTATTTTATGGTATAATGAAAAGAGTTAGATTGAAAGAGGTAGTGAGATGGATGCCAAATTAAGATACAAGGCAAAGAAAATCAAGATTGTCTTTTTTGATATTGATGATACATTGCGAAATTCCAAGACTGGTTTTATTCCAGCTTCAATCCCAACTGTTTTTAAGCAATTACGTAAGAAAGGAATTTTGACAGGTATTGCTTCTGGACGAGGGATTTTTGGTGTCGTTTCGGAGATTCGTGAGCTCAAGCCTGACTTTTTTGTGACCCTGAATGGGGCTTATATAGAAGATAAAAAAGGTCAGGTCATTTATCAATATCAGATTGAGAAGTCAGATGTTGAGGAGTATATCTCTTGGACCAAGCAAGAAGGAATTGAGTATGGCTTGGTTGGGAGTCATGATGCCAAGTTGTCTACTCGCACCGATATGATTAGTGAGGCTATTGATCCGATATATCCGAACTTGGATGTGGATTCTGATTTCCATGAGAAAGAAGATATCTATCAAATGTGGACTTTTGAAGATAAAGGGGATGATTTGTCCTTACCAGATACATTAGCGGATAAACTTCGCATGGTGCGATGGCATAAACATTCATCTGATATTGTGCCGATTTCAGGTTCCAAGGCTACTGGGGTAGCCAAGGTAGTTGAACATATAGGTCTCAAATCTGAAAATGTCATGGTTTTCGGGGATGGTCTTAATGACTTGGAACTCTTTGATTATGCTGGAATTAGTGTGGCCATGGAGATTTCTCATGATAAAATCAAAGAAAAAGCAGATTATATTACAAAAACACTAGAAGAAGATGGTATTTTTAATGCCTTAGAAGGATTTGGTATGGTAGAAAAAGAATTGCATTTTCCACAAGTAGATATCGAAGCAGTAGAAGGTCCTTTGGCAACGATTAAGACAAATCATGGAGGCTTACGCATCAAGCTCTTCCCTGAACAGGCCCCTAAAACAGTGGCTAACTTTGTAGCTCTTTCAAAAGATGGTTACTATGACGGTGTGATTTTCCATCGGATTATTAAAGATTTCATGATTCAAGGAGGAGACCCAACAGGTACTGGTATGGGTGGTGAGTCTATCTATGGAGAAGCTTTTGAAGATGAGTTTTCGGAAGAACTTTACAATATCCGTGGTGCCCTTTCTATGGCCAATGCTGGTCCAAATACCAACGGCAGCCAGTTCTTTATCGTGCAAAATCAACACCTGCCTTATTCTAAAAAAGAAATTGCTCGTGGTGGTTGGCCAGAACCGATTGCAGCTATCTATGCTGAGCAAGGTGGAACACCTCATCTAGACCGTCGTCACACTGTTTTCGGACAATTAGTGGATGAGTCATCTTACGCTGTCTTGGATGAAATTGCTGCTGTAGAGACAGGTGCTATGGATAAGCCAGTTGAAGATGTAGTGATTGAAACTATTGAAATCGAGGATTAAGATGAAAATTGGTGATAAGCTAAAGGGGCGTATTACAGGGATTCAGCCCTATGGAGCCTTTGTTGAGATGGAAACAGGAGATACGGGGCTGATTCACATTTCAGAGATTCGTACGGGATTTATTGAAAATATTCATGAAGCCTTGAAAATAGATGAAGAAGTTCAAGTGCAGGTAGTAGATTTTGATGAATTTACTGGCAAGGCTAGTCTCTCTATACGGACGCTAGAAGAAGAGAAACATCGACTACCGAGACGGAGACGCTTTTCAAGTGATCATGTTCATTATGGTTTTAGCCCTTTGGAACGTATGATGCCTATTTGGACACGAGAGGCCCTTCAACATTTAAAAAAGAAGTAGTAGTCTAGACTTTCTCTATCTTTTGTAATGTTAATATAAATTTGTTATAATAAAACTATGGAAGAAGAACAATTATTAAAAGAAGGAGAGCGAATCAATCAGCTCTTTTTAACAGATATTAAAATCATTCAAAATAGAGAGGTTTTTAGCTATTCAGTGGATAGTGTACTCTTGTCTCGCTTTCCACGTTTTCCTAAAAGGGGACTGATTGTAGATTTTTGTGCCGGAAATGGTGCGGTTGGACTTTTTGCTAGCACCCGTACTCAGGCGCAGATTCTCTCTGTTGAGATTCAGGAGCGCTTAGCAGATATGGCAGAACGCTCTGTTCGCTTGAATGGTCTTGGGGATCAGATGCAGGTTATCTGTGATGATTTGAAAAATATGCCGCAGCGTATGCAGGGAAGTAAAGTTGATATGATTTTATGTAATCCGCCCTATTTTAAGGTGGATCCCCATTCTAACCTTAACGAAAGCGAACATTATCTTCTGGCCAGACATGAAATTACAACCAATCTTGAAGAAATTTGTCGGAGTGCTCAGAGTATTCTCAAGTCTAATGGACGCTTGGTTATGGTTCACCGTCCTGATCGGCTTTTAGATATCCTTGATATGCTACAAGCTCATAATTTGGCTCCTAAACGCCTGCAATTTGTTTATCCTAAACGAGGGAAGGCAGCAAATATGCTTTTAATCGAAGCTATTAAAGATGGTTCAACTAGTGGTTTTAAGGTTTTACCACCACTCATCGTTCATAATGATGATGGTTCTTATACACCGGAAATTCAAGAGATTTACTATGGAATATAGGTCTTATATGTATGTAGTGGAGTGTCGAGATGGTAGCTACTATACAGGCTATACAACAGATATTAAGAAAAGATTAGCTGTTCATAATAGCGGCAAGGGAGCCAAGTACACTCGATCTCGTTTACCAGTAAAACTCATTTATGCTGAAGGCTTTGAAAACAAGGAAGCAGCCATGTCAGCTGAAGCCCTTCTCAAGCGTAAGAAGAGGCCACAGAAGGAGCAATTTTTATCTGAAAATCAAGATAGAAATTTACTCAGTTATTTTGAATAATCGTGAGGAGTTCTTTGACTCCTCTTATTTTTGTCAAAAAGCTAAAAAAATGCTACAATAAAGTGAATAAAGAAACGAGGTATTATCATGTCTAAGATTCTAGTATTTGGTCACCAAAATCCAGACTCAGATGCCATTGGGTCATCTGTAGCTTTTTCTTATCTTGCTAAAGAAGCTTACGGTTTGGATACAGAAGCAGTAGCTCTTGGGACACCAAATGAAGAAACAGCTTATGTCTTAAATTATTTTGGTGTAGAAGCACCGCGCGTCATCACTTCTGCTAAAGCTGAAGGTGCAGAGCAAGTCATCTTGACTGATCACAATGAATTCCAACAATCAGTTTCAGATATTGCTGAAGTTGAAGTCTATGGTGTCGTAGACCACCACCGTGTGGCAAACTTTGAAACAGCTAGTCCACTTTACATGCGTTTAGAGCCAGTTGGTTCTGCATCTTCTATCGTTTACCGTATGTTTAAAGAACACGGTGTAGCAGTTCCAAAAGAATTGGCTGGTTTGATGCTTTCTGGCTTGATTTCAGATACCCTTCTTTTGAAATCACCTACTACACATCCATCTGATAAAGTCATTGCTCCTGAATTGGCAGAGTTAGCTGGTGTTAATTTAGAAGAATACGGTCTTGCAATGCTCAAAGCTGGAACAAACTTGGTAAGTAAGTCTGCTGAGGAATTGATTGACATTGATGCGAAGACTTTTGAACTAGCTGGAAATAATGTCCGTGTTGCTCAGGTCAATACTGTGGATATTGCAGAAGTCTTGGAACGCCAAGCTGAAATCGAAGCAGCTATGAATGCGGCTAACGCTTCAAACGGCTACTCTGACTTTGTATTGATGATTACTGACATTGTGAACTCAAACTCAGAAATCCTTGCTCTTGGATCAAACATGGACAAGGTAGAAGCAGCGTTTAACTTTAAACTTGACAACAATCATGCCTTCCTAGCTGGTGCAGTTTCACGTAAGAAACAAGTGGTACCTCAGTTGACTGAAAGCTTTAATGCTTAAGATTTTGAGTGTCAATTCAAATTAGGAAAGGCTAGTTTGCCTTATATCGAAAGGAGTTTCGGCTCCTTTTTTTCTAGGAGTGAAGCATGTTAGAAAATGGCGATTTGATTTTTGTGAGAAATGAGTCAGATATTGGACAGGCTATCCAGACTTCAACAGGCAACTATAGCCATGTTACTATCTTTTTGGATGGTCTGATATACCATGCTAGTGCAGAAGCAGGTGTTATTTGTCAGCAACCAGCAGATTTTTTTAAGGCAAATTATCTATATGATCTCTATGTCTACCCAGAAATGGATATCCAGTCTGTGAAGGAAAAAGCTTGCAAACATCTTGGAGCACCTTATAATGCTTCTTTCTATCCAGATGGAGCTGGTTTTTACTGTTCCCAGTATATGGCAGAAATCCTACCGATTTTTGAGACCATACCTATGAAATTTGGGGATGGCAATCAGGAAATTAGTGATTTTTGGAAAGAGTATTACAGAGAATTAGATCTGCCTGTTCCTCTGAACCAAGCTGGTACCAATCCTAGTCAGTTGGCAACATCCCCTCTTTTGAAATGTAAAGAAAGGAACCTTTATGATTCAGATTTTTAATCCATCTCGTTTGATGAGACAGCCTTTTTTGGGAGAATTGATTCGCTATCTGGAACAACATGAGGATGTTATGTTGCGGGAGATTAAGGCTCAATTTCCAGAGGTAGCAGTGGATAAATTCATGGAAGAGTATATAAAAGTGGGCTTGATTCTACGGGAAAATAAGCGTTATTACCTTAATCTTCCTATGCTTGAATCACTTGACGGTCTTGAACTTGATCAAGAGATTTTTGTCAGAGAAGATAGTCCGGCCTATCAAGCCTTGTTAGAGCAGAGTTTTGAGACGGAATTACGAAATCAAACCAATGCAGCTATTTTAGTTGAAAAGACAGATTTTGCGCGCACTAAAATGACCCTGTCTAATTATTTCTACAAGGTCAAACATCAGTATCCTTTGACAGAAAAACAGCAGGAACTTTATGACATTTTGGGAGATGTTAATCCTGAGTATGCTCTCAAGTATATGACGACTTTTTTGCTAAAATTTCTCAAAAAAGACCAGCTTATGCAGAAACGCCGTGATATCTTTGTGGACAGTTTAGTTGTCCTAGGTTATATTGTCCAAAATGAAGAAGGAAAGTATGAGTTGGCTATCGATTTTGATAAGGAAAGATTAACTTTCTACTTGGCATGATTTCTTATCTCTGAGCACATTGTTTGACTTTACTTAGTATTTGGTATAAACTGTATGTAACCGGTAACACTTATCGGAATAAAACTAAAGGAGACAATCATATGTCACTTGAAAACAAATTGGAACAAGCAACAGGCGCTATCAAAGAAGGATTTGGTAAAGTTACTGGGGATAGCAAGACTGAAGCAGAAGGCGCTGTAGAAAAGACAGTTGCTAAGGCAAAAGAAGTAGTTGAAGATGCTAAAGGTGCTGTAGAAGGTGCCGTTGAAGGTTTGAAAAACGCTTTTAAATAAAAATAGAAAAAATCAAGGGTTTCATTTCCCTTGATTTTTTACTATCTTATAAATAATTTTCTGCGACGGCTGCATCTCCTGGATAGGCTTCTTTATTGCCTTGAACGATTTGGTAGCAATCGGCTCCCTTACCAGCGATAATCACAGCATCTAATTCGTGATTTGTGATAGCCATAGCTGCCTTGATGGCTTCTTGGCGATCCGCAATTTTTTCAACAGGATGATTGATGTAGCTACTAATTTCATCTGCAATGGCCATTGGGTCTTCATAGTTGGGGTCATCAGCAGTCAGAAAGACTTGAATCTCAGGGTGTTGATTGAGGAGGAGGCCAAAGTCCTTACGACGACTTTCTCCCTTATTTCCTGTCGAACCTAAGACCAGAGCAATTTTTCCAGTTTGATGAGTTTCAACCACATTGATGAGTTTTTTCAGACTATCCCCATTGTGGGCATAGTCGATGAAGACCTTGGCTCCATTTTTCTGAGTGAGGACTTCCATACGACCAGGAACGCGGGTTTCTGCGATTCCTTTTTTGATGTCTTCAAGACTTGCTCCTAAACGAAGACAGGCAAGTCCTGCAGCTATGGCATTTTCTTGGTTAAAATGTCCAATCAGTTGAATGTCATAGTTTCCAGCTAGTTTTCCTGTAGCTGAAAAACTAAAGGCTTTGGAATTCTCAATTTGGTTGCCAGACTGGCTACCATAGAAATCATGGTCTTGATGTTCAACTTGTTCCCTCAAGACAGAAAAGTGATCCATATCACTGTTAATGACAACTGCTCGGCTATTGTCCATGAGAAGTCGCTTGTGGTAGAAATAGTCTTCGAAATTAGGGTGTTCAATCGGGCCGATATGGTCTGGGGTAATGTTGAGGAAAACTCCCACATCGAAAGATAGTCCGTAGACTCGATTCACTAGATAGGCTTGACTGGAAACTTCCATTACCAGATGGGTTCTTCCATTTTGGACAGCTTGGGCCATCATATCAAAGAGATCGATATTTTCAGGTGTTGAGAAGGAAGATTTAAAGAAAGTCTTGCCATCTAAAGTTGTATTCATTGTCGATAAGAGGGCTGTTGGGTAGCGTTGGGACAAGATATGATAGGCAAAGTAAGCCGCTGTTGTTTTTCCTTTAGTTCCAGTGAAAGCAAGAAGTTTCAGTTTCTCTTGAGGGTTGCCATAAAATTCCATGGCAATCAAACTCATGGCCTTCTTGATATTGTTAACAACAATAACAGGAATATCAACTTCATAATCATGCTCAGCCACGTACCAACCAAGCCCTTGTGTGATAGCTGAAAACAGATATTCTTTTTTAAAGGCAGCTCCTTTTGCAAAAAATAGAGTATTTTCTTTGGTTGTTCGGCTATCATAACTAATGCTATCAAAAATAACATCGCTGTAGTTGTAGTAGTAATATCCGTGGTCGATGATCTCACGGAAGAGACCATCCTTCTTTAAAATATCTAATATAGTTTCAATCTTTATCATACTTTCTATTGTAAACTGAAAGTCCGAAATTTACAAGTAACAGGGAAAAGTTTATAATGGAAGGTAAGGAAACTTTCCTAGTTAATAATATTGAATGAGGAATTTATGACTAACGAAAATAACCACCAGCAGGCCCAGATGTTACGGGGGACTGCTTGGCTAACGGCTAGTAACTTTATCAGTCGCCTTTTAGGTGCTATTTATATTATTCCCTGGTATATTTGGATGGGGACTTATGCAGCTAAGGCTAATGGCCTCTTTACCATGGGTTACAACATTTATGCCTGGTTCTTGCTGATTTCGACAGCAGGAATCCCTGTTGCAGTCGCAAAACAGGTAGCTAAGTATAATACCATGAAAGAAGAAGAGCATAGCTTTGCCTTGGTTCGCAGTTTCTTGGGATTTATGACTGGACTAGGTCTATTTTTTGCCCTAATTTTGTACTTATGTGCTCCATGGATGGCTGATTTGTCAGGTGTAGGACAAGACTTAATCCCAATTATGCATAGCTTGGCTTGGGCAGTCCTAATTTTTCCTTCTATGAGTGTTATTCGAGGTTACTTCCAAGGAATGAGTAATCTTAAACCTTATGCCATGAGCCAAATAGCCGAGCAAGTTATCCGTGTTATCTGGATGTTGTTAGCAACCTATATGATTATGGAAATGGGTTCGGGGGATTATTTGGCAGCAGTTACCCAATCAACCTTTGCAGCTTTTGTTGGAATGGTAGCTAGTTTTTTAGTTTTGATTTATTTTCTTGCCAAAGAAGGTCTTCTCCAAAGAATTTTTGAAAAAGGAGATAAGTTTAACAGTAAGCATTTGTTATTGGATACAATAAAGGAAGCTATTCCCTTCATTGTGACAGGATCTGCCATTCAGCTCTTCCAAATCTTTGACCAGTTGACTTTTATTAATAGTATGACTTGGCTAACAAACTATAGTAATGAAGATTTGGTTGTTATGTTCTCTTATTTTTCTGCCAATCCAAATAAAATTACGATGATTTTGATTTCTTTAGGAGTTTCAATTGGGGGTGTAGGTTTGCCACTTTTGACTGAAAACTATGTCAAAGGAGATTTAAAGGCAACCTCCAGATTGGTTCAAGACAATCTCACCATGCTTTTATTATTCCTCTTTCCTGCAACAGTAGGAGTGGTTATGGTAGGTGAACCTCTTTACACCGTCTTTTACGGTAAGCCAGATAGTTTAGCTTTAGGCTTGTTTGTTTTTGCGGTTTTACAGTCCATTATTTTGGGGGTGTATATGGTTTTGTCACCTATGCTTCAGGCTATGTTTCATAACCGAAAAGCCATGCTTTATTTTGCCTGTGGATCGATTGCAAAGATGGTCTTACAAGTACCAAGCATCTATCTATTTCATAGTTATGGGCCTTTGATTTCAACCACAATTGGTCTTGTTATTCCCATTATCTTAATTTATCGTGAAATTTGTAAAATCACAGGTGTAAATTATAATGTGCTAGTAAGACGAATTATTCTAATTGCTTTATTAACTCTTATAATGTTTTTTGTTGTTGGATTCTTGCAACTGATTGTTGGGTTTGTTTTCCAACCAAGTGGACGCTTGTGGAGTTTCCTCTATGTAGCTCTTGTTGCTACTATGGGTGGAATTATTTATGGAATCATGAGTCTTCGAACTCACTTATTGGATAAGGTGATCGGGAAATATCGGGCTGAGAGACTGAGAATTAAATTTAGATTAACTTAAAAATATTTTATAAATAAAAGGGATAATTTGAACGTTTCTATTATAGAACGATTAAATTATTCTTTTTTTTTATTAATCAAGAAAATAATTTCTATAGTTTATAGATAGTAATTTTATTTTTCTTAAATTTTACTTAAAAAAACTATTGACTAAATAAAACATGTAATGTATAATAAGACAAATATTTAAATCAGGAGGTTCTAGAGATGAAAAAGTCTAAAGCCAAATATGTGACACTGGCAGGTGTCCTTTTAAGCGCAGGTATTTTATTGAGTGCATGTGGAAATTCAGCTAGTGCATCAAAAACATATAACTATGTCTATGCTAGTGATCCATCTAGCTTGAACTATCTTGCTGAAAACCGTGCAACTACCAATGATATTATCACCAATCTAGTTGATGGTCTCATGGAAAATGACCAATATGGGAATTATGTTCCATCCTTGGCAGAGGATTGGAGTGTTTCAAAGGACGGTTTGACTTATACCTACAAACTTCGTAAGGATGCGAAATGGTATACTTCTGAGGGAGAAGAATATGCTCCAGTAACAGCCCAGGACTTCGTAACTGGTCTTAAGTATGCTGCTGATAAAAAATCAGAAGCCTTGTACCTAGTACAAGAATCCGTTGCAGGTTTGGATGACTACATTAACGGTAAAACGAAAGACTTTTCAACTGTAGGTGTCAAGGCTATTGACGACCAAACAGTTCAATATACTTTGACTCGCCCAGAACCTTACTGGAACTCAAAAACAACCTCAACAATTCTCTTTCCTCTTAATGCGGATTTCTTAAAATCTAAAGGAGATGATTTTGGGAAGGTGGATCCATCTAGTATTTTATACAATGGTCCTTTCTTGATGAAATCCTTTGTTTCAAAATCTGTTATTGAATTCAAGAAAAATCCGAATTACTGGGATGCTAAGAATGTCTTTGTAGATGATGTGAAATTGGCTTACTTTGATGGTAGTGACCAAGATGCACTGGCACGTAACTTTATGGAGGGTGCCTATAGTTATGCTCGTCTTTATCCAAATAGTTCAAGCTTTGAGGGGATAAAAGAGAAGAACAAGGACAATATCGTATATAGTATTCAAGATGCCACTTCTTTCTTCTTAAACTTTAACCTTGATAGAAAATCTTATAAATTCACTTCTAAGACAAGCGATGCTGAGAAGAAATCGACTCAGGAAGCAGTTCTTAATAAAAACTTCCGTCAAGCCATTAACTTTGCCTATGACCGGACAGCCTATGGTGCCCAATCTCAAGGTGAAGATGGTGCTACTAAGATTTTGCGTAACTTGGTTGTTCCTCCGACATTTGTAACGGTAGGTGGTAAAGACTTTGGGGCAGTTGTATCTGAAAAGATGGTGAACTATGGCAAGGAATGGCAGGGTATGAATTTTGCCGATGCCCAAGATCCATACTACAATCCAGAGAAAGCCAAGGCCAAATTTGCAGAAGCTAAGAAAGAATTAGAAGCTAAGGGTGTAACATTCCCTATCCACTTAGATAAAAATATAGAGTTGACCAATAAGGCTGAAATTCAAGGAATCAATTCCATGAAGCAATCAATTGAGTCTGTCTTAGGTGCAGAAAATGTTGTGATTGATGTCCACCTACTTTCTACAGAGGACTATGATAGTTCAGGTTATCTAGCTCAAACTGCAGCTCAGAAAGATTACGATCTTTATAATGGTGGATGGAGTGCTGACTACCAAGACCCATCAAGCTATCTTGAAATCTTTAACGTGAAAAGTGGTGGAGTTCTACAAAACTTAGGTATAGAGCCTGGAGAAGTAAATGACAAGGCTAAGGCAGTTGGACTAGATACCTACACTCAGATGTTAGAAGATGCTAATAAAGAGCAAGATCCAGCAAAACGTTATGAAAAATACGCTGAGGCTCAAGCTTGGTTGGTAGATAGCTCACTAGCAATTCCAAACGTATCACTTGGTGGTACACCAACTTTGAGAAAAACAGTTCCTTTCTCTAGCCCATTCTCATTGGCGGGTAATAAAGGGGTTGAATCCTATAAATACCTCAAACTACAAGCTAAGACAGTCACAAAAGACGAATATGAAAAAGCCAAAGAAAAATGGTTGAAAGAAAAAGAAGAATCTAATAAAAAAGCCCAAGAAGAATTGGCAAAACATGTCAAATAAGGATTTTTCAAGAAAAACGATGGTTTCGAAGGAAGCTGTCGTTTTTTAATAGAATGATGGTAAATTTGGAAGAAAAATCTCACATTTTTTTCTTTGTTTCTTGAATTTATGTTATAATGAATATAACAAAAACGTGAGAAGCTATTTTCGAAAGTCTCTTCCAGTGTTAACTGAAGTATGCACATGCTAGGGTAATGTTATAGGAGGGATGCTGTCTACTGGAAAAGTAAGATAAAATGCAACTAATGATAAGTTCTTCTTTTATGTGAAGAGTTCTTATCTGCCTATTTACTAATCGTTATGGAGGTAACATCATGGGCGCTATTATGGAGTTTGCAACAGAAAAACAGATTGAATCATTTCTTTCAACTTGTCATATCGAGGAACAAAGGAATTTTCTGATGGCTTTCAAGAAAAAGACATGGTTGAAATCCTTTATTGATTTTTTCATTGTAGGAGGAGCCTACTATGTTCAGTCGAGTGTGAAGCCTAAGATTCTGGCATTCACACCTAAGGGAATCTACTTGATGGACATCAGTGATGTAACAGAAAATCGTTCTAATCAAGTCGTAGAGATGCCTTGGAATCAAGTTCAAGATTTTACTTATAAGACAGTCTTGAATACAGTTAGGCTGAACTGGAACTATCAAAATGAAGCCTATATTTTTTCCGTGGATGTCGGTCAGATTAGTCAGCATGTAGGTCAGTATCAATTTAACAAAGACCATTATGACTGTTTAGTCCAACAGGATTTTTTTCGTTCACAGTAAACCCTAGCAATCATTTTCACAAAAGAATCTGGAAGCTTTTCTGGATTCTTTTTAGCTTTACTAGCTAATACTCAATGAAAATCAAAGAGCAAACTAGGAAGCTAGCCGCAGGTTGCTCAAAACACTGTTTTGAGGTTGTAGATAAGACTGACGAAGTCAGCTCAAAAC
>CAUQVK010000018.1:0-23774 GCA_963521495.1 uncultured Streptococcus sp.
TAGACTTAACTACTTTGTTTCCTTCTTTACTATATACTACTTTGTCTTTTGCTCCGTCTTCAGAGATAGTTTCTTTAGTAGTTTCAGCTTCACTAACAGCTCCAGTATCTGGATTTACATTGTAAGTAGTTGTAGACTTAACTACTTTGTTTCCTTCTTTGCTGTATACTACCTTCTTATTGCCTACTTTAATGACTTTTGGTTGCATTTCAGTTGTAACTCTTTCAGACTCAACAGGATCTGTTAATTCACCTGTATACGGAGCTACAGTATAAGTAGTTGTGATAGTTTTCTCACCTGCTTGACCAGCCACTTCTTGTCTAGACTCAAAAGGAATTGTCTCATCAGCACGATAAATTGTCGCGATAGGTATTCCTTCAGTTCTTGTCGTAGTATTATTCACTGGTTGCCATAATGGTTGTAAAGTAATCGTTTCACCTGGTTGAACAGCATCGCGCGTCAATAGGTTTGTTCCGTCTTTTGACCACCCTAGGAATTTATGATTTTGTTTTGGTTGACTCGGTCTTGATAATGTTGGTAATTCGGTATCACTTGGAGTCACCGTAACTGGAGTAAAGTTCTCACCTTGGAATGTCAAAGTTGCATTTGATACTTCACGTACCCACGTTCCAGCAGTTGCAGTTGGGTTGGTAGCGTATGCATCCGCCCAATCTGAAACCGTATACGTATGTTCTTTATCCTCAACCTTGTGCCATTTATCGGTATATTGGTTGCCGTAGGAGTGAGTTGTCGGTATCGTTCTAATCCCATCAGCTTTAAATTTATCTCCGAGTTTAAGTTCTTTAAGTTTGCCTGTACCAACGAACATAGAATCCATATTGGTTACTTTACTTGTATCAAAATTCGTCACGTCTAAGTTAGTTAAGTTAGACATACCACGGAACATAGAATCCATTCTTGTTACTTTACTTGTGTTAAAATGCGTCACATCTAAGTTAGTTAAGTTAGACATACCACCGAACATAACACCCATATTTGTTGCATTACTTGTGTCAAAATTCGTCACATCTAAGTTAGTTAATTTAGACAAGCCACTGAACATAGCACCCATATTCTCTACTTTACTTGTGTCAAAACGCGTCACATCTAAGTTAGTTAATTTAGACATACTAGCGAACATAGCACCCATATTCGTTACTTTACGTGTGTCAAAATTCGTCACATCTAAGTTAGTTAAGTTAGACATACCATAGAACATAAAACTCAGAATCGTTGCATTACTTGTGTCAAAATGCGTCACATCTAAGTTAGTTAAGTTAGACATACCATAGAACATAGAACCCATATTTGTTGCATTACTTGTGTCAAAATTCGTCACATCTAAGTTAGTTAATTTAGACAAACCATAGAACATATAACTCATATTCTTTACTTTACTTGTGTCAAAATTCATAGTATCAAAAGTTAACGGGTTGAATTTTTTATCTGTGAATTTAATATTATCATAACTATGTCTAGCAAATATAAACCTACTATTTTCAGGCGCATAAACCTTACCCGCAAAACCAACATGCTTAATTTGTTCACCATAATTATCTTTCCAAGTAGATTCACCAGAATTATTCGTCAACGTATCCTTACCAACTTCTGGCTTAAACAATAGATACCCGTTTCCATATAATTCCCAAGGCACACCGTCTTCACCATGAGCAATCACGTTACCTTCTGGTTGAGGTACTTCCGGTGAACGAACTTCTCTCTTTCTACGTCTAGAACGTGTTACAGAAGTAGACTCTCTAAAAGAACTAGGCGTGGCTTCATCGGTTTCAGCTTTTGGCTTACTAGTTGCATCTTCAACATCTGCTGATATTCCAGTCGGTGTTGAAGGTGTTGATTCAGTCGTTCCTTCGCCTATTCTAAAACCAGTCCCTTTTACCATCTTTTTACCATTACGGCTGTCTTGGTTTTTCTTTGGTTTTACAGTTTCTTCTGCTTTCATTGATTTTAAGATAAAAGTTAGTGATTTAATTTCTTTAACTTTTGCATCTACTTCTTTTTGAGTAGCTGTTTTTGAAGCTTGTAAGTCATTTACTTCCTTGATTAATTTTTCAGCTTGTTCAATTTGTGCTTTATGTTTTTCATTTGCACGAATACGATTTACTTCTGATTGTAACGCACTCACTTTTTCTTGTAATTCAGTCGTTTGTACTTTTGATTCTACATTATCTTTCAAACCAGTCAATACACCTTCAGTCACAGCTTTTGGTTCAGTTTCAACTTTTGATTCAATATTATTTTTCAAGCCAGTCGGTAAACCTTCAGTGTCAGCTTTTGGTTCAATAGCTGCTTTTGGTTCAATATTATCTTTCAAGCCAGTAGATAAACCTTCAGCCAGTTCCGTAACGCCATCATTTACCTTTTCAGTATTAGCCGTAGCAGATGATACTGGTAAAGTATCTGCCTTAACCGCACCATTTGCAAAAAACATTAATGCTGCAACTGCAACACTTGCAGCACCAAAATGGCACTTACGAATAGAATAACGGAATACCTTTTCTCCGTTCTCTTCACGATATGATTTTCTCATTTAATCGCCTCTCTTTTATTTTTATTTTAGAGCACTAAAAAATACCCCCCCCTTAAATATTTTAGGAATTTAAGGAAAAGGATATGATTTTTAATTTTTGGTACCACACTTGTTTTAAAAACATAGTACACTTTCTATTTTACACTATTCTTGTAAAAAAACAATATATATGCTTACGCTATTTTTTCTAATTTAATTGCTCTGATAATTTTGTTGCCAAATTTGTTTCATCTCGTTGAGTTTCTATGACTACACAATCTCTCGTTAAAAAAATTTTCTTTGTATTTTCTTTGTTAATAAAACATCTTTTCTACACATAATATGCATTTAACTTATGCACTGTATTTTCCCACTTTTACCCATACTCATTTTGTATCCCTTATGAAGTATAGTAGATTGAATATAGAACAGTACGACACGACTGCTAAAATATTTCTAGAAATTAATTTGACTTTCCTAATTGATTTGTTCATATCTTATTTCAATTTACTATAATTGATATGCTGACATCCGAAACCTCCCTTAAATCGCATTCTTGTCAAAACCGAGTTTGCGTTGAACAAACTTAACAATTTCGACGATAATAATCATTGAGAAGCTTCCGCCCATAACGATTCCCCATTGTGACAAGTCTAGTTTGGTTACGTGGAAGATTCCTTCAAGCGGTTCTACGACGATTGTTGCCATGAGAAGGATGAAGGATACCAAGATGGACCAGTTGAAGGTCTTAGACTTGAATGGACCAACTGTCAAGATGGATTGGTAGACAGATTTTACATTGTAAGCATGGAAGAGCTGAATCAAACCAAGGGTTGCAAAGGCCATAGTAAGAGCATCTGAATGAATGGCATGATTATCACCCACATGAACTGGGTAAGCAATCGCAAGACCATAAACACTCATAACAATAGCTGCTTGGAGTACACCTTGATAGATGATAGAACTGAAAACACCACCTGAGAAGAAGCTTGCCTTGCGTCCACGTGGTTTATGGTTCATGACACCAGGCTCAGCAGGTTCAACACCTAGAGCAATTGCTGGGAAGGTATCCGTTACCAAGTTGATCCACAAAAGATGAACTGGCTGCAAGACATCCCAACCAAACAAGGTTGATAGGAAGATGGTTAATACTTCAGCAGTATTGGCAGAAAGTAGGTACTGAATAGTCTTTTGAATGTTTGAGAAGACCTTACGTCCTTCTTCAACTGCAACAATGATAGTCGCAAAGTTATCATCTGCAAGAATCATGTCAGAAGCCCCCTTAGAAACCTCTGTACCAGTGATTCCCATACCGATACCGATATCGGCTGTTTTCAGAGCTGGCGCATCATTGACACCGTCACCTGTCATGGCAACGACCTTACCTTGTTTTTGCCAAGCCTTGACGATACGAACCTTGTGTTCTGGAGACACACGGGCATAAACAGAGTATTGACCAACGACTTTTTCAAAGTCTTCATCAGACAGTTCGTTGAGTTCAGCACCAGTTAAAACGTGGCCTTCTGTATCATTTGCATCAATGATTCCCAAACGTTTGGCAATAGCTTCTGCAGTGTCTTGGTGGTCACCTGTAATCATGATTGGACGAATTCCCGCTTCCTTAGCCACACGAACAGCCTCAGCAGCTTCAGGACGTTCAGGGTCAATCATCCCAATCAAACCAGTAAAGATTAAATCATTTTCAAGCTCTTCAGAAGTGAGGTTTTCTGGAATGCTATCGATAATCTTATAAGCACCTGCAAGGACACGCAAGGCTTGGTGAGCCATTTCAGAGTTGTTTGTATGAATGAGGTTTGTAACCTTCTCGTCAATCGGAGCAATATCCCCAGCCTTATCACGAAGAACACAACGTTTCAAAAGTTGGTCTGGCGCACCCTTGACTGCTACAAGGAAACGACCATCTGGCAATGGGTGAACCGTTGACATGAGCTTACGTTCAGAATCAAATGGCAATTCAGCTACACGAGGATATTTCTCTAAGAAACCTTTAACATCATAACCTTTATCCAAAGCATACTGGATAAATGCAGTTTCGGTTGGATCACCAATCAGGTTGCCTTCCACATCAATTTTCGTATCATTGGCCAAAACAACTGAACGAAGAAGGGGCATTTCAAGACCCAGATCAATGTCATCAGCTGAGTCATGTAGGACTGCATCATAGAAGACTTTTTCGACTGTCATCTTGTTCATAGTCAGCGTACCAGTTTTATCAGAAGCGATGATTTCCGTTGAACCAAGCGTTTCAACTGCTGGCAATTTACGAACGATAGAGTTACGTTTAGCTAAGACTTGCGTACCGAGGGCAAGAACAATGGTTACGATAGCAGGAAGCCCCTCTGGAATGGCTGCAACAGCAAGCGCAACAGAGGTCATCAACTCACCGAGTGGATTTTTGCCTTGAATGAAAACACCAACTACAAAAGTAACAAGGGCAATGACCAAGATAGCATAGGTCAAGACCTTAGAAAGGTTGTTCAAGTTTTGTTTGAGTGGTGTATCCGTCTCATCCGCATCTTGGAGCATGCCAGCGATATGACCAACTTCAGTGTACATACCTGTATTGACAACAACACCAAGACCACGACCATAAGTCACATTTGAGTTTTGGAAGGCCATATTGACACGGTCACCAATACCAGCATCTGTCGCAAGCTCGACTGACAAGTCTTTTTCGACTGGCACAGACTCACCTGTAAGAGCTGCTTCTTCAATTTTAAGAGAGTTGGCTTCTAGTAAACGTAGGTCTGCAGGTACTACATCACCTGCTTCGAGGGCAACGATATCTCCAGGTACCAATTCTTTAGAGTCAATCTCAGCCATATGCCCATCACGAAGAACACGGGCGGCTGGACTAGACATGGATTTGAGGGCTTCGATAGCTTCTTCTGCTTTCCCTTCTTGGTAAACACCAAAGGCAGCGTTGATGATAACCACAGCTAGGATAATAATGGCATCTGCGATATCTTCCCCACCAGAAGTCACGACTGACAAGATAGCTGCCGCAACTAGGATGATAATCATCAAATCCTTAAATTGCTCGATGAATTTGACCAGGATTGATCGTTTCTCGCCTTCTTCGAGTTCATTGTGGCCAAATTCGGCAAGGCGTTTTTCCGCCTCGCTTGATGACAAACCTTGCTCGGTCGCATCCACAGCCTTCAAGACCTCTTCAGGACTCTGAGTATAAAACGCTTGGCGTTTTTGTTCTTTTGACATGTGTCTCCTCCTTGACATTGTGTGCAAAACAGACTCTCTTTTCCCTCATCGTATCTTTTCACGACAAACAAAAAGAGACCTGTTAATCATAACAAGTCTCGCTGTTTAAGATAGTGCCGGAAAGCATACTTTTCAGTATAAAATTCGGAATGACGACACTATCACAGGTTTCTGCCAGCTACTCCCTTGAGTAGTACTATTATACCAAATTTTGAAGAAAATTCAAGAATATTTAACTACTCAACATATCGGAAGTTCACTATCGCCTCTTTAAAAAAAGGAAGGGAAGTAACAAAGGGATTATAGCCATGAATACATACGAATATCTAAAATAATTTACAATTGGAGAATAAATGCACGTTAGTATTATTGAAACGCATATAATTATTAAACCTAAAATCTTATAATCTCTCCTCAATAATGAAATCATCAAAATAATTAACAATAAAATTGTATATAACCCTGCACTATAAAATATAGAAAAAATTGGTAAATAAGAAATCGTCTTATGTATATTCCAATAGAATTCTTGTAACTTCTTAAACTTTGTTTGATTCTTCCATCCATCATCAAGTGAAGTTGTATTTCCATAAACATTGCTACTATCTTCATACATAACCTGATAATAATTTCCCATATACGTCAAATCTGAAAAATTATATGGATACCAATATGAAACGGACAAATTTAATAATGCATCTATATAAGTCTTTGGATGAGTAAGATAACCCTTAAACCATAATTTAAAAAATTCGTGCTCCCTTCCTTCAAATTGTTCATTTTTCATACTATCTTTAATTGGATCAGCTTTATAATAAACAAATTTCTTGTTATTTTCTAGACCTAATGTAGAATCATAAAAAGCTAATTCTTCACTAGAAAATGAATCTGGATGATAGTATACAGCAGCAGCAAGTTGTTGAAATCTAGGTGCTAAATAATCATACCTCTTTCTTGATTCTTGTGGCTGAATTAAGGAACTTGCAATAAAATTTATTATCAAAGTAAAGCTTATTGATACTAAAGAATAGAACAAAATTTTCTTATAGTATCGTTTGTTAAAAATAAATAGTATAAGAATCCCAACAATTATATAAATAACAGCCTTTCTATGCATCATATATATCCCAAAAAAGGAGATAATAAACATAAATAAGAAATTCTTATTCTCAAAAAATTTAGCTGGTTGATAAAGAATATATATAATACATAGAAAAAACAACATTAGTGAATTTACCATATATACATCTTTATACATCGTAAAACTAACTATTATGAAATTTGGAAACAAAAGATAGAATAAATATAAACATCTATTCAACAATTTATTATTACTTAGTTCAAAAATTCTATATAATACATATACATAAATTAAAGTGGTTATTACTAGGGTAAGAAAATTGAAAATAGCTACTCCAACACCAACCCCTCCTAAAAATTTCATGCCAAATTTTGTAAATAGACTTACAGTATAGGTAAATAAATATGGGTGGGAATTTGTCAATGGATAAATCCCTAGACCTTCACCTATTATTACCATACTATCATACGTTGTAACACCTGGATACAACAGTATAAATGCTAGTATTCTAACCAAAAGAAATGGAGTTAATAGACTGAAATATTTTCGCCTATCTATCTTAAGCCTAAATGTATTCAACTCAATATCGAATTTTTTTATATGAACATTGTATTTATCCCAAACTAAATGTAAAAAATACTTAAAGATAAGATAATATCCTATCAAAAGAATAAAAAACAATATAAAAGAATATCGGTTCAAACTCCCCCTAAATAATGCTTGTGTGTGTGTTATATCTTCTCCGATTACAAAAATAAATGCTAAAATTGACGAAAATACTTTTATAATCATAGATTCTCTCTTGGTTAAAGAAGATAACTTATTTTTATTTATGAAATATAAAACTGATAAGAATATTGTTGCTGTAATCAATGTTTCTGTTTGAAATACTCTTAAAAACGTTATATAACTATTAACAACTATTTTTTTGTCTAATGTTAACAAAAGTGTAAAATAGTAAGATAAGATAATACTCTTTACAACACTAAAGTTCAACTTATTTATCACTATCTAAACACCCACCTTCTTTGAACTTGATAACTGGCGAGAAATAAAATTGTATCGACTACTATTTTAATGGCTGTTTCAGATCCTGAAAACATATTCCAAACAACTGTCACCATTGCTGCAGACAACAACATTTGGAAAGCAGCCAAGCTATAGTATTTCACAATCGTTTTATGAATTCTTTTTTCACGATTAAAGACAAAATTCTTATTCATTGTAAAATTAAAATAAGATGAAATTATTCTTGACAAAATAGTTGATAATAGAATCAACGGTGCCCCCCTATGAATTCCTACAGATAGGGAAAGCCAAAGGAACAGCTGAAACAATCCAATATCAACTAAAAAGGAAGAAAGAGAAGATAACAAATATTTAAAGAATGATGCAAAGATTACTTTATAAATTCTCAAAGAATCTTTAATAGGATTGAAATGTGTTTCTGCATTACCATCAAAGTAAATCGTTTCAATCCTTATTTCCTTAATGGAAATCGATTTATCAAATGAATGAATAAGCATTTTAGTTTCATATTCAAATCGTTCACCCGGAATCTCTAACATTTCATATAATATTTCTTTTGGAAATCCTCTAAGGCCAGTTTGTGTATCTGTAATTTTTCGACCATAAAGCAATTTAAATACTAATTTTGTAAACTTATTCCCAAATTTACTTTTTGGTGGTACATTTTCAGAATCAAAATCACGACATCCAAGGATTAATGAATTTGGGTTATTAGAAACCGTACTAACCATTGATAAAACATCTTCAACTCTATGTTGGCCATCTGAGTCAGCTGTAACAATTCCATTAAATTCTTCTACATTTGCCATTGTTAAAAAGTAGTTAAAGGCATTTTTTAAGGCACGCCCTTTCCCTAAATTTTTTGCATGAGTTAATATTTGGCATCCCTTCTTATCTCTTAGTTTTCCAAAAATATTTTTAAATTCAGGCCTACTTCCATCATCTACAATTAAAATGTTTTCTAACCCAGACAGTCTTAATTTTTCTATGTATTTAATCAAATCAAGTGGAGGATTTAGGGCAGGAATAACAATCAATGTTTTCATATAATCTCCTTTGATATCTGCTAATATTTTTGTATAAAAAAGCATAAACTTCCAGATATCATTTTATCACGTTTCCTAAAAAAAAAAAGCATTTTCTTTTTTGTATTTTCTTACTTTTATCCATCCTATTTGAATTTTCTCCTGAAAACCAGTATAATGGTAGAATGCTATGTGACTAGAAAGGAAGTTGAATGAAGCAATCTATTTCAAATCTCAAGTTAGCTGAGCGTGGAGCCATTATCAGCATTTCAACCTATTTGATCTTGTCTGCAGCAAAATTAGCAACTGGTCATCTTCTTCATTCATCCAGTTTGGTAGCCGATGGTTTCAACAACGTATCAGATATTATCGGAAATGTTGCTCTTCTGATCGGGATTCGAATGGCGCGCCAACCTGCTGACCGAGACCACCGTTTTGGCCACTGGAAGATTGAAGATTTGGCTAGTTTAGTCACTTCCATCATCATGTTCTATGTTGGCTTTGATGTTCTAAGGGATACCATTCAGAAAATTCTCAGTCGTGAAGAAACGGTTATTGATCCTCTGGGTGCAAGTCTAGGAGTCATCTCTGCTACGGTTATGTTTATGGTTTATCTCTATAACATACGCCTTAGTAAACAATCAAAATCAAAAGCCTTAAAGGTTGCAGCCAAGGATAATCTTTCCGATGCTGTGACTTCACTTGGAACGTCACTCGCTATTCTGGCAAGTAGTTTCAACTATCCTATTGTCGATAAATTAGTTGCCATTGTCATCACCTTCTTTATCCTAAAAACAGCCTATGATATCTTTATAGAATCCTCCTTCAGTCTTTCTGACGGTTTTGATGATCGTTTGCTTGAGGACTACCAAAAGGCCATTATGGAGATTCCAAAGATTAGTAAGGTCAAATCACAAAGAGGTCGCACCTATGGCAGCAATATTTACCTAGATATCACACTTGAAATGAATCCTGACCTGTCGGTTTTTGAAAGCCACGAAATTGCAGATCAGGTTGAGTCTATGCTAGAAGAACGATTTGGTGTTTTTGATACTGATATCCACATCGAACCTGCTCCCATTCCTGAAGATGAAATTATGGATAATGTCTATAAAAAGTTACTCATGCGAGAGCAATTGATTGACCAAGGAAATCAGTTAGAAGAACTCTTGGCTGACGACTTCATCTATATTCGCCAAGATGGAGAGCAGATGGATAAAGAGGCCTATAAAGCCGAAAAAGAGTTGAATTCTGCTATCAAGGACATTCAAATCACTTCCATCAGTCAGAAGACCAAACTCATCTGCTATGAGATGGACGGAATCGTTCATACCAGTATCTGGCGTCGCCACGAAACTTGGCAAAATATCTTTCATCAAGAAACCAAAAAAGAATAGAGAAATCCTGTCATGAGACGGGATTTTTCTATTCTTCTAGCTATCAAAGTCACTTAGATATTCATAGCGTTCGTATTTTTCAAGGAGTGCTTCGTTTTTCTCATCCAGTTCTTTTTGGAGAGTAGCCAGCTTACCAAAGTCGGAGCCATTAGCCTGCATCTCCTCTTCAATAGCAGCGATACGATTTTCCAAGGCTTCAATATCGCCTTCAATGCTTGCCCACTCCTGCTTTTCTTGGTAGGTCATGCGTTTCTTGTCTTCACGAACCTTGACCACTTTCTCCTTTTCGGCCTTTTGCACTTGATTGGCCATCTCTGTTTCAAAGGCTTTTTCATCAAGATAATCGGTGTAATGACCAAAGAAAGGACGAATCTTGCCATCCTCAAAAGCGAGAATCTTGGTCGCTACCTTATCCAAGAAATAACGGTCGTGGCTGACTGTTAAAACGGGACCTGCAAAGCCTTGCAAGAAATTCTCCAAGACTGTCAAGGTTGCAATGTCCAAATCATTGGTCGGCTCGTCCAAGAGGAGAACATTTGGTTTTTCCAAGAGCAATTTGAGGAGATAAAGACGTTTTTTCTCTCCCCCAGACAATTTCTCAATCAAGGTTCCATGCGTCGAACGTGGGAAAAGGAACTGCTCCAGCAACTCTGCAATCGAAGTCGTAGAACCACCACTGGTCTTGACCTCTTCTGCCACTTCCTGCAGGTAATTGATCACTCGCTTGCTTTCATCCAAGCCCTCAATTTGCTGAGAGAAATAGGCGATGCGAACAGTTTCCCCAATCACAACTTGTCCTGCTGTCGGCTCAAGAATGCCTGCAATCAAGTTAAGGAGAGTTGATTTTCCAACACCGTTATCCCCAACGATTCCGATACGGTCTTTGGCCTGCACCAAGAGATTAAAATCTTGCAAAATGGGCTTGTTTTCATAGGCAAAGGAAACATCCTGAAACTCGATGACCTTTTTCCCAATTCGACTGGTTTCAAAGTTCATGGTCAAATCTGTTTCAGCAGTACTGCCTGCAACTTCCTTTTTCAAGTCATGGAAACGATTGATACGAGCTTGTTGTTTGGTCGCACGCGCCTGCGGTTGTCTGCGCATCCAGGCCAATTCTTGCTTATAAAGTTGTTCTTTTTTATGAAGTAGGGCTGCGTCACGCTCATCCTGTTCCGCCTTGAGGCGAACATAGTCCTGATAATTTCCCTGGTACTCGGTCAAGCCTGCGCGATCCAATTCGAAAATCCGAGTTGACAAAGCGTCTAGGAAATAACGGTCGTGGGTAATAAAAAGGACGGTCTTCTTAGAATTTTTTAAAAAGAGAGTCAACCACTCGATAGTCGCTATATCTAAGTGGTTGGTCGGTTCATCCAAAAGCAAGAGGTCGTGGTTGCCGAGTAAAACTTGCGCCAACTGGACCCGTCTTCTCAGACCACCTGACAATTCCCCAACAGGAGTAGATAAATCCTGAATCCCCAGCTTGCTGAGAACCGTCTTGACCTGACTCTCAATCTCCCAAGCTTGGAGAGAATCCATCTCTGCCATGACCTGTTCCAAACGAGCCTGCTTATCCTCACTATAGTTGAGCATGAGGAGTTCATACTCACGAATGAGCTGGATTTCCTTGAGGTCGCTAGATAGAACCGTATCCAAGACCGTCTTGCTATCATCAAAATCAGGATCCTGGGTCAAGTAGCCAATCTGGTAATCATTCTTAGCTGAAAAGGGACTGACATCCCCATCAAAGCCAGAAACACCAGAAAGAACATCTAAAAGGGTGGTCTTGCCAGTTCCATTGACACCGATTAAACCAATTCTGTCTTGGTCATGGATGATAAAGGAAATATCCTTAAAAACGGTCTTGTCACCGACGGATTTACTTAGTTTTTCAACGATAAAATCACTCATTTTTTCTCCCTCAGATAAGCATGGATGGCTTGACGGTCATTTTCCAATTCTCCATCGACAATGGCATATTCAATCTCTGTTAAAATCTCTCCCAAGTCTGGACCCGGCTGATAGCCATATTCCTTGATCAAAATACCACCATTAATCTGAATTTCTTTCTTGTCATGAATGGTCAGACTCTGGTAGGTTTCTGTGATGACTTGTGGGTTGACTGGTTTTCCCTGAGCCTGACGAAGATTTTCAGCCTGTAAAAGCAAATCTAAGTCAAAGCGGTAACAATCGCGCTTGCTCAATTCTCCCTTTTCACGCAAGGCTAAAATAGTCAGTAAATCCTGAACTTGCTTGGCAAACTGGCGTGAGGTTTTCCAAGCCTTCAAAAAGGGCTGCGCAATTTCAATATCCAAAGCCCACAGTAAAGCCGCCCAGGCTTGTTCAGAGGATTCAAAAGTAAAATCAGTCTCCAAATCAAACAGTCTGTTAAGCTTATCTTGGCTAGATGCCATATCAGGGAGATAATCATAGGCTTTACTCGCAATCATAGAAGATAAACCTGCTCTCCAAAAAGGAGCCAGCAAGAGTTTATCAAACTCAACATAGGTGCGCTCTACAGAAATTTTTTCCAAAAGTGGAGTCAAGGTCTTCATAGCTTTAAAGGTTTCTGGCTCAAGTTCAAAGCCAAGACTGGCCTGAAAACGGAAACCACGCATAATCCGTAGAGCATCTTCGTTGAAACGCTCACTAGCCACGCCAACCGCCCGCAAAACTTGATTTTCCAAATCTTCTAAGCCATAGAACAAGTCAATGATTTCCCCTGTCTCGTCCAAGGCAAAGGCATTGACTGTAAAATCACGGCGTTTGAGGTCTTCTTCTAGCGAGCGCACAAAGGAAACCGCACTAGGTCTACGATAGTCCACGTAGACATCCTCTGTCCGAAAGGTGGTTACCTCATACTCCTCATCACCATCTAAAACCAAGACGGTTCCATGCTCGATTCCGATATCGGCTGTTCGCGGAAAAATCTGCTTGGTCTCTTCTGGATAAGAAGACGTCGCAATATCCACATCATGGATAGGGCGATTGAGGAGGGCATCTCGAACAGAGCCTCCAACAAAATAGGCTTCAAAGCCTGCTTCTTTAATTTTTTCTAATACTGGTAAAGCCTTCTGAAATTCAGAAGGCATTTGCGTTAATCTCATAATAAGTGTTCTAATCCATAGACAAGCTCATGACGCTTGACAACTTCTTTAATTCCCAAATTGACCCCTGTCATGAAGGAGCTGCGATCATAGGAGTCATGACGGAGGGTCAATCCTTCTCCCTGATTGCCAAAGATGACTTCCTGATGGGCTACTAAGCCTGGCAAACGAACTGAGTGAATCCGCATGCCATCAAAGTTAGCACCACGGGCACCTGCAATCAATTCTTCCTCATCAGGCGCACCTTGCTGAATGGACTCTCGAACTTCTGCCATCAACTCAGCTGTTTTAATAGCTGTTCCACTCGGAGCATCCTTTTTCTTGTCATGATGGAGCTCGATAATCTCCACATTTGGGAAATATTTGGCAGCCTGCGTCGCAAATTGCATGAGCAAGACAGCACCCAAGGCAAAGTTAGGAGCAATCAAGCCACCCAAATTTTGTTCACGAGAAAATGCTTTTAGCTCTGCAATTTCTTCACTTGTGAAACCTGTTGTTCCAACTACTGGAGCAAAGCCATTTTCAAGAGCAAAGCGTGTATTTTCGTAGGCAACAGCTGGAGTTGTAAAATCTACCCAAACATCCGCTTTAAAGCCTGCTAAATCAACCTTATCCTTGAAAACAGGAATACCCTGCCATTCTGACTCAGACTCAAAAGGATCCAAAACTGCTACCAAGTCCAAGTCTGGATCAGCCAAGACCATCTGACAAGCAGCCTGGCCCATCTTTCCCTTAAAACCAGCAATAATTACTCGAATACTCATCTCTACTCCTGTCTAAGATACAAAGGACGTTAGCTGCCCATGAAAAATAGGGAATGGCGCTGACTTTCCACGAAAGGCAAGACAGGCATCTTTTTTCAAGAGGCAGGTAGTCCGTGTTCAATTGCTAAGATACAAAGCCTGTAGGAACACAAAGTGAAAATAGAAGTTCTGATCAAGAAGTGTCTACTCCTTGGAAAATCTATCTTTTTCACACAGGGTTCCAGGCGTGTTCAATTATCAAGATACAAAGGGCATTAGCTACCCATGAAAAATAGGGAATGGTGCTGACTTTCCACGAAAGGCAAGACAGGCATCTTTTTTCAAGAGGCAGGTAGTCCGTGTTCAATTGCTAAGATACAAGCCATCTTAACTAGTCTAGAAGTGCCAACTAAATCACTGGAATATAGCCCAAAGCAATACTGCCTGCACCTAGGTGGGTTCCAATGACACTACCAAATGTAGCAAGTGAAACATCCGAACCCAAGCCAGAATCAAGCAAGTGGTGACGCAATTCCTCAGCCTTTTCAGGAGCATTCCCATGAATGACAATGACCCGATATTGGCCTGAAGCCGTTGTTTCCTTGATAATTTCAATTAAGCGCTTGGTTGCTTTCTTTTCAGTACGAACTTTTTCGTAAACTTCAATCACACCTTGGTCGTTGAAATAAAGGATTGGCTTAATGCTAAGCAAATTGCCCAAAATAGCAGCCCCATTTGAAAGGCGCCCACCTTTTACCAAATGATCTAAATCATCTACCATGATAAAGGCTGACGTACGACTGATTTGAATGGCTAACTTATCCTGAATGATGGCAAAGTCATCGCCCTGGTCTCGCCAGTTAAAGACGCTTTCAACCATGATGCCCAGAGGAGCACTTGTAATCAAAGTGTCTGGAAAAGCAATGGTTAAGCCCTCATATTCATCTATCATATACTGGATATTTTGGTAAAAACCTGAAATTCCAGAAGATAGGAAAAGCCCCAAGGCATGTGTATAACCTTGTTCTTTGAGCGAAGTTAAGATTTCATCTAACTTGGCAATACTTGGTTGACTAGTCTTAGGCAATTCAGAAGCCTGAGCCATTTTTTGGTAAAATTCCTCAGCAGTCAGATTGATACCTTCGACATACTCCTCACCATCAATATTGACAGGAATATCCAAGACATACAAATCTTCTCTTTGCAAGGTCTCTGCACTGAGATAGGCAGAGGAATCTGTGATAACAGCTAGTTTCATATTAGAACTCCAAATTGATTCCTGGTAAGTCTAATGCAATTTCAGTTACTTCGTAAGTCAAACGGTTGAGCATATTCAAACATGGACGAGCCAAAGTTTCCACTTCTTCTTGGCTCAATTCGCTTGGTTCATTAACAATACGGCCATCGATGTGGTTTACCTGTGAAATGGTTCCACTGATGACAAACTTATCAAATACAATCATAAATGTCAAGATGACAATCAAGGAAGTCACTTGATTTTCTTGATCATGTTGGAGCAATTGGAAGTTCACATCCACCTTAGTTTCAGGAGCTCCATTTTCATTTTCCCATTCAAAATTACGCGCATCAAAATGATACTGACTAACAAATTCTTGTTCACGTTTAAGATTCATGTCTTTCTCCCTCGGCTACAATATTATAAGCTATTGTACCATAATTTTTTATTTTCATCTAGTTTTCTAGGATTTAGTCAATCCCGATTTCAGCTCGAACTACGTCTGCGATAGTATCAACATAGTAGTCCACTTCTTCTGTTGTAGGCGCTTCTGCCATAACACGCAAGAGAGGCTCTGTTCCACTTGGGCGAACAAGGATACGTCCGTTCCCCGCCATTTCTTCTTCCATCTTCTCGATGATAGCCTTGATAGCTGGCACTTCCATAGCCTTTTCCTTCATGGCATTTTCCACTCGGATATTGACTAATTTTTGTGGATAGATGGTTACTTCTGCTGCCAACTCTGACAAGCTCTTACCAGTTTCCTTCATGATTTTAGTCAATTGGACAGCGGATAATTGGCCATCTCCTGTTGTGTTATAATCCATTAAAATCACATGCCCAGACTGTTCACCACCAAGGTTATAGCCTGATTTTCTCATCTCTTCGACGACATAACGATCACCAACTGCAGTGACTACTTTGTTGATACCTTCACGATCCAAAGCCTTGTGGAAACCAAGATTAGACATAACAGTTGTTACGATGGTATTTTGAGTTAGTTGGCCTTTATCAGAAAGATATTTCCCGATAATGTACATGATCCTATCGCCGTCTACAATGTCTCCATTTTCATCAACTGCAATCAAACGATCACTATCTCCGTCAAAAGCTAAACCAATCGCTGATCCGCTTTCTTTGACTACAACTTGCAAAGCTTCTGGATGAGTTGACCCGACATTTAAGTTGATATTGAGACCATCTGGAGCTTCACCAATGACAGTCAACTGAGCTCCAAGGTCTGCAAAAATTTGACGGGCACTTGTTGAAGCTGCTCCATTTGCCATATCAAGAGCAACCTTCATCCCTTCAAGTGGAGTTCCTGTAGAGACAAGGTAGCCTTCATACTTGCGTAGACCTTCTGGATATTCCACTAAGGTTCCCAAACCTTCTGCACTTGGACGAGGAAGAGTGTCTTCAGTTGCATCTAACAATAATTCAATTTCAGCTTCTTTATCATCATCCAATTTGAAACCATCACTACCAAAGAACTTAATTCCATTGTCTAGAGCAGGGTTGTGACTGGCTGAAATCATGACACCTGCACTGGCTCCCTCAGTCTTAACCAAATAAGCTACTGCTGGGGTTGCAATTACACCTAGTTTATAGACATGAATCCCAACAGAAAGAAGGCCTGCTATCAAGGCAGATTCTAACATTTCCCCTGAGATACGTGTATCACGCCCCACAAAGACTTTAGGTGCTTGCGTTTCGTGCTGACTAAGAACATAACCTCCAAAACGACCTAACTTAAAGGCTAATTCTGGTGTTAATTCTACATTTGCTTCTCCACGGACACCATCAGTCCCAAAATACTTACCCATTTTATAAATTCCTTTTCTATCTTAGTTAGTTTTAGTACTATTTGCTTTTGTCGAAGAAGAAGTCTCCGAAGAACTGGATGAACTTGAACTTGATGCTACTGGTTTTGTAGTGACCTTCATTGTTGTATCAAACGGAGTGATAACTACTGGTAAGACAACCCCATTGCGGTCGATTGCCTGCAAAGGTACCGAACCACTGTAATTACCTGTTATGCGTTCGCTGGTTGGTAAAAGCGCAATAACTTTGTCAATCTTAGCTAATGTTTCCTGGTCAGTTGTGACCGAAACGCGTTCATTTGACACGGTTACACTATCAAGTTGTAGCTTGGGATCAATCTGGCTTTGGTCAACTTGTGGCACAACAATCATCCCATCTCGCTTAACCTTCTTCCCAACTTTCACTGTGATCTTTTGAGGCGTTGCCACAGCGGTCAATCCACTTGGAAGATTTTCAATGGTTAAAGGGACTTCAATGGTTCCCTCACTAGCATCCGTCAAATCGGCCGTTACTTTAAATTTTCGTGTACTTTCCTGCATCTCACTGGCCAAGGATACTCGATTAGCCCCTGTCAATATGACGGACACTTCAGAAGCAAAACCACTGATAAAGAATTGTTCATTATCATAATGAATATCAATTGGTACATTAGGAACAGTATTGCTGTAAGTTTCAGATTTTACTTGTCTAGCAGTGTTACTATTTTGAAAATTAGTTGAAGTTGCATAGACAAAAAGGACAAATGCAAAAAACAGAGAGGAAACGATATATAAACTATTTTTTCTCATATTTCCAACCTCCTAACAAACGTTCCTTGAAACTTGCTTTTTCCTCAACCACTGGCAAGAGAAGAGCACGTAATTCTGCTTCAAATTCTTCAATACTCAAGTTATGTTTAAAAACCCCATTGTGAGTAATAGAGATACCTCCAGTTTCCTCTGAAACGATAAAGGTCAAAGCATCTGATACTTCAGACAAGCCAATAGCAGCCCGGTGTCTTGTTCCGAACTCCTTAGAAATCCCTGTACTATCTGTCAAAGGCAGATAAGCAGATGTTACTGCAATTCGATTATCCCGAATGATAACTGCCCCATCATGTAAAGGTGTATTAGGAATAAAAATATTGATAAGAAGCTCTGCTGAGATTTTTGAATCTAAAGGAATACCTGTGGCGATATATTCCTGCAAAGTACGTACTCGCTGGATAGCAACAAGAGCCCCTATTTTTCTAGGACTCATGTACTCAACAGATTTGACAAAGGAGCGAATCATATGTTCTTCTGCACTAACTGTAGAATTGGAGAAAAAATCTGCTGCTCTTCCTAAACGCTCCAAGCCAGTTCGAATTTCTGGAGAAAAAATAACAACAGCAGCAATCACTCCATAGGTGATAATTTGATTAATCAACCAAGAAATAGTCGTTAAACCAAGTAAATTCGCAACAAATTGAGCCAATACAAAGACGAGCACACCACGAACCAAAATCATGATTTTAGTTCCCGCAATCGCTTTTGTAAAACGATATAAAATATAGGTGACAATCAAAATATCAAATATATTGATGGCGATAGTCCAAGGACTAGAAAATAAACTAGTCCAATACTGGGGGTTGGTTAATTGTTGAAAATTCATCCACTTATCTCCTCTCCATTCAAACAGCTTCCTTTCTATTATATCACTTTTCTGACATTTTTTTCCCTATCTTACTGCATTTTGAATGAACCAAAAACAAAATTAGAGCAGCTTTATCATTTTTTATTTCTCATAAATACCATAATTTCATTGTTTTTAAAGGTATTTTTACAAATTTTTCCTCAAAATCTTTGATTAATTTAAAAAAAGCCTATAAAAAATAGTGGATTTTTAGCAAGGTTAGAAATAAAAAGCATTCTAAACTTTATTTAATTAAATTGCAATCAAAAACTTTACAAACCATATTAGAATAGGTATAATTTACCATTAGCACTACTATTATAGACTGCTAAAAAACTTATAAATTTATTCTTTACAAAAGGATTAAAAACGATGAAAAACTATTCTCAGCATCCACCATCTTACTAGCTGCTACTGTTTTAGTGGCATGCTCTAGTAACAAATCTGCGGGCAGTAATAATAATGAAGAAGCTAAAACAGAGCAAAGCACTTCTACCTCTTCTATCGAGAAAACTAAACCAGATAACAGTCAATATAAAGAAGTGACTTCCTTACTCAAAGGTCGTTTAAATCCCGATAACACTGAAGCAGCTACTATTTCAATTGAAAATAATATCACGACACCAGATGATACTGAATCACATGATAATATCAAGATTTCGATAATTGGAGAAACTAAAGAATCTTACAGCAAATCTTTAGAAGCTCTAATTACAAATTCTGCAACAAGAGATCAAAATAACGATATCGTGTTAGTTCGCATGAGTATCTCTGAGTTTGCAAAGAAATTACCCGATGACAAAACTACCATTACCATCGGGTATGAAAAATCTGATGGTCAATTCGAGATAATTGCAAAATCTTCAAAAGTTAAAGATTTTATCCCTATTGGTGAATTCCAATAATAGCCTTTAGATGAGCTAGCTATGCTCGAAAACTATCTTAATTAAAAAGAATTTGAATCATATTTTCTAATTTAATATAAAATATGATAAAATAAACTGACTAGAAAAACAAAGGAGAAACCATGTCTGAACTCTATGATATTACCATTGTAGGAGGTGGTCCTGTAGGGCTCTTTGCTGCCTTTTATGCCCACCTACGCCAAGCCAAGGTCCAAATCATCGACTCTCTTCCCCAACTAGGTGGACAACCTGCTATTCTCTATCCTGAAAAGGAAATCTTAGATGTCCCAGGTTTTTCAAATCTAACTGGTGAAGAATTGAGCAACCGTCTCATTGAGCAATTAAATGCTTTTGAGACTCCAATTCATCTCAATGAAACGGTTCTTGAGATTGAAAAACAAGAAAATGGCTTTGTCATTACAACTTCTAAAGGAAGTCACCTATCAAAAACTGTTATCATCGCAATGGGTGGCGGTGCCTTCAAACCACGTCCTTTGGAATTAGAAGGCGTTGAGGGCTATGAAAATATCCACTACCACGTTTCTAACATTCAGCAATACGCTGGTAAGAAAGTAACGATTCTTGGTGGAGGAGACTCGGCTGTGGATTGGGCTTTAGCTTTTGAAAAGATTACGCCAACCACTCTTGTCCATCGCAGAGATAATTTCCGCGCTCTTGAACATAGCGTACAAGCCCTGCAAGAATCATCTGTGACCATCAAGACACCGTTCGTCCCTAGCCAACTCCTTGGGGATGGAAAAACGCTTAACAAGCTGGAAATCACAAAAGTGAAATCTGATGAAACAGAAACCATTGACCTAGACCACCTCTTTGTCAACTATGGTTTCAAATCTTCTGTTGGTAACCTTAAAAACTGGGGGCTCGACCTCAACCGCCACAAGATTATCGTCAACAGTAAACAGGAATCCAGCCTAGCAGGTATCTATGCTATCGGTGACTGCTGCTACTATGACGGAAAAATTGATCTGATTGCGACAGGGCTTGGAGAAGCACCAACCGCTGTCAACAATGCCATCAACTACATTGACCCAGAGCAAAAAGTGCAACCAAAACACTCAACCAGTTTATAAAAAAGAACCACGAGTCACATAGGATTCGTGGTTTTATAGTTCATCAGCTAATTTGTTTATCTTTCTGAGTCTGTGGTTGACACCACTTTTGGTCAGAGGGGTGCTGAGGCTATCTGCCAACTGTTGGATAGAGTAGTCTGGATGCTGAATCCGCAACTGAGCCACCTCCTGTAAATCTACTGGCAAATTTTCCAAACCAAGTCTGTCCTTAATTTTACCGATGTTGTTAATAGTCTTCATACTAGCTGAAACGGTACGAGCAATATTAGCTGTTTCAGCATTATTGGCCCGATTGAGGTCGTTACGGGTTTCTCGTAAAATCTTAACCCGTTCAAAATCATCACGCGCTTGCATAGCTCCAATGACTATTAAGAAATCCATTATATCTTCGGCACGTTGAAGATAGGTAACAGCTCCTTTCTTACGTTCAATAATCTTAGCATCCAGCAAAAATTGCTGCAGAAGAGAGGCAATCCCTTGCGCATGGTCCAGATAAACTGAACTAATTTCCAACTGGTACTTACCTGATTCAGGATCTCTGATACTTCCATTTGCTAAGAATGCACCACAAAGATAAGCACGGCCAGCTTCCTCATCTGATAAAATTTCATCATCAATTCCAGTCTCTAAGCCAAAGAAAGAATCAGCTAAGTGCAAATCACTTAGTAAATCTTGTACTTTTTCATCTGTAAATACTGTATAAACACGATTCTTACGAAGGTTACTCCTCTGGTGATGACGAATTTCAGACTTGATGCCATAAAAATAAAGAAAAGATTCATAAAGGTGACGAGCTAACTTGGCATTTTCTGTCACAACTGACAAGGTCAAACCTGATGTTGAAAGACCGATACTACCAGACATTTTTATAATAGCTGATAATTCATGACGACTCAGCTGATGCTGACCCAATATTTCTTCTTTTACTGCTACTGTGAAACTCATTTTCTCACCTGTATAATGCGCATCAATTCATCTACAATTAAATCTCCATCGTGGAAGGCGCCCCCATTTTCTAGACGAAGAAAATTAGATGAAATCACACGTGGTACTTGTTTACACAAGCCATCAAAATCATGTTCCACCTGCACCAAGTACTCGTCAAAACGATTAGAATTCATATATTCCTTGGGTACCTTATCGATATTGACCAAAACAGTATCAATAAAAGGTCTGCCCAGATGACGATGCAATACTTCTACGTGGTCACTATCAGAAAAATGTTCCGTCTCCCCACGTTGGGTCATGATATTACATACATAAGCAATCTCAGCCTTGGTTTCAAGAAGAGCCTGGCCAATTTCCTCAATCACAATATTAGGTAAAATAGAAGTAAAGAGGGATCCAGGTCCTAAAACAATCATGTCACTTTCTAGAATAGTATTAACCACTCTACGACTAGCTTCTGGTTTTTCACCCTCTAGAGTATTTGTCACATAGACATAGTCAATCATGCCAGGATGATCCGCAATATGACTCTCTCCAGCAACTTCAGTCCCATCCTTAAAGACTGCATGAAGGGTCAAAGGATGGTCACTAGATGGGAAGATTTTTCCTGTTGTATGAAAAAATTTGCTCAGTAACTGCATAGCATTATAGGTCGAACCCTGCATTTCTGATAAGCCAGCAATAATCAAATTCCCTAAAGGATGACCTGCAAAAGCACCAGCATCTTCAGAAAAACGGTACTGAAAGACTTTCTCATAAAACTTAGGCATATCAGACATAGCGACTAAAACATTGCGGAGATCACCTGGTGGTGTTAACTGATGCATATTTTTACGGAGTTCCCCTGAAGATCCCCCATCATCTGCTACGGTTACAATTGCTGCGATATCCACATCTTTTTCCCGTAAGCTTTTTAAAATGACAGGAATTCCCGTTCCTCCACCAATCACTGTAATCTTTGGTTTTCTCATGAACGGTTTACCGTTTCCTTTCTTCTATCTTTGTCACGGTGACTTTCGTTTACCGGCCAATTCTTAGATAAATCATCCGTTAAGCGTTTGGCGAAGGCTACACTACGATGTTGTCCTCCAGTACAGCCCATGGCAATAGTCAAGACAGACTTGCCTTCCTTTTGATAAGAAGGCAAAATCGGCTCAATCAAGGCTAACAAATGCTTATAAAACTCATCAGATTCAGCTTGATTCATGACATAATCATAGACTGCTTCATCTAATCCTGTCTGATTACGTAATGCTGTATGATAGTATGGATTAGGTAAAAAACGTACATCAAAGACCAAGTCTGCATCAATAGGAATTCCGTACTTAAAGCCAAAGGACATGACTTCTATACGGAAAGATTGACTCCGCTTTTGGTCTGAAAATTGCTCTGCAATAGTTTTCCGAAGTTCCCGTGGTGTTAGTTCTGTTGTATCTACCACATTTTGACTCATGTTCTTAAGTGGGGCCAAAAGTTCTCTCTCTAACTTGATCCCATCTAAAATTCTACCATCTGCAGCTAATGGATGACTCCGTCTCGTCTCCTTATAGCGAGCCACCAATTCCTTATCCGCAGCGTCCAAAAAGAGAATTTTAAAGTCTAAACCTTCCTTATTTTCTAAACCATCTAAGACTGTCTGGATTTCTGAAAAGAAGGAGCGGCTCCGCATGTCTACTACCAAAGCTAACTTATGATCATCATTCTTGGTCTCTACCAACTGTAAAAATTTAGGTAAGAGAGCTGGAGGCATATTATCAATGGTAAAATAACCTAAATCCTCAAACGATTGAATAGCTACAGTTTTACCTGCACCACTCATTCCCGTTACAATCACCAAATGAAGTTGTTTCTTTATCATTTTTCTCTCCTTATAGCAAAAGAAGTTTGGCAGAACCAAACTTCAACTCAACTAGCTTAGCCAATCTCTGCGATGACTTCGATTTCGACTTTTACATCACGAGGAAGACGAGCTA